>DAHXNZ010000200.1 GCA_027365105.1 Thermoplasmata archaeon
TGAGAAGGAATTTGTAAATTATTTCCTGAGTCCAACTGTGCAAAACGAGATTCCCACAAACGAATGGATGTATCCGGCAAACAGTACAATCGTGATGCCACCTTCCTATTCAGCAACAATGAACCAGAGTTCAATAATACCTCTGAATAACTATATCTCTGCACAGGAGATATATAACAACTCTGAAAGCTGGATACTTCAATGGCAGAGCATAATGGAGTAAGCATGATAAATAAAAATATTAAATGGTGGGCATTCCTTTTTGCTCCATCAATATTCCTTTTACTTGTTATTGGAATACCATTTATTTATGTTGTAATAAATTTCTTTTCTTTTAATGAAATCTCATCATTCTCTGGCACAGGTACTCTGGCTATGCTTTCACGACAGGCGTTCATAAATTCATTTGCCCAGGGTATTGACAGTGCTCTTCTGTCATTAATAATCGGATTTCCTCTGGGATTATTCATTGGAAGGTATGCACTCAGGTATACCAGGGTAT
>DAHXNZ010000201.1 GCA_027365105.1 Thermoplasmata archaeon
TCTGCGTTGGTAAGTGCAACTGCCGGGGGCACTATACCGCCAGATAAGATATTTTCATTTGCCATATTTATCAGTTAGATTGTTTACATGATAGTATTTAAGTTTTCACGATCAGAATTGATGCATTTTCGTGAGTGTTTATGGGAAGTATTAAATACTCCCCCTCTATGATATTTCATGCCCACCCATAGATTAACCATAAATGTAAGCGATGAGGTCTATTTACTTCTAAAAAAGCAATGTGCCCTCTTTGGTGAACAGATGTCAACTTATATCGAAATGGTGCTTATGAATCATCTCGAAAAGCACGTAAAATAAGGGTTTGCGGTTATTTTAATCCACTATCGAACCTACGGCTGCCCCTATGAGCAAAGCAAACATAAGTGTTTTTCCTAAGATTAATCAGATGCTTATATGCTTCAATAATACCTAAATGCTTATTGGCTTTAGACCAATCTAATCCCTGCCAATCATTAAAGGACCCACCTTGCATAATTTCT
>DAHXNZ010000020.1 GCA_027365105.1 Thermoplasmata archaeon
CGAGCCTGCGAGCGGTGAGTTACAACCTGAGGAGGCTGGCGTATCTGAAGTGGACCGAACGGGAGCTACGGCTGGATCGAATCGCCGCCTGACGAGAGGGGAACACGGGAGGTTTTGTCCCAAGCTCCGAACAGGCAAAGGCCTTAAGCTTCCGCGCGGCCAGCCCCCAACGCTATGGGCGACATCGCGAGCATCCGAGCCAACCAGAACGCCACCTTTACCGCCTCGATCACGGCCGTCTCGACGCCCCGTGAGGTCACCACCTCGCGCGGCACCTCCTCGGTGGCGGACGCGACCCTTCAGGACTCCACCGGTACGACGACCCTGACCCTCTGGGGTGACGACATCGCGAAGTACAAGGCGGGCATGAAAATCCAGATCACCGACGGCTGGGTGAAGGACTTCAAGGGCAAGCTCCAGGTCTCGATGGGCCGGTCCGGCAAGATCACGATTCTTCCGTAGGCGGGCCGTTCCCTCGACCCATCCCTCGTTCATCGGGGGGCCGGATCGTCGGCGCCGTCCGGCCGGCGGGCAAGCTCCACGAGGGTCGGCAAACCGAACGCCGGAAGCAAATCCTCGCCCAGGGGAAGGTCCGACGGAGGGGCGTACTCCGACAGGGGGCGTCCCCCGATGCGGACGACCCGTCGGGCCACGGCGGCGCAGTAGCCGCACTCCCGGCAGGAGGTCGTCCGGCAGTCGGTCGCCGCGATCCGACGCAAGAACCCCTTCGGGAAGGCCCGATTGTCGATCGTCATCGATTCGAGGGGATCGAGGGCGGCTCTCAGAGGCTGTACGATCTCCGGAAGGACCCCCTCCTGATCGAGCCGTTGCAGTGCCGCTCGGGGCCCCCGGTTCTGCACGTAGCTCAGGATGTCGAGGAGGTTCCCCGGATATTCCCGGGCGGTGTACGCCCGGACGACCCGGCGGATCCACGGCGTCGTCTGGTTGCGGCCCGAGATTTTGAACCGGTGGACGCCGACCTCCTCATAGAGGTCCAGATCCTCGGGCCGGATGAAGATCCCCGCGATCATCTGGGCGGGATCCCGGGCGACCTCGAGACCGCACTGGAGCAGCGGAAACTCGAACCAGGGGGGGTCGACGGTGTCGGTCTGGGAGGCGAGAGAGCTGGTGTTGAGGTGGTGGAAGCGAAACGGGCAGTCATGGATGCAGGTCTGGTTGACCAGCACCTCGACGCGAGCCCCCGCGCCGGCGAGACCTTCCAGCAGCCGGAAGTCCCGGTTGGCCTCTTCGATGACCAGCGTGTCGGCGCCCCGGCGCAGGAAGTACTCCCCCTGGGCGACGGTGCGGATCCGGGCGAAGGTCGAGACGCTGATCCGGGTGTAGGGGTACTCCCGGTGGATCCACTCCACCAGGGCCGGGATCGCGACCACGAATCCGTCGACCCCGATATCGACGAGACGGGCGACCTCCGCTTTGAGCCGGTCCAAGAATCCGGTCGAGTACTCCCGGAGACCCAGGTCGGAGGTGTTGAAGGTCGCGTAGAACTCCCGGCCGGTGGCGTGGACCGCCGCCAGGTGGGCCCGGAACTGGGCTTCGGTGACCGGAGGCAGGATGTGCGGGGGTCGGCCCCCGCCCACCAGGGTGACCGGGAAGTTGCCGAAGAAGGAGGCGATGGGGAACTCCCGGGTCGTGGCGATCAGCTCGGGGTCGAAATTGGAGGCGACGACCAGCTCCATCGGGCCCGGAGCCGTCCGGATCCCGTAATGCCGGCCCCTGACCGGTAAGGCTCGCACCCCAAGATGGCGTCGGCCTTGGGGGAGCGATGACCGGCGACGCCGCGTCCTCGGAACCCTCGGTCGAAAGCTACCGGCGCTTGATCGAGCGCGTGGACCGGGCCCTCGTCGAGCTCTACGCGGCCCGGTCCCGCACCGTCGCGCGTCTCTGGGAGTTCAAGCGCCGGCACGGCCTGGCGCTGCACGACCCCGGGCAGGAGCGGCGGGTCGTCGACCGGGCCGGGGCGTGGGCCCGCGAGCTCGGCGTGGCTCCCGCGGAGGCCGAGGCGCTGATCCGCGAAGCGATGGCGCTCTCGACCCCTCGGCCGTCCGCGGCGGGGGATTCGATCGGCGAGTCCCCGACCCCGCTCCCGCTGGTCGCGGACTGAGGCATGGTCCCCATTGGATGGAGGGATCGATCTGCCACCGCGGCCCCGCACCCCCCCCAACGGTGATACCCCCGGGCGCTCCTCCCCCGACCGATGCCGCGGCGCCGGAACGGCCGGTCCACGGGGGGAAGCGGGGAAGGCCGGTCGATCCCCGACGGACTCCTCCAGATGACCGCCCAGGTGGGGCCGGACCCCAGTTGGGTGCGACGCCTGGCCCGGTCCGAGGGCCTCACCGTCCGGATGCGGGCCTGCCAACCGATCCTGCCGGGCGGACGCCGGTCGGTCCACCTGCTGGAGCTCAGCGGCCCGCCCGGCGTCGTCGACCGGGCCCTCGCCGAGCTCCCCGGGGATCCGGAGGTCGTCCAGGTCACCGGGGCGCCCCGCGCGCCGGCCGACATCGCGGTCGTGCGGGTCGAGGCGACCACCAACGCGCGCTGTCGGATCCTGTTCTCGGCCGGCCTCCTCTGCCGGAGCTGCCGGTTCCTCGAGGCTCCCGGGGCCCGGCCGGTGCCGTGGGAGGTCGTCGGTCCCCGCCCGACGGCGACTCGGGCCGAACGTCAGGCCCGCGAAAAGGCCCTGATGCGCGACGGGGCGATGCTGCGGAGCCTCCGCCCCTGGGCGGCCCGGCCCGGCCTCACACCCCGACAGCGGGCGGCGTTGGAGGTGGCCCGCCGGCTCGGGTACTTCGAGGTGCCTCGGCGCACCGGCCTGGCAGGGGTCGCGAGGGCGCTCGGAGTGAGCCGCTCGAGCGCGGCCGAGCTCCTCCACCGCGGGGTCACCCGGATCCTGGACGAGGCCTTCGACTCCACCCGGCCGCTCCACCCGTGAGCGCCGCGGGGCCCGGGAGGGCGTCGCGATGATCCACGGCCGCCAGCCTCGGCTGGTCTTCTGGGAGACGACCCAAAGCTGCCCGCTCCGCTGCCGCCACTGCCGGGCGTCGGCCGAACCGGCCCCGAGGCCGGGCGAACTCTCGACCGCCGAGGGCTTCGCGTGGATGGAGTCGCTCGCCCGGTGGGAGTCCCCCCGGCCGATCCTGGTCCTGACGGGGGGCGATCTGCTCGCCCGTCCGGATCATCTCGACCTCGTCGCCCGGGCCCGGGCGCTCGGGCTCCCCGTCGCGGTCGCTCCGTCGGTGTCCGACCGGCTGACCCCGGCGCTGATGCGCCGCTGGGCCGATCTCGGGATCTCGGCGGTTTCCTTCAGCCTGGATGGGGCCACCGCGGCCTCCCACGACGCGCACCGGGGCGTGCCGGGGAGCTTCCGGGCCACCGAGCGGGCGATCGATGCGGCCCAGACGGTCGGGCTCCGGGTGCAGGTCAACACCACCGTGCTGCCCGGGCGGCAGGAGGAGCTCCCCGCCCTCGGCGCGCTCCTGAAGCTGTACCGGGTGCCGGTCTGGGAGGTCTTCTTCCTGGTTCGGACGGGCCGGGCCGCGGCCCTGGGGGAGCTCGCCCCCGGGGCGATCGGCGCGGTCGCACACCTGCTCTACGACGTCTCGCGCTACGGTCTCACCGTACGCGCGGTCGAGGGGCCGTGGCTCCGGCGGGTCCGCGCCGAGAGGGAAGCGGGCATCGCCCCGCCTTCGGCCGGCGCCTACCCGACGATGGCCTCCCGGCTGCGCCGGCGCCTCGGCCCGCCGGTCGCCCCCTCCTCCATCGCCCCCGTCGGGACGCTCGACGGCGACGGGGTCGTCTTCGTGGCCCACGATGGGACGATCACCCCGGGGGGGCTCATGGACCTTCCCCTCGGTCACGTGGTCACCGACGATCTGAGACGCGTCTACCAGGAGCATCCCCTGCTCCAGGCGATCCGGGCCCGCCGGTTTGCCGGGCCGTGCGGGCGCTGCCCGGCCCGGTCCTACTGCGGCGGCAGCCGGGCCCGGGCGCTGGCCGAGACCGGGGACCCCTTGGGCAGCGATCCGGCCTGTCCCTTCGGGGCGGAAGCCGGTCCCGAGCCGGTCGGTGAGGTCGCTCCGGGATGAACGATCTGGACCTCGCGGTGCTCTACGTGCACCTCTTCGCGGCCGTGCTGTTCGTCGGGGGATCGTTCTTCTTCTGGCTCATCCTCGAGCCGGTCAGCTACACCCTGCACCGCGACGAGTCGGAGCGGACCGCCATGGTGGCGAAGGTCGCCCGGCGGTTTGGCCAGTTCACCAACCCGACCCTGGTGATCCTCGTGGCCACCGGCCTCTTCAACGCCACCTGGTACCTCCCCTCCCTCTCCGCGCTGACGACGACCCCGGGCGGCGAGGTGCTCCTCGCGAAGGGGCTCGTCGTGGTCGTGCTGGTCGCCCTGATCTACCTGCACGGCGCCTACTACGGGCCGAAGATCGTCCGGTTGGCCCGGGAACGTCGCTTCGCCGATCTCCGGGCCCTGCGCCGCCGTAGCCGGACCGTCTCGATGATCAACCTCGCCCTCATGCTGGCCGTCCTCCTGCTCGCGGTCCTGCTCCAGGCGTATCCGTGAACCGGCGAGAACACCGGGGACGGACGGCGATCTTCGGGGGCTCCTCCCCGGGGCGAGGGGCCCGACCGACTCCCCCGCGGAGGCTCCCGACATTCGGTCGGTGGGCGGTCGTGCACGCCCGCCCACCGAGGCCGGCGGGGTCGATCCCCTCGGGACCGGCGCCACCGGGGGAGTCGAGCGGCGGGACCGCTCGGCCCCGTCGCGCACGGGCGGGGAGCGCAGCGCCGCTCCCCCGGCCGGGGCGTGCCCCCGGCGGATCGGCCCCCGTCGGAACGCCCGACGCGGCCTCCCGGGGCCGCTCGAGCGTCCGTCGGGGTCGGTCAGCCGGTGCGGGGCGGTTCCGACGGGTAGGTGATCTTCGCTTCGACCGCGTGGGCCGCCTCGGCGGCCCTTCGCCGGGCCTCGTCCACCGTCGCGCCCCGGGCGACCGCGACGCCGAGCCGCCGATCCGGGTAGGCCTCCGGCTTCCCGAAGAGGTAGAGCCGGACCCCGGGTTCCGCGAGCGCGTCGCCGAGGCCGCCCAGCTCCGGAGCCGGGCCCGATCCGGTCGCCAGGATGACATGCGCGGCCGCCGGGGTGGTCGGTTCCGGTCCGAGGTAGGGGAGGCCGAGGATCGCCCGGGCGTGGAGGGCGAACTCGCTGTTCCACTGGCTTCCCAGGGTCACGAGGCCGGTGTCGTGGGGCCGCGGGGAGACCTCGCTGAAGTAGACCCGACGCCCGGCGACGAAGCACTCGACGCCGAAGATCCCGAATCCGCCCAGGCTGTCGGTGACCCGCCGGGCCACGCGGTCGAGCTCCGCCTCGACCTCCGGAGGCAACCGCTCGGGTTGCCAGCTCTCGTGGTAGAGCGTCCCCGGCCGGACGTGGGCGATCGGATCGAGGACGGTGGTGGCCGGCCGAGCGTCGGGGCCGTAGTGCCGGAGGGTCAGCATCGTGACCTCCCGGTCGAACCGGAGGAACT
Organism: Thermoplasmata archaeon; assembly: GCA_027365105.1. Taxonomy (GTDB): domain Archaea; phylum Thermoplasmatota; class Thermoplasmata; order Lutacidiplasmatales; family UBA184; genus Lutacidiplasma. The sequence goes on from DAHXNZ010000020.1 coordinate 5,550, forward strand.
CCTCGACCATGACCCGGGGGTCGGGGACCCGGCCGTGCTCGCTCGCCTCGGCATAGGCCGCGTCGACCTGCGTCGGGGCATCGACCCGGGTCATGCCGTGGCCCGAGCTCGACATCATCGACTTGAAGAGGCAGGGAAACCCGATCTCCCGGGCGGCGGCGTGGGCCTCCGTCCGGGAACGGACGACGGCGAACCGGCTCGTCGGCACCCGGGCGAGATCGACGGCCCGGCGGCGGAGCCGCTCCCGGTCCATCGTGATCCGGGTCGCTTCGGCGTTCGGGATCACCGTCCAGCCCTCCGATTCGAGCCGGACCAGCTCGTCGGTGGCGACCTGCTCGATCTCGGGCACGATCAGATCCGGGCGCTCCTGTTCGACGACCGCCCGGAGCTCGGCCGGGTCGGTCATCGGGAGGACCCGGTGCCGGTGGGCGACCTGCATCGCCGGGGCATGGGGGTAGCGGTCGACCGCGATCACCTCGGCGCCGAGCCGCATCGCCTCGATCGCGATCTCCCGGCCCAGCTCCCCGCTGCCGAGCAGCAGGAGCCGGGGGGCCGTCCCGACGAGCGGGCTCCCGATCCTCTCCCGGAAGGCCACGGGGGGATTCGACATCGGCGGGGCGAGGCGCCGGGGAGAATAACGGGCGCGCCCGTCGGCTCAGCGCCGCGCGTAGAGGCGCGCGACGGCCGCCCGGACCTCGACGTCGACCGCGTCGGGATCCCGATCGGCGTCGACCCGGACAAAGCCGTACTCCCGGGCCATCCAGTCGAACTCGGCCTGCAGGAGCCGCTGGAACGCGAAGAAGCTCTCGAACCGGTCCCGGGAGATCGAGAGGTCCATCCCGGACTCCCAGTAGTCGAGCGATCCGTACCGGGCGATCGCCCGGTGGAGCAGGATCTCGGGCCGGGCGTCGAGGAAGATCGTCAGATGGGGGACCAGGGCGAACGAATACAGCCGACGGGCCCACTCCCGGGAGGCGCCCCGGACCACCGCCCGGGCCATCAGCGTGTAGATGTAGCGGTCGGCGAGCACCACGCTCCCCGCGAGGAGCGAGGGGAGGATCTTGTTCTCGAGCTGGTCGGCGAAATCGGCGGCGTAGAGGATCGACATCGTCGTCGGGCTCAGCGTGTGCCCGAGCTTCGCCCGGTCGATCTCCGCGCCGACCAGGCGGGAGCGCCGCAGCCCGGTGTCGACGACCGGGTGCCCCTCGATCTCGAGCCACTCCTTGAGCCGGGCGACCTCGGTCGTCCGACCCGAGCCGTCGGCGCCCTCGATGACGATGAGCCGTCCCTGGATCGGGCCGTCGGTCGCCCGGGGCAGCCGGGTCCCGTAGGTCTCAGCCATGGACGAGCGCCTCCGCGGTCGGGAAGCCGGCGAGCAGCGGCCGGATCTGCTGGCGGACCGACGCGACGACCGACTCGACCCCCCGGTCGGCCCGGATCGTCACGAAACCATCCCGGGGCGCGAGCCGGTCGTACTCGCGCTTGAGCCGGGTCTGGAAGAGCCGGAAGCTCTCGAGGAGATTCTCGGAAAGCCCCAGGTCCATGCCGGCCTCCCAGGCGTTGATCTTTTCGCGGGCGGCGAGCTTCCGGGCGATCGAGGTTGCGACCGGGACCCGGAAGTAGAGCACCCGGTCCGGACGCGGAGCGAAGGCGTAGAGGTTGCGGACCCACCGGGGGTTGCAGCCCCGCGCGGCGTCCCGGGCGAAGGCGGTGTAGGCGTAGCGGTCGCAGACGACCAGGTACCCGGCCCGCAGCGGCGGAGCGATCTGCCGTTCGAAGCGGTCGGCGAAGTCGGCGGCGTGGAGGAGCGAGAAGGTCGTCGCGGTGAGGAGGTTCTGCTTCTTGCCGCGCCGGATCGCGTCGGAGACCAGGTCCGACGAGTTCCACTCGGTGAAGAAGACCCGGTAGCCGAGCGCCCCGAGCCACTTGACCAGGAGCCGGGCCTGCGTCGACTTCCCGCTGCCGTCGAGCCCCTCGAAGGCGATGATCCGCCCCGGATAGCCGTGGCGCCCCGGCGGGGGCGGCCGCCGGTCAGCCGGCATCGACCTCCGTCCGGAGCCCGAAGCGGGCGGCGAGCGGCCGCACGGCCTTCTCCTCCAGCCGCTCCCGGGCCGCCCGGCCGAACCGGCGCGGGGCATGGAGCTCGAGCCGACGTCCGCCCCCAACGGGCCCGGCCCGGACCCCCAGATCGGTCAGCGAGGCGGCGACCCGCACGAGGCTGCCGAGGAGGCCGGCCGTTTTAAGGCTAGTTCCGTCCAGCAAGGGCCGCCACTCCCGCCGGACCCCCCGGGGAAGATCCTCCTCCTCCCGGGCCAGGACCGCCAGCGCGGCGAGGCCGATCGACCGGTGGGAGAGTCCGAGGTGAGGCAGGTGGCGGAGCAGGTAGGAGGCGTGCCGCTCCGACCGCCAGTCGTCGACGACCCGGCCGACGTCGTGGAGGACGGCGGCCGTCGCGAGCGCCATCCGCTCCTCGTCCCCCCACCCCTGACGGCGCGCGACGCGGTCGAAGAGCCGCTCGGCGATGGCCCGGACCCGGAACTGCCGGGGCACGAACGGCCCGAAGGTCATCCCGATCGAGCCGAGCGACCGGTCGAGGAGGGTGTCGGCCGAGGCCGGCACCGGGAGGCCCGCGAACTCGACGAGCAGGCCTTCCCGGATCCCGTGGCCGCTCACCAGGATCCGGTCGAGCCCCGTCCAGTCGAGGAGGCGGCGGAACGTCTCGAGCCCGGCCGGGAGGACCTCGGCCCGGGCGCGGCCGATCCCCGGCAACGCCCGGCGCCGTTCGGCGGCCAGGGGGTGGAGGAGCTCGGCGAGCCGCTTGAGGTCGCGGCGACGCAGCTCGAATCCGTGGGCCTGGGGGAGCGGATAGTTCCGGAGCTGGATGACGGCCCGGGCGAGCGCCCGGCCGGTGCCCCCGACCGCGATCAGCCTTCGGGCGCCGCGCAGCCGGCGCGCGGAGTTCAACCACGCGTCGACCTCCGCAACGAGCCGTCGCCGCTCCTTCGGGAGCGCCGGGTCGTGCTCGAGGAACCGGTCGGAGAGCCGCTGGGCCCCGAGCGGCAGCGAGCACGTCGCCGCCAGCCGTCCGTCCCGGGTCCGGGCGAGCTGGAGCGACCCGCCCCCGAGATCGGCGATGAGGTCGCGGTCGACCGGCCAGGCGGCGGCGACCCCGAGGTAGCCGTAGTAGGCCTCCTGCTCGCCCGTGAGGACCCGGAGCGTGAGGCCGGTCCGCCGTCGGACCTCGCGGAGGAACCGGCCGCGGTTCGGCGCGTCCCGGACCGCGCTCGTGGCCACGGCCCGGACCGGCGGTCGCCCGAGCTCCTGGAGGTCCCGGGCGAACCGGTCGAGGGCGTGAAGCCCCCGGTCGATCGCCCCCGGGCTCAGGCTCCCGTCCTCCGCGATCTGGCGGCCGAGCCTCGGGACCTCCTTCGCCCGGAAGACGACCCGGAAGCCGCCCCGGGCCTCGACCTCGTAGACCGCGAGCCGGGCGGTGTGGGAGCCGACATCGATCACCGCCACGCGGCCGGCCCGGATTCGTCGGACCGACCGGGTCGATCGCCCTCCGGTCACCGGCTCCCGGAGGCCGTCCGGCGGATAAGCCCCCCGACGCCGCCGCGCCGCCTCCGGGCGAGCGGTTGATATGGAGCGCCGCGGTCGGTCGGGCATGGCCCCCGGCCCCCGTCCGTTCCGCGAAGGCGAGTGGGTGCTCCTGGACGGGGAGGGTGCGGATCCGGTCCTGGCCCCCCTCCGGGCCGGGACCCAGACGCTCGACCGCTCCGCGTCGATCGATCTCTCCGCCCTCATCGGCGCGGTCCCGGGCACCGCCTTCACCTGGCTCGGCGTCGCCTACACCGCGCTCCGGCCGAGCCTCGCCGACCGGCTGGCGCGGCTCAAGCGGGGCGCGCAGATCGTGACCGGCAAGGATGCGGCGCAGATCGTCTTCCGTGCCGGGCTCGGCCCGGGCGCGCGGGTCGCCGAGGCCGGCGCGGGCAGCGGCGCCCTGACGCTCGCCCTCGCCCACGCGGTCGGACCGACCGGCACGGTCGTCTCCTACGACCGGCGGGCCGATTTCCTCCGGGCGGCCCGGGCCAACGTCGCGGCCGCCGGATGGGAGGAGCGGGTCCGGTTCGTCGAGCGCGACGTGGTCGCCGACGGCCTCGACACCGACGCCCTGGACGCGGTCATCCTCGACCTGCCCGAGCCCTGGCAGGTCGTCACCGCGGCCCGCTCCGCGCTCGTCCCCGGCGGGTACCTGGTCACCTACAGCCCGACCTACAACCAGCTCGAGCGGTCGGTCCGGGAGATGCGGTCGGCCGGATTCGGTCCGGTCGATGCCGAGGAGGTGCTGGTGCGGGCCCTCCACGTCGGCGACGGCGGTACGCGGCCCGACTTCGAGATGCTCGGCCACACCGGGTTCCTCGCCTTCGGCCGCCGGAGGCGCTAGATGGTCGTCGCCTCGCTCTCCCTCGGCGCGGTGGCCGGGGTCCTGCTCTCGGGAGGATTCGTCTACTACGAGGTCGGCCGGTTCGCGACCCCGCAGGTCGAGGAGACCCGGTTCAACGAACGACGGGCGATCTTCGCGTACACGGGCGGCCTCTTCGTCGGGGTCCCGCTCGCGATCTTCCTGCTCCTCTTCCTCGCGTCGACGGGCCACGGCGCCTGGCCGGGTGCGATCCTCTTCCTCGCCCTGCTCCTCGCGGTCGGGGAGGGGGCCGAGTGGGGGCTCCTGCGCAGCCGCTACTTCGGGACCGGGCCGGCCGGTCCCTTCTACGCCCTCGCGTTCCGGGCCGGGATCGCCGCGATCCTCGTGCTCGCGCTCATGGCCCAGGCGCTCGCCGCGGCGACGCTGAACGCCCCGGCGATCGGCCTCGCGGTCGGGCAGTCGCTGGCGCTCCTGGCCCTCGCGGCGATGGGGGCCCTCCTGAGCCTGCCGGGACGGTACGTACCATCCCGCCGGGCGAGCCCGGTGCTCTCGGTCGCGATGGGAGGATTCGGCTACCTTCTGATCGCCTTCCCGACCTTCAGCGGGCCGGAGGTCGGGGCCGCCGCCCTGGTCGTCGCGATCGTCGGCGCCGGCTACCTCTACCTCCAGCACCGGCCGCTCCTCGCCACGATCCCGCCCCCCTCCGGGCCCACGGCCCGGCCCGCGGCGGGGGCCGGCGCCTCCCGGTACGGCCGGACCGGCCCGCCTCCCCCCCGATCGTAGCCGGCCGGTCGCTCCCCCGGCGCGACATTCCATACCTTCTTATCCGCCGGTTCATCCCACCCGGTGCATGTCGGCCGGTCCCTCCCCCCGAAAGTGGAGCCGACGCTGGGAGGAGGGGCTCCGCACCTACCGGGCGGTCGTTGCCGACTTCGTCCTGGCCGTCGGGGTCTTCCTCACCGTCCTGGTGGTTGGCTACTTCACCCCGCTCTCGACCGTCGGCCCGTTCCCGGCGATCAACTCGGTGACCGCGACGCCGACCACGAACTACAACCTCCTCTTTGCGGTCGTCGGACCGATCCTGGTGATCATCGGCGGCTACATGGCCGGCGCCTACTATTTCGCCCGGCTCCGGTTCGAGCACCTCATGCGGACCCGCAGCAAGGCCGAGTTCCTCCGGAACATCCCCGAGCTCGAGGAGGCGCTCGGCGAGCTCACCCCGGCCGACGAGCTCCGCTACGCCCAGCGGCTCGGCGAACTCCGGATCCGGCGCTGACCGCCGGCCGGGAGCCCGCGGTTTAAGTATTCCGGGCCCCTCGTCGGAAGGTGGCCGCGCCGAAGGAGGAGATCCTCTACCGTCGGCTCCGCAAGCCCGAGGAGTACCGGCAGGTCGAGGAGCTCCAGCGGAAGATCTGGGGGCACCGCGACGAGCCGACGCTCTCCCCGGGGCTCCAGCGGGCGGTCCAGGACAACGGCGGGATCGTCCTCGGCGGTTTCGTCGACATCTACCTGGTCGGCTTCACCTTCGGATTCCTCGGCTGGGACGGCCAGACCCTCTACCACTACTCCCACCTGACCGGGGTCCGGCCGGAGTACCAGCACCACGGCGTCGGCTTTCGGCTGAAGCTCGCCCAGCGCGACGAGGTCGTCGAGCTGGGGCTCCCGCAGATCCGGTGGAACTTCGATCCGCTCCAGAGCCGCAACGCGAACCTCGCGGTCCGCAAGCTCGGGGCCCGGCCCGACCGTTATCTGGTCCACTACTACGGCCAGATCTCCGACCGGATCCACGCGGGGCAGGAGACCGACCGGCTCCGGGCGGTCTGGACCCTCGAGGAGCCCCGGGTCGTCGAGCGGATCGGCGGCCACCGTCCCACCCGGGAGGAGGAGGCCGCCCGGTGGGAGCGCGCGCAGCCGCTCCTCGAGACCGAGGAGGGCCCCAGCGGGCTGCGCCGGCCGGTCGCGGTCGCGGAGCCGTCGGGCGCCGGGGAGGCGGTCCTCGAGATTCCGTTCGACCTGATGGTCCTGATGGAGCATGACCCGGAGTCGGTCCGGCCCTGGCGGCATGCCGTGCGCGATGCCTTCCGGGCCGCCTTCGACCTCGGCTGGACGGTCGACGACTTCGCGGTCGTACGGAAGGAGCACGAACGCCGGGCGGGCTATTTCCTCCGGCCGCCGTCCCCTCCGGCCCCGGTTCCGTCCGGAGGGAATTGACCGAGGGTTTATCTGCCCCACCGCCGGTCCCCGTGACCGAGGGGCCGCGGGCCCCCGGGGAACGGGACCATGTCGTTCATCGACAATCTGGGCATTGAGCTCGACACGCTGATCCTGGTGACCGCGGTGCTGTTCTACACCGCCCTCGGGTCGTGGTATCTGGGTCGGGAGAACCGCGACGCGGTCGAGTCGCAGCTTCGCGGCGGAGCCTGGATGCTCGGGGTCCTGGGCGGATTCCTCCTGCTGCTCGGGCTGTGGGGCGAATTCACCTGGCCCCTGCCGGCGGCCTACAACATGCTGTTCTACGATCCGACGGTCCTGATCGGACTCGTCCTCCTCGGATTCTTCGGCGCGATCCGCTTCCAGCTCCCGACGCACTACGTCGGGGTCTTCGCCTTTGTCTCGGGCTGGGGGGTCATCTACTACGGCCTTCGGGCCTACCAGCTCGGCCTCACGACCGAGCCGTTCGACATGATGGGCATGTTCGTCGCGTTCGGCGCGATGGCGGTGCTCGCATTCCCCGTGACCCTCTATCTCGACCTGTACGTGCTGCACCGGCTGAACCTCGGTTCCCGGGGATCGTCGACCCCGTCGTACCCGATGGCCTGGAACCTCCTCATCGGCCTCTTCCTCCTCGTGGCGGTTGTGGCCGGGGTCGCCTCGATCCTGATGGGGTTCAACACCGTCTGGAGCCACCTCGCCGCTCCGCCCTGATCGGCCGGCGCGCGGCCGGCCCCCGCCGGGGCCCGCCTCCGCAAAAGAGCTTATGCCGGCCGGGGGTACATCGGTCATGGCACCGGACCGTCCCGCGCTGCCCCGACCCCTTCGGGTCGGGATCCTCCTCCTGGCGGGCATCGGCACCGCCGTGGGCTTGGCCGCCGCCTTCCTGAGCTCCCCGGCCCGCCCGGGCACCGGGCCGGCCCCCGCCCCGTCGACCACCCTCCTCCTGAGCCCGCTCGTGCTGGGCGTGGCGATCGTCGGCGTCGGGCTCGCGGGGCTCGTCGTCTTCCTGGTCTACCAGTTCCGGCAGGGCCGATCGCCGTTTCCGGCCCAGGTGGTCGTCGGCTTCATCCTGGTCTTGCTCCTCCTGGTCGGGTTCGTCGCCCTGAGCCACGCCTTCACCGGCACGCAGTCGCCCGGCGGCAACTCGACCGCCCCGGCCTCCTCGAACCAGACCGGCACCTCCCCTTCCAACACGACGCACGGCATCCTGACCGGGCCGGGCGGATCGATCCAGACGCTGGGCCTGTCGATCCCGGTCTGGCTGCTCGGGCTCCTGGCGGCCGCCGCCGCGATCGCGGTGGGGTACGTGGCGCTCCCGTTCGTGACCTCGCTGCGCGGACATCGGGAGGGGGACGACGAGGGCGCCCGGGCCCGGTCCCGAGCCGAGCTGGGCCGGATCCTCCGCCGCTCGCTGGACGAGATCTCGGAGACCCCGGCCGACCCCCGCCCCGCGATCATCGAACTCTACGGGCGGCTCCTTCAACTGGTCGGACCGATGGTGGGCGGCGTCGAGTTCGACACCGCGTCCGAGATCCAGGCCCGTCACCTGGTCCGGCTCGGAGTCGGGCCGGTGACAGCGGAGTCGCTGACCCGGCTCTTCGAGATCGCCCGGTACTCGTCCCAGCCGCTCGGGACGGAGGATCGGGATCGGGCCCGGGCGGCGATCACCACGGCGATGGGCGAGCTCGACCGGGCCGGAGCGATCCCGGCATGAAGGTGGAAGGGCTGGCCCTGATCGGGATCGCGGCCGCACTGGCGGGCCTGGCCGTGGATCTCGGCGCCCACGCCGTCCCGGCGGGGGCGGCGGGAGCGGCCGCGATCGCGCTCGCGACGGTCGGGATCCTTTGGGCCGCCGAGCCTTCGGCCACCGGGTCCACACGGGTCGGGCGGATCCTGCAGAGTCCCTCCGACCGGTTCTACCACCGGGAGGCGTTCGCCCTGACGCCGCTCGGCCGGGAGCGGATCCTCGCGACACTCGACCGGCTCGACCGGCGTTCGGGCCGGCCGGGGACCGCCGATCCGACGGGCGATACGCTCCGGGCCCTGCGGCGTCTTCCCCCGGACCGGTTCCGGGCGTACGTCCGGACGCGGATCGAAGCCTTGGAAGACAGCCCGTGAGCGAGCGGCGGCCGTCGCCCAAGGACGGTTGGTCGGTCCGGGCCGTCCTGCTCTTCGCCGGAGGCGGGATCCTGGCGGCGAGCGCGGTCGCGCTGGGCGACCCCGTCCCCCTCTTCGCCGCGCTGCCGCTGCTGGTCGCCCCGCTGGTCGTGGCGCTGTTCCTTCCGGAGGCGTCGCTGCGGATCCGCGCCGGCTGGACGAGCGACCGGGCCGGGGCCACGCCCACCGTGCGGCTCGACTGGAGCGGCGGGCCGGGGATCGAACCCGACGACCTCTCCTGGTCGCTGCCCGAGCCGCGGCCGGGGGTCTGGGAGCCCGTCGGGCCGGCCAATCGCCCGGGGCCGGGCCGGAGCGTGAGCTTCCGGGTCGTCCTCGCCCGGCCGACCGTCGCCGCGGTGCCGCTCCCGGAGTTCGCCTGGGAGGACCCGTTCGGGATCTACCGGCGCGGGGCGACGGTCGAGGGCGATCCCATGGTCCTCGAATGGTACCCGCCGACGCTCGCCCGGGCCGGCAACCTGCGGCTCCACCGGACGGTCCCGCGGCCGGGCGAGGTCCGCTCGCGCGCCGTCGGTCCCTCGGGGGAGTTCTACGGTCTCCGGGAGGCCGGCCCGAGCGACGGGCCCCGACAGATCAACTGGAGGGCGACCGCCCGGCTCGGGCGTCCGGTGGCGAACGACTACGCGGTCGACCGGACGGGGGACGTGGTGCTGCTCCTCGACCTCCGATCGACCCCCCTCGGCCCGGACGGTGACGCCCAGGTGGCGTCGGTCCTCCGGGCCGGGGCGCTTGCCCTGACCGACCTCTTCCTGCGGGAACGGGCCCGGGTCGGCGTCGCGATCTACCGGGAGTTCCTGGAGGCGACGCCGCTCGCGGCCGGGCGGCACCAGCGCTACCGGATCCGGGAACGGCTCATCGCGCCCGACCCCCGGGGGCCGGACGGCCCCGACGAGCGGTGCGCCGTGGCGATGCGTCGCCACTTCCCCGGGGGCGTCACCACGATCCTGCTGTCCCCGCTCGCCTCGACCGATCCCCGGCCGCTGGTGCTCCATCTGAGGCGCCGCGGGTTTCCGGTCGTCATCCTGAGCCCCTCGCCGATGGCGCTCGAACACGGCCGGGCCGGACTCTCCGGCGCGGAGCTCGCGCTCGCCGACCGGCTCGACCGGCTCGTTCGCCTCGAGACGGTGGCCACGATCTGGGGGGTGGCCCCGACGATCGACTGGGACCGGTTCGACTCCCTGGAGCCCCTGCTCGAATTCCTCCGTCGCCCGGCGCTCCGAGGCCCCCGGAGGGCGTGATGGGGCTCCGGGAGTTCCCGACGACCGGGCTGGGGGGGACCGGCCTGCTGGCGGTCATCCTCCTCGGGGCGGCGCTCCTCGGCCGGCTTCCTCGGGGCGAGGAGATCGTGGGGGTGGCGGTGGGCGTGGCGGCCGTCGCGGCGGCCCAGGCCCATCCCGCGACCCGGGCGACCGAGCTTCCCCTCCTCCTCCTGCTGCCGACCGTCGGATGGGTCGCGGTCACCCTGCCGCCGACCCTCCTCGGGGAGGCGGCCGCCGGAGCGTGCGGGATCGCCCTCCTGGGGTGGCTGGTCCTGTCGAGGGCGGCGCCGGGGCGGCGGATTCGACGGGCCGGCGCCTTCCTCGGGCTGCCGGCCCTCGTGGTCGCGCTCGCGCTCTTCCTTTCCACGACCCCGGTGGGGGGACTCGGCCGGATCGGCTGGAGCGCGCTGCTGATCGTGGCGGCCCTGGCGGCCGCCCTCTACTTCTGGAGGTTTCCCCAGCCGAGCCCCCGGGCGGGAGAGGCAACCTCATAGTCGGCGACGGACTGGGTCGGCGACGCGGCCCAGCGCCGCGTCCGAATGCCGACGAAGGGTCCCTCCCGACCCGACGCGGACGGGTCGTCCGCAGGGGATGAATCGAGGACAACCCCGGTGTCCGAAACCCCCGGCCGGGGTCAGACCGCGGAGAGGGCAGAGCCTGCGGTGAGGCGGACTCGTTACGGCCGGGGAATACCCTCGGATCCGGGCGAGGACCGACGGTCGTCCCGGGCGGCGGCATCCCGCTTTAATTCCCGGCGGGTTGGGGATTCGATGGTCGACGGGGTCGGGCTCCAGGAGAGGCTCCGGGAGGTCCGGACGGCGGTCCATACCGCCGTGGTCGGCCGGGAGGCGATCGTCGACCAGGTGCTGCTCGGCCTCCTCTCCGACGGCCACCTCCTGCTCGAGGATCTCCCCGGCCTCGGCAAGACCCTCATCGCCCGCTCGTTTGCCGGCGCGCTCGGCCTGGAGTTCCAGCGCATCCAGTTCACCGCCGATCTCCTGCCCCACGATCTGACCGGCGGGGAGGTCATGGACCCCCAGACGGGCCGGTTCACCTTCCGGCCCGGGCCGCTCTTCACCCAGATCCTGCTCGCCGACGAGATCAACCGGGCCCCGCCCAAGGTCCAGTCGGCGCTCCTCGAGGCGATGCAGGAGTACCAGATCACGAGCGAACGGGAGACCCGTCCGCTGGCCCGTCCCTTCCTCGTCCTCGCGACCGAAAACCCGCTCGAGCTTGAAGGAACCTACCCGCTGCCCGAGGCCCAGGTCGACCGGTTCCTCCTCCGGCTGCGGGTCGGCTACCCGACGCCCGAGGAGGAGCGCGCGATCCTCGCCCGCCGCCGGGAGCGCCGGCAGGACACCTGGGAGGTCGCCCCGGTCCTCGGCCCCGGCGAGTTCCTCCGGCTCCAGGGAGCGGTCGAGGCGGTCGAGCTCGACGCGTCGGTCGAGGGGTACATCGTCGATCTCGTCCGGGCGACCCGGCAGGATCCGAGGGCCGAGGTCGGCGCCTCGCCGCGGGGTTCGCTCGCGCTCCAGAAGGTGGCCCGGGCCCGGGCGCTGCTCGAGGGCCGCAGCTTCGTGCTGCCGGACGATGTGAAGCGCCTCGCGGGCCCGGCCCTCGCGCACCGGATTGTCGTCAAGGCCGAGCCGTGGATCCGGGGGGTGCGATCGGAGGCGATCGTCGACCAGTGCCTCGCCCAGACGCCGGTGCCGAAGCTCCGGAACTGAGGCCGGCCGTCCGTCCGAAGCGTTTAGAACGGGGTCGGTCTCGGCTCCCGCATGCCCGATCTCCCCACTGTGGTCGTTGCCGATCCGATCGATGCGGCCGCCGTCGAGCGGCTCCGACAGGGACCCTGCCGGGTCGTCGATGCGACCGCCGGCCCCGAAGCGCTCGCCGCCGCGCTCCCGGAGGCGTGGGGGCTCATCGTCCGGAGCCGGACCAAGGTGACCGCCGACCTGATCGGACGGGCCCCGAAGCTCACGATCGTCGCCCGCGCCGGCGTCGGGGTCGACAACGTCGACCTCGGGGCCGCCCGGGCCCGGGGGCTCCGGGTGGTCAACGCGCCCGGCGCGGCGACCCAGAGCGTCGTCGAGCTCTCGGTCGCGCTCTACCTCCTCCTCATCCGGGGGCTCCAGGGGTCGATCGACTCAACCCGGCGCGGCCGGTGGGACCGGTCGACCCACGGACGGGAGCTCGCGGGGAAGACGGTCGGCTTCGTGGGGTATGGCCGGATCGCCCGGGCGATCGCCTCGGCGCTCGGCCCCTTCCACATCGCGACCCGGGCCTTTGACCCGCTCCTCGAGACGTCGCCGGACGCGACCCCGCTCCTGGGCCTCGACGAGGTGCTCTCCGGCAGCGACATCGTGAGCGTCCACGCCGCGCTGACCCCCCAGAACCACCATCTGATCGACGCCGCCGCGATCGCGAAGATGCGCCGGGGCAGCTACCTCGTCAACGTCGCCCGCGGCAGCCTGGTCGACGAGGCCGCGCTCTTCGCGGCGCTCGAATCCGGCCAGCTCGCCGGCGCCGCCCTGGACGTCTTCGAGACCGAGCCCCCCACCCGGGCCGAGCTGGTGAACCACCCCCGGCTCATCCCCACCCCGCACATCGGTGCGGCGACCGTCGAGGGCCAGGCGCGGGCCGGCCGGGACGTGGTCGATGAGCTTTTGCGGGCGCTCCGCGGTGAGCCGCTGATGTCGCAGGTGCCGCTGCCGGGAGGCCGCCCGTGAAGTTCGACCCCGAGACCGCCACCTTCCTGATCGCCGGCCCGGTCCGGATCCATCCCCGGATCCTCCGGGCGATGTCGATGCCGTCGCTCAACCACCGGGGCGAGTACTTCCACGGGGTTGTCCGGGAGATCCGGGAGCTCCTGCCGGTCCTCTTCGGCACCCGGGGCGCCCAGGTGGTCCTGACCGGGAGCGGCACCGCCGGCCTCGAGGCGATGTATTCGAGCCTCGTCCCCCGTCAGGGCCGGGTGCTGGTCCTGTCGAACGGGAACTTCGGGGAGCGGACCCAGGAGATCGTCCGGCGGTTCGCCGCCCAGGTGACGGTCGTCGCCGCCCCGTGGGGCCAGCGCTGGTCGGTCGACGCCGCCCGGGCCGAACTCGAGAAGGGCGACGTCGTCGCCGTCTGTGCGGTCCACAACGAGACGAGCGCCGGGGTCGTGAACGATCTCGGCGCCCTTGCCCCGGCGGTCCGTCGCGCCGGCGCCCTCTTCTTGGTCGACGGGATCAGTTCGCTCGCGGGTCTGCCGCTTCCCATCGAGTCGTGGGGGATCGATGCGGTCGTCGCCGGGAGCCAGAAGGGGCTCGGCGCTCCCCCCGGCCTCGCGATGGTCCATCTCTCGGAGCGGGCGGTCGCCGCCCTGCACCCGGGATCGTACTACCTCGACCTCGGCGCCCACCTCAAATCGCTCAAGGACAACGACACCCCCTGGACCCCCGCGGTGCCGCTCTTCCTCGCGCTCCGGGAGGCGCTCCTCCTCCTGAAGGAGGAGGGTCTGGAGAGCCGCCTGGAGCGGACCCACCGGCTCGCCGAGGCAAGCCGGGCGGCGGCGCAGGCGCTCGGGCTCAAGCTCCTGCCCGACCCGGCCCACGCCTCCGACACGGTGACCGCCCTCCACAACCCCGAGGGATTCACCGACGCGACGTTCCGCAAGGTCCTCGAACAGGAGTACGGCGTGCTTCTCCAGGGGGGTCAGGGCAGCCTCAAGGGGAAGATTTTCCGGATCGGCCACATGGGCTTCGCCGACTGGCCGGATCTGCTCGTCACCTTCGCGGCGATGGAGCGGATCCTGACCCGGGCCGGCCGGGCCCCCCCGAAAGGGCAGGCCCTCTCGGCGATCGTCGACCGGATGCCCTGAGACGGCCGTCCGCGGCCCGCGGACCGGTGAGGAGCAAACTCCGGCCCTCGGGGTTCGGCGGCCACCGGGATCTCCGCCGGGGATCGTCGGGCCCTCCCCACCGTCGCCAACGGCCGGTTCCCCGACGGATCGCCCCCCGGTCCGATACGCCCGGGTCGCGTCCCGGGCCCCCTTCCCATCCGCCCAGGGTAGGTCGACGGTTCTCGCCCGGGGCATGCCGCCCGACTTCGCGGCGCTGGCCCGCCGCACCACGGTGGGCGTCCGGGCCCACCCGCGGGCCCCGTGCGTGACGAGCCCGCGCGGGAGATTCCGACCGCCCTGTCGTGGCGATCCTTCGGACCCGGAGGGCCCTGCCCCGGGGAGTGCAGCCCCCGGCCCAGGCTCTTTCGCTCCGGGGGCGGGCCGGGGTTTCCTCGCCGGTCCGCTAGATATCGACGATGACCCGCGCCCGGCCGCGGGCCGGGTCGAACTCAAGCCGGTGGAAGGTGATCGCCTTCACCTCGACCTTCGCCGGGTGCCGGGCCGGGTCGAAAGGCTCCCCGAAGAGCCGCGCGTCGATCGATGCCGGCGGCCCCGGGGCGAAGTCGATCTGGATCCGACGGGCCAGAAAGCCGTCGACCTGCTGGCGGACGACGAGCTCGGTGAGGAACCCGACGACGAGTCCGGGGAGGTCGACGGCGCGGGCGGCGACCCGGCGTTCTTCCCGCTCCCGGATCGTTCGTCGGTCGGTGAGGAGGGCATAGAGCCCGAGCCCGAGCGCCTCGAAGAGCGCCTCGGGGCTCCGTCCCCGGGCCCAGATCCCGACATCCGCGGTGGTCGGGAACTGGCCGTAGCGCCGTCGGGGAACCGGTCCACGCCCGGGCCGCATGCCCGCGCAGGCCGACGGAGCTTAAGGAGAGGTGGGGACTTCAGACCTGTTCATGCGGGCAACCCTCGTCGTGCCGACGCTCAACGAGGCCGGTTCGATCGGGCATGTCCTCCGCAGCTTCCGTTCCGCCGCCGAGGACGCGAACCGGGGCCTCTGGGCGTCCGACCCGATCGACTGGGAGATCCTCGTCGTCGACGGGGCATCGACCGACGGGACCGCCGACCGGGCCCGGGCGGAGGGGGCCCGGGTCATCGTCGAGCCCCGCAAGGGGTACGGTCGGGCCTACCAGACCGGCTTTGCGGCCGCCCGAGGGGACTACATCGCCACGGCCGACGGGGACGCCACGTACCCGGTCGAAACGATCCCGGCGCTCCTGCATCGGCTCATCGACGAGCGGTACGACTTCCTGAGCGGCAACCGGCTCGCCTACCTCAAACGGGAAGCGATGACGACCGAGCACCGGATCGGGAACCGGGCGCTGAACCTCTTCCTCCACATTGCCTACCACCACTACCTCGAGTCGGCCGAGGGGGGCCGGCTCGAGGACAGCCAGAGCGGCTTCTGGATCTTCCGGCGCTCGATCCTCGAGCAGATCCACCCGACGGACGACGGCATGGCGTTCAGCGAGGAACTCAAGATCGAGGTCCTCCTGAAGCGGCTCCGGTTCGTCGAGGTGCCGATCCACTACGGCGAGCGGTGGGGCCGGCCGAAGCTCTCCAGCTGGCGCGACGGGTTCGGCAACATGCTCTTCCTCTACCGCAAGCGGATCGCCATCGCCTACGCGGAGCGGGGTCGCCGGAACACCCATGCGACCGAGGCCGGGCAGACCCGGCCCGGGTAGTGCGGTCGGAGCGGAGCCCGGTCGAGGGGACCGGAACGGCCGGGATCCGAGGCCCCTGAGGGCGGGGCCCCCGTCGCCGGCCCGCGCCCGTCGCGCGGTCCGTCGGTGGGGAGGGACACCCCTCGCCGGAGCCTTTCCGGGGTCTATTGGGTCTTGCCGGACCGTTCCTTCGATTTGACCCGGAGCCCGTGGTAGCCGCACTTGCGGCACTGGACGGCCCTCGATGAGTTCCGGGCCGAGCAGTTCATGCAGATCTTCTTGTTGAGCAGCCGCTCGACGGCTTCGGGAAACGGCATGGACGCGCGGCGTCCGACTTCGGCTCCCTATAAAGCGTGTTCCCGCCCGGCCGGGGAAGCCGCTTTGCCCTGGCGCGGCCTTCCGGAGCCATGTCCGTGAGCGACCCGCTCGGCCCCGAGGCGGTCCGGAGGGCCCGGGAGGCGATCCGGGAGGCGCTCGGATTCACCCGGGGCCGACCGCTCGACCGGGGGCTTGCGGAGACCTGGCGGGAGCCCCGGGGGGTGTTCGTCACCCTGAGACGCTACCCGTCGGCCGAACTTCGAGGATGCATCGGCTTCCCCCGGCCGACCCGGCCACTGGTCGACGCTCTTCGGGAGGCGGCGGTTGCCGCAGCGCTCGACGATCCCCGGTTCCCCCCGGTCCGGCCCCACGAGCTCGGCCGGCTGACCATCGAGGTCTCGATCCTGACCGTCCCCGAGCCGATCGCGGAGACCGAACCCGCCGGCCGGCTCGCCCGGGTCCGGATCGGCGTCGACGGCCTTCTTCTCGAACGGGGCCGGCATTCGGGGCTGCTCCTCCCCCAGGTGGCGGTCGAGCAGGGCTGGGGGCCCGAGGAGTTCCTCCGCGGGGTCAGCGAGAAGGCGGGGCTCGCCCCGACCGCCTGGGCCGACCCGGAGACGAAGCTCTACCGCTTCGGCGCGTCGATCGCCTCGGAACGCTCCCCCGAAGGGGAGATCACGGGCGGCTCCCCGGGGCCGGAGCGACCCTGACCAGGCGGGCCGCCCAGTCGAAGCCCTCCTCCGTCCAACGCTGGACTCCCGGGCCGTCGGGGAGCGGCCCGTCGTGGAACTCCAGCCGGCCGACCAGCAGGTCGGCGATCAGCCGGTCCCGGGCGCGTTCGACCGCCTCCCGGGTCGCGCGATCGACCGCCAGCGTGAGGTCGATCCGATCGGTGTAGTCGAGACCGGCCGCCTTGCGCGCCTGCTGGAGGCGGCGGAGCAGCTCGCGGAGGAGCCCTTCCTGGGCGAGCTCGGGGGTCGGCCGCCGGGGCAGGGCCGCCACCGGCCGATCCCGGTCCCGTCGGACGACCCACTCCGACTCCGACCAGTCGGCCGGAGCGGCGCCCCAACGGATGGCCCGGACGTTGAGTTCCTCGGCGAGCAGCCGGTCGGCCTCCGCTCCGAGGGGGGCCCAGTCGGCCGGCCGCTCCGAGGCGTACGCGAGCTCGGCGAGCGGGATCCGGGCCTTGACCTCGGCGCGCTGGCGGAGGACCCGGCCCTGCTCGACCTCGGCCCGGAGCCGTTCCATCGCGGTCTCGAGCTCCGGCGACCTCGCGGCGACGGCGACCGGCCAGGCGGCGAGATGGACCGACGTCTCGGCGGACTTCCATCCGGTCCGGGCCACCTCCTGGTGGAGCCACTCGGTCGTGAACGGCAGGAACGGCGCCAGGAGGTGGGCGAGCCCGTCGAGGATCGCGCCGAGGGTCGCGAAGGCATCGGTCCGGTCGGCGCTCGCCTCCTCGGCCCAGAACCGGGGCCGGGAGCGCCGGAGGTACCAGGTGGAGAGGTCGTCGACCAACCCGGTGATCGGGGCGATCGCCGGGCGCGGGTCGCCGCTCTCGAGCGCGCGGCCGACCGCCTCGCGGGTCGTCTCCCACCGGGAGAGGATCCAGCGGTCGAGCGCGCCGGTCGGGTGGGGGGGCCGTCCGTCCCAGCCGGGGCCCCCCGCGCGGGAGTTCTGGAGGTAGAACGCCGCGACGTTGAGGAGGGTGCGGAGGAACCGGACGCCGGTCGACTGCACGATCGCGGGCGAAATCCGCATCGGCTCGGTAAAGTCGACGGCCACGAAGGTCCACCGGAGCGCGTCCCCGCCCACCTCACCGAGCAGCTCGAGCGGGTCGACGGCGTTCCCTTTCGATTTGGACATCTTCCGGCCGTTCTCGTCCAGGACCATTCCGTTGACGAGGACGCGCCGGTACGCCGGCCGGTCGAAGAGGGCGGTCGCCAGGACGTGCAGCGTGTAGAACCAGCCCCGGGTCTGGTCGAGGCCCTCGCAGATGAAGTCGAGCGGCTCGTTCGGGTCGAACCGGCCCGATTCGAACGGGTAGTGGTACTGCGCGAACGGGGCGCAGCCGGAGTCGTACCAGGTGTCGAGGGTGTACGGCTCGCGGCGGGTCACGTCCTGGCAGGTGGCGCACCGCACCCGGAGCCGGTCGACACCGACCCGGTGCGGGTCGAAGTCGGCCGGGAGCGGCTCGCCGATCCGTTCGGCAAGTTCGGCGAAGCTGCCGATGCAGGTCGTATGACCCTGTGGGCAGACCCAGAGGGGGAGCGGGGTCCCCCAGTAGCGGTTGCGCGAGAGCGCCCAGTCCTTCGCCTCGGTGAGGAAGTTGCCGAACCGGCCGTCGCGCAGGTGGGCCGGGATCCACTCGACCCGGCGGTTGTAGGCGACGAGCCGGTCGGTGAGCCGCCGGGTCCGCAAAAACCACGAGTCGACCGCCCGATAGAGGAGCGGGGTGTCGCACCGCCAGCAGAAGGGGTAGGTGTGCCGGATCGTTCCGCTCGCGTAGAGAAGGCCCCGGGACTCGAGGTCCCGGGTCAGGATCGGGTCGGCGGCCTTGAAGAACTTTCCTTGGACCGGGGGCACCCGGTCGGTGAATCGACCGCGGCTGTCGAGCGGATCGAAACTCCCGACCCCGGCCGCCGCGCCAATCCTCTGGTCCTCCGGGCCGAAGCTCGGGGAGGTGTGGACGAGGCCGGTCCCGTCGGTCGCGGTCACGCTGTCGTCGGCGACGACGCGGTACCGTCCCGGGCCCGGACCGGCGAAGTCGAAGGGGGGCCGGTACTCCCGACCGACCAGGTCGGATCCCCGGCACCGCTCGACGACCCGGGCGTGGGTGAGTCCGTAGCGCTCGAGCGCCTCCCCCGCGAGCACGAGCTCCTCCCCGTCGGGCCCGGCGACCGTCACGTAGGCGAGATCCGAGCGGACCGCGACCAGGAGGTTCGCCGGGAGGGTCCAGGGGGTTGTCGTCCAGACGAGCAGGCTCCGCCGGGGGCCGTCGGGCCGGACGAGCGGGAAACGGACGGTGACCGAGGGGTCAGACGTCTCCCGGTAGCCCTGGGCGACCTCGTGGGAGCTCAGGGGGGTCTCGCAGCGGGGGCAGTACGGCAGGACGTAGTGGCCCTTCTCGAGGAGCTGCCGGTCGAAGAGCGTCTTGAGCGACCACCAGACGCTCTCGATGTAGGTGGGCTGCAGGGTGAAGTAGGCGTGGTCGTAGTCGAGCCAGAAGCCGATGCGCCGGCTCATCTCGACGAACAGCCCGGCGGCGGTCGTCGCCTCGGTCCGGCAGGCCTCGGAGAACCGGTCGATGCCGTACCGCTCGATCTCGAGCTTCGACTTGACGCCGAGCTGCTTCTCCACCTGGAGTTCGACCGGCAGGCCGTGGCAGTCCCAGCCGGCCATCGACGAGAGGATCCGGTATCCGTTCGCGCGCCGGTACCTGAGCTGGAGATCCTTGAGGATTCGCTGGACGACGTGGCCCATGTGGGGGGCGCCGTTCGCCGTCGGCGGCCCCTCGGTGAACCGGAAGATCGGGGCGCCCGGGCGGTCCGCGAGGGCGCGGGGGAGGACGCGGGTCGCCTCCCAGTACTGGCTCACCTGCGCCTCGATCTCGCGGAGCGTGATCGGGCGGGAGCCGGAACCCTCGGGCGCGGCCACGGCGGTCTCCAAGGGCCGGAGGTGATAACGGCGACGGCCCCGGCCCTATCGGGTCATCCCGTAGGGCGGAGGGGAGATCGAGGAGGGGCCGATCCGGTTCGACGGATGGGCCCGAAGGATCCGGCCAACGTCGCGTTCAATCCGTCAGTCAGTATGGGCCGTGATCCGACCCCGAGACCCGGCACGCCCGGGTCCAGATCGGGTGGAGCGATCCGATCCTCGAATGCCGTCGCCAGTCGGGGCTCCTCAGATCTTATGGGGCGGTCAAGCAGGGCTGGAGTCGAATGGAGTTTCTCCAGGGGCGAACGAACCGGCGGGGTTCAAGCCGACCTCCTCGATCGCCTCCGAAGCCCAGCGCGGCCGCTCCCAGGCACCCATCGCCCCGGGGCTCGCTCCCGAGAGGGGGCAGTCGTGGGGCCGTGGCCATCGGGAAGAGGCCCGTCGTGGAGTTCGGTGCGGTCGACCACCAAATGGCCGGGCGGCGGCCCGTTCCTCCGGGGCTGCTCGAATCCCGCGGGGACAATATCGCTCCGTCCCCTCCAGCCCCCACGGGGCGGAAGCGAGGTGCGGAGGATCTTGGCCGGCCACGACGATGACGGCTGGCCGCAGGGTAGCCTCACCACGGGAAGCCCGGCTCCCGAGGCGACGACCGGTATCCGGAGGGAATTTGGATGGGAAGGTGCCACGGCTCGGCAAACCACGTCTCGATCACGGTCCTGAGGTCACCGGCCCGACTTTCCCCGCCGCCGCAACAGCAGGACCCCCGCGGCGATCAGGATGACGGCGGTGGCTCCGGCACCGACCACCACGAGAGTCGGGAAGCTTGAGGGCGGAGCAAGCCGGACCGCCGAGAGGTTCAGTTGGGCGACCACCGATGCCCCGTTGGCATCGGTGATCTGGCAGCGAACCACATAGGGGGTCGGAGAGATGGGAGTCCAGGTGAGGTTGGGTCCGTCACCGACCTCTCCGGGCAGCCCCTCGAAGTGGATTTGGTAAGGAGACAGTCCCCCCTGCACCTCGGCCGTTACCCGATTGGGGAGTCCGATTGGGACCCGGCTCGGGTTGGCCGAGTCGGTGAGCGTCACCGATAGCCGGGGCCAGACCGACCAGGTGATGGTTCGCTCGGCGATGACGCCGAGTGCATCAGTAAATCGGACCCCGACGGTATAGGCGCCGGGAGCGGAGGGGACGCAGGAGAGGCGGGAGGCGTTAACGGAAGGGCAGTTGGGGGGGAGGCCGGAGTAGTTCCAGGAGCCGACCCCGGTCCCCCCGGAACGGAGGACCGAGAGGGAGACCAGCTGGCCGACGTCCAGCGTCGATCGGGAGAGCCGGAGCGAGGTGATGGAGGGGTCGGGGTGGACGGTGAGGTTGATCTGAACGGTGGAGATGGCCGATTCGGAGTCTTCCACGGCTCCCAGGACGGAGAAGATCCCCGGGGAGGTCGGAGTACAGGTCAGATTGGGGGAGTCCGATGAGGCGCAGCCGGGCGGGAGGCCCGAATAGCCGTACGAGAAGGGGGGGAGGCCACCGGTGGCCGAGAGATGGAGAAGGACCGGGACTCCGACATCGGTGGCGGTGGAGGAGGCGAGCAAACGGAGGGAAGCCGCCGGAAGAACGTGAATCCGGGTGGAGGCCAAGGCGGAACGATTCAGGTGATCGGAGACGGAGAGGTGGATGGTGTAGTTGCCCGGCTGGGTGGGGTGGCACTGGAGGATGGCGGTATCGGAACTAACGCAGCCGGGGGGAAGCCCCGAATAGAGGAAGGAAACCGGAGGGAGTCCCCCGGCGAGTCCCGCGGTCAGGGTCAGAGGGGCGGTGACCTCGGCCGGGTCGGGGGTGGCGGTGAGATTGAGGAAAGGGGGAAGCAGTCCGAACCCCCAGGCCATGTGGGCCGTCCATGGGAGGTAGTAAAATTGGGTCCCACCCAGGAGAAGCAGATACGACTCGGCCGGGTCGTAGACGACGGCAAGGGAGGCCGGTGCATCCGACAGCGGATCCATCTTTGTGGGAGGAGCGGATCCAGTCCAGTGCACCTTGGTCCAGGTGCGGTTGCTGTAGACCCAGCTGTTGTACGAGCCCCCCCAGAAGAACTCGCCGCCGAACTGGGGGTCATAGACCAAATGGCCGGAGGTGTAGGGGTTGATGTAACCCATTGGATCGGAGGAGTTGCCGCCGACCTCCGTCCAGTTGCCGTTGCAGAGCTGCCAGGTCTGGACGACGGTTGTGTGGTTCAGAGCCATAGAACCATTCAGCGCGAAGAGCCCATTGGGGGGAGCAAAGAGCCCCACCGCGCACCCCGAGGCCGGGTCGTAGCCTAAGTTGTCGTAGAAGAAGGCAGACCCTGGGGGTTGGGAGCCAATCTGTCCGGTGAGATTCATCCAAGAATCATTGACGAATGCCCAGGTGATGGATGAGTTGACGGGGGGGGAGGAGCCGTTGGAGACGTTATAGTTGAGGAGAAAGGTCAGGGAGGGCTGAATTACAATCAATCCCCCAATCTTAGGATCGTAGATCATGCTCAGTGGCACCAATTGTTGTATTGGGTAGGTGAGGTCATACGCGTCATACGCAAACGGCGGTGAAACCTGTTCGGTCCAGGTATAATTCCGAAATGACCAGACACCGCAATTGGGATTGCTCCTAACCTGGGGTCCAAAACAAGCCACAAAAATTAGGGACCGCGTGGGCGGATCATATGTAAGAGCGGTACCGGATCCCAAATAGCTAAATGATCCGGATGCGGAGAACAGGGGCCAGGTGCCGTGGACTGACGATGTGATATTGGTCCAACTACCATTTTGAAAGCTCCACAAGGATGGGGAGCCAGAAAATTTGGGATTGGGAAAAGTTCCACTGTAATTCACCGAATACATGATGACGGCTTT
>DAHXNZ010000021.1 GCA_027365105.1 Thermoplasmata archaeon
AAGATTGGTCGTGCCATCGGTACCTCGCGTCAGCGGGACCCCTTGCGGGGGCCCTCGGCTCACGGGTGAGGTCGGCGTACGAGAGGCGCTATTTAACGATACCTCCGAGCCGGTCCTGGGGTTGTGCAGTTTGGGGAGGGTGCGGGAGACCTCGGACCACCTATACCAGTCGGGGAGAGTGCTACACGACCCGGACCTGGCGGAGGCAGTCTTGGACCGGACCTTGGAGCGCGGGCGGGTATTGCACTTCAAGGGGCCCTCGTCCCGCACCATGCACCCGGACGGGAAGAGTGTGCCAGGAATGTCAGGAACCGGCCTCCGGCACGGTCACGTACTTCCGGCCCGGCGACCTTCCTTAGATCGGAACGACCTTTAGTCCCTTGAGATCCTCGCGCGTGTCCGGCAGATGAGGGATGCCGGCGTGGTCGGCGAGCCGCCGCGTTCTTACCTCTATCGAGGCACGCTAAACTTCGGAGTATGTGACGGAATCGTAACCGGTCGTTCCCGTCGCCTCTTCGAGCGCGACTTCGATTCAGTCACTTACGTTTCGCCAAGAGCTCACTGATTCGCGCTCGGAGGTTCTTCGAGGGGAGCGCCTCTCCGAGCTTCCTCTTGATGGTGGAGTTCGCGGCCTCGCGGGGGGTTGCGGAGATGATGGTGCTCGTCGAACACCTCCCGCTTCAGTTGGAACTGGGGGCACTTCTCTTCCAAAGGCGGCAGCCTCCGGTTCGCGGAGCGGAACGAGCGGGCCCCGGAGGAGGACGGCGGATGGCCCGGGCCGGCCCGGAATGGGGCGGACCCGGAGGTCAGGTGACAGAACCCTCCGAGCTCGCTGCCCGCGTGCGCGGGTCGGCCTATTCGGGGGAGCCCGGGGCGGCCGAAAGGAACGACTGCGGCCCGACCTCGGGATGCGCCGCCAGGTAGGTACGCACCGGGGCGACCAGCCGGTCGAGCGCCTCGGCCGCGGCGGCTTTGAGATCCTGCGGGTGGATCTCCCCGGCGGTCCAGGCCGCTTCGAACGCCGGGTAGCCCTCGAACTCCAGCGGGCCGCCGAACCGCTCGGACCGGGGGATCCGGAGCCGGTGCTCCCAGGGGAAGACCACGTACCGCACGATCTCGACGACCGGGTTACCCTCGACCGTCCGGGCGGGGCAGAAGGCGTCCTTGAGCCGCTGGCGGATCGTCTCGGCGTCCGCCGAGATCGGGATCCCGGAGGTCGGGTCGGACTTCGACATCTTCCGTTCGATCGCGCCGCTCGACAGATCCATCCGGCCCCCGCCCTTGAGGGAGGAGAGGAGCGGGGTATGGAGGGCCGACGGCACCGGCCAGCCGTAGTGGTGGGCGATCTCTCGCGCGAGCACGTGGGCGCGCCGCTGATCGAGGCCGCCGTAGGCGAGATCGACGGGGAGCTCGAAGATGTCGGCGACCTGCATCGACGGGTAGAGGAGCTTGGCGGTGTCGAGGTTCTCCTCCTCCTCGCCCCGGCCGAGAATGGTCATCGCACGACGGGTCCGGGCCACGCTGGTGGCCTTCGCGACCCGGACGACCCGGACCCAGTACTCCGGGGCGGCGACGAGATCGCTCGCCCACCGGTACCGGGCGCGGGCCGGATCGATCCCCAGGGCGGTGAAGACCGCCTGCATGTACCGTCCGCTCGCCCGGATGCGCTCCCGGTCGCTGCCGAGCTTCTCGTTGATCCAGGCGTGCCAGTCGGCCAGGAAGACGGTGAGATCGCAGCCGGCCTCGATCAGATCGAGCATCTTCCGGGCCGGGATCAGGTGGGCGACGGTGAGCTGGCCCGACGGCTCGAAGCCGATGTAGGCCTTCGGGGGTTCAGTCCGCGCGAAGAGCGCGGCGATCTCCTCGGCCGTGAGCTGCTCGACGGTGTCTCGGGTCGCCCGGGCGATGCGCTCCTCCCGGTCCATGCCCGAGGTCAATCCCCGCGCTATTTGGCCTGGCCGATGGCCTGCGGCCGGGGGCCGTCTCCGCGGGAGCCCCCCGGTTCCGACCCGGCCGGCCGCCCGATCGGGGGCCGATCAGGGGGCCGGGTTCGCCGCCTGGGCCGACTGCCAGAGTTCGAGGATACCGGCCTCGAGTGCGTTTCGGGATTCGACCGGCATCCGTTCGCAGAGGGTCGCCATCGTCTGGCGGATCGTTCCCGACGATCCCCGGTAGGTCTCCCGGCCGGAGTCGGTGAGCTCGAGCCGGTACGAGCGACGGTCGGTCGGGCTCGGGCTCCGGACCACCCAACCTTGGCCGACCAGCCGGTCGATGAGTTCGGAGGTTGCGGGCAGGGTGATCCCGGTCACCCGGGCGAGGAGCGACGGCGTGTCGGCCCGGCCGAGGGCGATCGATCGGAGCGCGTGGAAATCGTTGTAGTGGAGGCGGTGCGGCTCGAGCGCCACCCGCACCGCGTTGACGAGATACCGGTCGAGCGTCGTGAAGAGTTCCAGCAGGGTCACGTACCCCTCGGGATCGTCCGGTGTGCGGACCGGGGAGCGGGGGGAGATTGCGGGGGCCATCGGCAGAGAGGTTTCGGGAGGCGCGGGAGTCCGCGGATCGTCAGGACACATTGGGTGCGTCGTGCGGGCGTCTCTGATAAGGTAGAGGTTCCAACTTCGTGTTACCGGAGATTTGCTTCGGAAACCGAACACTTCGCTTCGCGCATCCGGGATGCCGATCTCCTCGCAGCCTCTTCCGGGTCGGGGTCGGGCCGCCGCCCGGTTCGACCCCCGAGCGTTCCCGGGTACCGGAGGGGTCCATGGCGCGGCAACCGGCCGCTCCGCCCACCGTGAGCGGTGACCCCTCGAGGGGGCTTCGGCGACCCCCATTTCCGAAGGAGGTGCGTGTGGAGGAGGGGAACACCGCCGCCGCAGTCGTTCGACCGGACCCTCAGAGCCC
The DNA here is from genome assembly GCA_027365105.1 of Thermoplasmata archaeon. Classification (GTDB taxonomy): domain Archaea; phylum Thermoplasmatota; class Thermoplasmata; order Lutacidiplasmatales; family UBA184; genus Lutacidiplasma. The sequence continues at coordinate 2,902 of DAHXNZ010000021.1, forward strand.
GTGGGGTTCGGCACCGCCTTCTTGGCCGGCCCGAACCCCTGGCTCTGCAACCCGGAACGAATCCCGGGCGCCGCGCCGGAACGGCCACATCGACCGAGGAGCGGGGCGGCCCGTAGGCCGAGATGGCGTGCCCGCGAAGACTCCGCAGGACGCGTGGTCCCGAGCACCCACCGCGGCCACGTCTCCACGACGTGAATCGTCCCCGGAGGCAGGAAGAGAGTCGGAAGGGCTGCAGCGGCCGGAGTTAGACGCGGAGAAGGATGGTGGCGGCCCCGTGGGACGTGAGTATAAATACCGACCCCACGTAGGAACTCCGCTAGGCTGGACCGGGGGGTTGGGCGTCCCCTTACACACCGAAACCGTCCTTAGCGGGGGTGACAGGCAGGAGCGACGCGAAGGGGGGAACGACGTCCCGAACGATCTCGTAGACGCTCTGTTCCATCGGGCCGCGGGCATCGCGATGAGCACTCGGAGGAGCGCCCTAGCGATTATCCATCACGGGAACCGGGTTAGGTCCTGACGGGAGCAGCCTTACCGTGACCCGTCGACGCTGGTGGGAAGACGGGGCCGAGGGATCTTCGGGATCAACGCCGTTTCATTCTTCGTGGCAATCCTGCTGGCCTAGCACCAGCCCAAGGCCGGCCCGTCGATCTGATTGTTTCGGCTCAGAAGGTGCCGGGTCCCGCGAGGGGCCGGATCGGGTGACCAGAGATAGTCAATATTTTGACAGATGTGGCTGAATTTTAACAGTAGAGTACACCGGACAACAAAAGTAGTTATTGTAGGTAAGCAGGTGGTTGCTGAAATTGCGCGGGGCGGTTTCGCCGAACCTTCGCGACAGGGTGAGCCGTCCTATCTGGCATCGGTCCTCAAATCGATGTGGTTCGGATACGACCCCCCCACCCCCCCATTTCCACTGGAGCATGGGGGGGCGGGCTACCAGCCTTCCTCAGTGGGATCGACGGCATCCAGTTCCATGAGGCGGCGTCGTTCGGGAGGAATCTCCTTCTTGCTGGCTTTGGCGTAGTCGTAGCAGACGACGACGGTCCGGCCCCGAGCGGTGACGACCCCGTCCGACTCTCTCCGGAACCGGTACAGGAGCTGGAAGCTCGAGCGTCCGAGCGGCCGGGCCGGAGCGACCTCGCCGATGAGGATGGAGTTGAACCGGACGGGAGCGAGGTACCGGCAGGTCGCTTCGGCCAGGATGATGTCGAGTTCGGCCGGGTTGCCGGATGAAATGAACGGGAGGTAGTAGTCGCAGCGGAGGGTTTCCATGTACCGGAAGTAGGCGGCGTGATTGAGATGCTGGAGCACGTCGATCTCGGCGTACGGCACGTGAAACCGTCGTTGGATCCGGAAGGGGGGTTGGGGAGGGTTTGGATGGGCTTCGGGCATGGTCGGAGCGGGAGACCATCGTCGCCTATATCCGCGTACTGGGGGTGGGGGCGGCATGGTCGAGCCCAGCCCAGGTTCCACTGGAAACAGGGGGGTGGGGGTCTCCGGTGGGGCTCCGGCGCCTCTGCCCGGTCCCGAGACCCCGATGGTCGACGTGGTCGCCCGGATCCGGAACGCCGTCCGGGTCCATTCCCGGCGCTTCGAGTCGTCGATCCCCCTGATCGCGAGCGAGAACCTGCTGAGCCCGTATGCCAAGGAGATGCTCATCAGCGACTTCCACTCCCGGTACGCCGAGGGGCTGCCCGGAGAGCGCTACTATGAGGGCAACGAGCAGGTCGACGAGGTCGAGCGGATCTGCCTCGACCTCGGGCGCCGGCTCTTCGGCTGCTCGTTCGTCGACGTCCGGCCGATCTCGGGGACGGTCGCGAACCTGGCCGTCCTGAAGGCGCTCGCCGAACCCGGGGACCTGGTCGGGACGAGCCGGCTGGCCGACGGCGCGCACATCTCGAGCGCCTCGTTCGGCGCCTTCGGGATGCGCGGAGTGAAGCCGGTCTACTACGCCTGGGACTCCGAGCGGATGACGATCGACGTGCCCCGGACCCGGGAGATCCTGAAGGCGGTCCGGCCGAAGCTCTGCCTCTTCGGCCTCTCCCTCTTCCTCTTCCCGATGCCGATCGAGGAGCTCCGGCCGACGCTCGAGGAGATCGGGGCCCGCGGCTGGTACGACGCCGCCCACGTCCTGGGCCTGATCGCCGGGGGGCAGTTCCAGGACCCGCTCCACGAGGGCTGCACGGTCCTCTCCGCCTCGACCCACAAGACGCTGCCCGGACCGCAGCACGGCCTCCTCCTCGGGCAGACCGACGACCCCGAGCTCACGCGCCGGCTCACGTCGGCCGCCTTCCCCGGGGTGACCAGCAACCACCACCTCCACACGATGGCCGCGCTCGCGGTCAGCTTCGCCGAATCGATCGAATTCGGCCGGGCCTACGCCCGCCAGACCGTGGCGAACGCCCGGGCGCTCGCCCAGGCGCTCCACGAGCGCGGCTTCGAGGTCCTCGCCGAGCCGCTCGGCTTCACCCGGTCCCACACGATCGCGGTCCGGGTCGCCCGGGAAGGGGGCGGCGAGGCGGTCGCCCGCCGGCTCGCCGACGCGGGGATCATCTCGAACAAGAACCTCCTTCCCGGCGATACGAGCCCGAAGCACCCGCAAGGGATCCGGCTCGGGACGCCGGAGGTCACCCGCGTCGGTATGAAGGAGGCCGAGATGGGCCGGATCGCCGGGCTGTTCGCCGATCTCCTCCACCGGCACCGGCCGGCCGACGAGGTGCGGAGCGCCGCCGCCGAGTTGAAGCGCGGCTTCACGACGCTCCAGTACTGCTTCGGCGCCGGCGAGGCGGCGTACCGGTACTACGACCTCGTCGGCCGCGACCCGTCCTGATCGGACGGCGGCGACGCGTCGTCGGCCCCTTCGCGCAGCCGGCGGTGCCGGTCGAGCGCCTCGAGGAACGCCCGCCGGTCGACGGTCACCCCCGGCGGCGGCGCCGAACGGCGGTCGTTCGGCAGCCCGATCCGCGGCGCCCGGTCCTTCCCGACGGTCGCGACGATCCGGCCCGCCGCGAGCTCTTCGGCGACCCAGTCGGCCAGGTCCCGGGGCGCCCGGCCGGCCGGCCAGCGTGCCTCGAGCTCGGCGACCGTCCGGGGCCCCCGACGCCGCAGTTCGCGCCGGAGCCAGGCGGTGCCGACCGCCTTCCGCCGTCGGTCCCGGGCGGCTCCCCCGGTCTCCGGGAGCCCCGGGGGGGGCCGGGCGGAGATCTGCGCCGCGACGCCGAGCCCGACCGCGATGAGGATGAGGATCCCGGCGACCAAGAGCCCGACGGTCCCGAGCGTCCGATCGATCCACGCACCGGCCGCCCCGAGGGGCCGGAGCCCCGCCCCGCCGGCTCCGAGCAGGAGCCCGAGGAACGCGACCACGACGAGCAGGGCGGCGATCGGTCCGGCCCGGCCCCGGCGCGGCGCCGAGGGAGGGCCCGGGGGCCTTCCCGAGATGGGAGGGGAGCGTTCCGCCACGAGATGGGCATGTCCGGGCCGGTATATCCGGGGTGCGCGCCGCGGGCGAGGGCCTTTAGACTCCCGTCCCGCTCCGGCCCGGGATGTCCCGCGGCCCGGCGACCTACATCACGCCCCCCCGGCTCGCCCGGTTCCCCGATCCCCACGATCCGCTGGAGTACTCGAGCCGCTCGTTCCTCCTGGTCGGGGACGGTCGGCGGCTGCTCCGGGCCTGGGGCTCCCCGGAGGAACCCTGGGCGCTGGCGGTCGAACCGGAGGGAAGCCGCTGGCGGGTCGAAGGACCCCCGATCCCCCCGGCCCGCCTCCGGTCGGCGGCCCGGGCGCTCTTCTCGTTCGACCACCCCCTCGAGGAGTTCTACCGGCGGGTCCGGCGGGACCCGGTCCTCCGGGGAACCGAACGGAGGTTCCGGGGGGTCCGGCTCCCCCGGGATCCCCATGCGTACGAATCGCTGATCCACTCGATCGTCGGCCAGCAGATCAGCGTCACGGCCGCGGCGGCGATCAAGCGGCGGCTCCTGGAGCGGGGATCGGTCCGGCTCGAGCACGATGGGCTCCCGGTCCCGCACCTTCCGGTCCCCGACGAGATCCGCCGGCTCGGGATCGACGGGCTCCGCTCGGTCGGTCTCTCGGCCGCCAAGGCCCGGGCGCTCCTCGTCCTTGCCGACCCGGAGCGCCTCGCCCGCCTCGGACGGACCGACTGGGTCACCGCGCCGCTCGAGACGGCCCGGGCCGAGCTCTGCGAACTTCCCGGGGTCGGCCGGTGGACCGCGGAGAACGTCCTCCTCCGCTCGGCCGGGCGGACGGATGTCTTCGTCGCCGGGGATCTCGGGCTCCGGGTCGCCCTCGACCGGTACGGCGCGGTGCCCCGGGCCGCCCCCGAGTCCGACGCCCGGGCCTGGGCCGAGCGTTGGTATCCGGGGTGGGGCAGCTACGCCACCTTCTACCTGTGGCGCCGGCTCACCGAGGAGCGGGTCCTCGGGCCGTCGCCAGGGCCGCGCGGTGGCGGGGCCGATGGATCGCCCCCATCGGGGTCAGCGAACTCTCGAACAGGACGATCTCCCGGGCCGGCACGGCGACCGGTTCGGGCGCCGGCCATCGGGCGTGGGAGGAGGGCCGACCGGGCCGGTTCCGGGCGACGGTGACGTGCGGGGCGAACGGCCGTACCTCCGGGGCGAACCCTTCGGCCTCCAGCGCCGAATCCAGGGCCGCCCGGAGGGCGACGATCCGGTCCCGCCCGGCGCCGACCTCCCGGAAGATCACCCTCGGGTCGACGAGGTCCGGGAACCCGCCGAACCCCTCGAGCATGAAGTCGAACCCCGGCACCTCGATCGCGGTCCGGTCGACGGCCCGGGAGGCCGCCTCGAGCCCCGGGGCGTCGAGCGCCGGAAAGAACCGGAGCGTGAGGTGCCGTTCGGCGCCCGTCGGGGCGAGTTCCGGTACCGGCAGGGCAATGAAGGCGCGCATGGAGACTGGACCGTGGGGTCGGAGGATCCTCGGGGGCACCCCCGGGCGGTGCCCCGTCCCGGCTTCGGGAGACGTCGACCTACATGGCAGTTCCGGCCTCGGCGCCGACGACCGGTCCGTAAGGGCGGATCGGGCCTCCATCTGAGCGGCGGCCCGCCTGCGGGACCGGGCCCGACGCGTCGACGAGACGGGTGCCCGCACCCGCCCGTTGGGAGCCCCTACGGGGTCGCCAGCTCCGCCGCCCGGTCCGGCGCGACGCTCCCGGGGAGATCGCGGCGGCGGGGGACCCCGCGAGGCCGGTCGTCGTCGCCGGACCCGGTCGAGGCCCGGAGGGCCGGGAGCGCCCGGAGCGCGGTCATCGGCAGCGTCCAGACCCGGCCCTCCGTCCGGGAGCAGCCCTCGTCCGCGAGGACCCCGCGCACCCTCCGCGCCCGCACCGCGTCGCCGACCAGGAAGAGCACCGACGCTCCGGCGGCCCGGGCCTTGGCGATCCCATGCCGGATCCGATCGGCCCGCAACGCCCCCGAGACCTCCGCCTCGAGGTGGACGTTCCGCCCGCCGAAGTACCGCCACGCCCAGCCCTGCCGGGCCCGGTCGATCGCCTCGGCGAGCGCCGCGGGCGGCGCCCGGGCCACGGCGCCCTCCAGCTGGTCGAACCGGGCGTCCGGCAGGGTCGTGTCGAACCGCCCCTGCCGCACGATCTCGATCCGGTAGCCCCGGCGGGCGAAGATCCGGAACGCGGTCACGAGCAGCAGCCGGTGCTCCTCGGTCTCCCGCGCCGCGCGGGTGGGCGCCCGGAGCCCGACGAACCTCGCCCCCGCCTCCGTGAGCCGGAGCCCCGGGCCGTCCGCGGCGATCCAGCCCCGGCGCCGGGCGGCCCGGAGCGCGTCCGCGAGCGACGCCGGGGAGGCCGGCACGCCGGGCAGCGCCCGGGCCCGCTCCACGAGGGTCCGCTCCGCGACGACCTCCCGCTCCTCCTCGGCCTGAAGGAGCGCGAGGAGGATCCGCTCCTCGGCCACCGCCGGCGGCTCGGCCATCGGCTCCGGCGGCGTGGGCTCGGCTCCGGGGATCGGGGCGGTGCGGCGTTCGGGCGGCGCGAGGAACTGGACGGCCCGGGGGCTCCGGCCGGTGGCCTCGTCGGTCGCGAGCGCCTGGCCGACCTCGAGCGACGGCAGCCAGCGCTCGGCCGCGCCCGGATCGAGGCCGACCCACCGGCCGACCGACGCGGCGGCCGCCGACGAGGTCCGGAAGGCGAGATGGCCGGTCGCCGCCCCGGCCGCGGCGTCCCGGACCTCGGGGGCGAGCCGTTCGGGGTACTGGGTCACGACGAGCGCCCGGACGCCGAACTTCCGGCCCTCGGCGAGGATCTCCGCCAGCAGCGACGGCGCGAAGAGCGGGGCCTCGTCGAGGAGCAGCAGCACCGGGGCCGCCGTCGAGCCGTGCCGGGCGACCAGGCCGTAGTAGATCCGCGCCAGGAGGAGCGTCCCGGCAAACGACGCGACGTCCGGCCCGTGGGACGCGATCGGCACGCGGATCAGGAGGATCCCTCCCTCGGCGAGGTGGCGATCGATCGGGAGCGCCCGGGGGCCCGGAGCCAGCAGGCGGGCCATCGCAGGGTGGAGGAGAAGGGGGCTGAGCCGGCTCGTCGCCGACCAGAGGAACTCCGGGTTCTTGCGCACCAGCGGCTCCAGCTCGTCGAGGAACCGGGCGAGCTCGGTCCGCTGCGTGGCGAGCCGGGCCGCCTCCCGGAACGCCGGGTCGGTGAGCAGCCGTAGGAGGTCGCCGAGATCGCCGCCCTTCTCCTCGACGAGCGCCGCGAAGCTCTCCAGGATCCGTTCGAGCCGGAAGCCCCAGTAGAGATGGCTGCCGTCCGGGGTGAGCCGCTTGAGCCCCGCGATGAGGTGGCGGAAGGCGGCGCCGGGGGGAGCCCCGGGCACGGGGGCCATGACGTCGATCCCGGCCGAATCGGGCGCGGTCGGATCGACGACCCAGAGCCGGGGCCTCTCCGACGCGCCGAGCCGGGAGGCGATCTTCTCCTCAAGGTCCCCGTGGAGGTCGATCCCGGCGACCCCCATCCCGGCCCGGAACCGGGCGACCGCCTCCCCCGCGAGCCAGGTCGACTTGCCCGAGCCTGACGAGCCGAAGGCGATCCGGTGGACCGGGAGCGCCCCCTCCGCCGGAGGGCCGGGCGGCGCCAGGGCTTCCAGAAGCCGCTCCGGCGGGACCCTCACGAAGGCGGACGGCGGGAGGTGGGCCGTGGTGCGGCGTTCCCCGTCCCGGGCGATCGGGCCCTGGCGGGGGATCTCGGCGACGCACTCCCGCCCCGTGAGCCGGGAGAACCGCCGGGCCACCCCGGGGACCAGCCGGGCGGCCGCGACCCCGAGCTCCCCGGGCGCCCGGACCGCGACCAGGAACCGGCGGGCCGCGAACAGCCCGGCCTCGGTCCACGCCCAGTGGGTCTGGAGTCCGACCCAGGCCCCGGCCGGCACCGGAGGCTCCAGCTCGACGATCTCGGGGGGCCGGACCGGCCCCGGCGGCTCGGCCCCCGGTCTCCGCGGAGTCTCCGGACGGGGGCGCAGGTAGCCCCAGAGGACCGCCCGGGCTCCCCGGGGGGTCACGCCGGGCGCCGCCGGGACCGGCACGAGCCGCCCGTCGAACGAGCCGATCCCCTCGAGCAGGCCCGCCGGGTAGAGGCCGCCCAACGGGGGGCGACCGTCCGAGCCGATCTCGACGAAGAGACCGGCGGGGGGTCGCCACCCCGTGAGCCGGCCGACGAGCTCCCGCCCCAGCCGCCGATCGAACGACGGCTCCGACGCCCAGCGGAAGAGGGCGATCTTCCCGCCCGACATGACGGGAAACCGGGGCGGGCCGCGGGCCAAGAACGCTCGGCCCCCCGAGAACGATGAACGGTGGTCGCCGGGTGGAAGGACCCGTCGCACGCCGGGACCTGGTGCGGGTCCCCTTTGGCGATCTTGAGGGGTCCTTCCTGGGATGGTTGTCCGATACTCATGGGCCGTCGAGGGTATATGAACCCCCGACGGAGGGGTCGTGAAACGGTCTCGGGGAGGGGGTGTTTCGTGGCCCCGGTCAGTGGACCCGCAGCGGCTCGACCTCGGGCCGGGTGAGCCGGGGGAGCTCCCCCTGGATCGCCGGGGAGCGGGGGGCGGTCCGGGAGCGATCGACGGCCTTCGGGAGAAGCCAGCGCTCGCCCCAACTGCGCAGCTCCCGCGCGGCGGGAGCGAGGCCGAGGCCCATCTCGGTGAGGGCGTAGACGACGCTGAACGGCCGGGTACTCACGACCGAGCGCTGGACGACGCCCTGGCCCTCGAGGAACTTCAGGGTGGCGCTCAGCGTCTTCGCGTTGAGCCGGGGACTCGACCTCAGGATCTCGCTGAACCGCTGGGGGCCCTCGAGCAGCCGGTGGATGATCGCGAGCCGCCACTCGGTCCCGATCACGCCGACTGCGGCGAGCATCGGGCAGATCGAGAGGGACGGACCCTCCCGGGGGTCGGTATCCTGGGCGAGCGGGACGGACGAAATCGCAACGTGTCGAGAGCGGTCGGACGGCATCGGCTTCCTCCACCGCTAACGGCCATCAGAAGCATTTATAGTTGCCGCACGTAAGTAAGTAACTTTCAGTAACCGACTCCCTCCGGCACCGAACGGTGCTCCGGGCGTACGTTTTCCCCCGGCCCCTCTCTCTAGGGGCGTGGAGCCCACCGATCGCTCGGTCGAGCTGACCGCGGAGAAGGCGCGGAGCTCCGGCACGGTTGTCCGCCTGACGGTCCGGGTCCCGGCCCACGCGGACGGGAGCCGCCCCACCGCCGACGAGCTCGCCGAGGCGCTCCGGGCCCTCGAGTCGGAGCTCGAGGCGCTGATCGGCGGTTCCGAGGCTCCGACCCCCGCCGTGCGGACCGACCGGGAGCTCAAGGAGCTCCTGCTCGCCTACCGGCCCCGGCAGCCCGAGCTCGTCGACCTCCTGCGGGCCGACGGGGAGATCTCCGAGGCGGAGTACCAGCGGCTGCGCGCCCATCTCGAGGCACATCCCCCGGCTCCGGCCCCCCCTCCCGCGCCGCCAGTGAAGGCGACGCCCCCGCCCCCGGCCGCCCCCCGCGCCGAGGAGCCGACCCGTCCCAGCGGAGCCGCCCGACCGGTCGAGGTCCTGACCCGCACCTACCAGATCGAGACCCTGAAGCAGGCCGGGGCGGTGCGGAGCCGCCGGGAGATCTCGTTCGAGGAGTACATGGCCCTCAAGCGGCACTTCGAGGCCGAGGCGGCGCGGCGGGCCCCGGCCCCGCCCGACGGCGGTTAGGGCGTCGGGGTCGGCACGATCCCGACGACCAGGCTGCCCACGTCGGTGATCCCGCGGCGCATCGCCATCGGCCGCGGGCGGCCCGGCGAGAGCCCGTCGGCCGGCACCCCGATCCGGCCGATCGCCGCGCCGGCCGGGAACCGGCCGCGGTCCGGAGCGCCCGCGGTCCGGCCGATGGCGATGGTCATCTCCCGGTGGCGGAGGAGCCGGTACGCCCGGGCGAGGAACCGCTCCATCGCCGGCCCGTTCTCGGCCCCTTCGGGCACATCGAGGGTGGTCATCGCGAATCCGGCGATCCCCTTGGTGCGGCTCTCCGGGGTGAGCGGCTCCTTCTGGAGCAGCGCCTCCATCCCTTCGACGAACCGGGTCGCGGCCGCCTCGGGCGGGCCCGGCAGCTCGAGCTCGATGAGCCGGCTCGTCCACTTCCGGTCGAAGAGCCGGTCGGCCGCCGTCTGGATCGCGTCGGACGGTTCGGCGATCACCACCGGCCGATCCCACGGCCCGACCTCGCCGGTGCCCCCGGCCGGCCCGAGCCGGTCCCGGACCGGTGCGGGGAGCGCCTCGGCCCGTTCGAGCCGGAGGAGCAGCTGCCGGACCTGGAGCCGCTCCGCCGGAGCGATCGGGATCGTCGGGCCTCCGCCCAACAGGGCCGGGCCGTGGCCGCGGTCGACCAGAAAGACCGCCCGGTCGCCCCGGGTCGGGATCGCTCCGAGCCGGCCGCCGATGAGGCCGGCGCCGACGACCCGGACGACCGACTCGAGCTCCCGGGCCGAGGCGCCCGCGAGCGTGACGCTCGTCAACCACTCCTGCCAGGCCGGCGCGCCGAACCCTTCCGGGGGCGCGACGAGGGCCGCGGCGGCGCCCGAGGAAAGGAGCAGGAGGAAGAGGTCCCGTTCGGTGAGCGCCTCCAGGATCTCGGTCGCGGCCCGGGCGACCTCCTCGACCGCCCGGGCCTCCTGCCCCGGGACGACATGGACGCTCGGGAACGGAAAGTCGGCGGGGGCCGGCTCGGGGCCGGCGGAGAGGCCGGCGGTCACCCGGGCCCCCAGGGTCGTCAGGGCGCCGAAGGCGAGGGAGTGGGCCGCCTCCCCGAGGGCGAGGAAGGCGACCTCCCGGTACCGGCCGACCGGCACGAACCGGTTGCCGAGCCGGAGGACCCCCTCGTCGATCTGGAGCGCCTCCCGAAGCCCCCGGTAGGCGTCGCTCCCCTCGACCGCCGCCTGGAACGCGAGCGCCGGGACCGGATCCGGACCCTTCGGCGCCGCCGGGATCCCTCCGGTCGGGAACGGCTCGAACGGGAACGGGTCGCTCACGGCCCCCCCCGAGCCGCCGGTCCCCCTTAGCCTCGCCGCGGGCGGACGCTCAGCCGAGGCTGAGCTGCTCGCGGCTCCCCGGCCGGGCCGTCGGGCCGGCGAACCGCCCCGGGGCGAACGGGGCGAGCTCGGGCGTCGCCTCGCCGAGCGCGGCGGCGGCGACCAGCCGGCCGATCGCCGGGGCGAGCATGAAGCCGTGGCCGCCAAGGCCAGCGGCGTGGACGAAGCCGGGAAGCGCCGGATCGGCGCCGAGGATCGGGAGGCCGTCCGGCGACTCGTCGTAGTAGCCGGACCAGGCCCGGAGGATCCGGAGCTCCCGGAGGGCGGGGTAGAGGCCGAGGATCGCCCGCGCGTAGCGGGCGAGGAAGCCGGCCGAGGTCGTCATGCCGGCCCCGAACCCCTCGGCGTGCGGCATCGAAAGCCCGCCGACGAGTTCGCCGCGCATCGTCTGGCTGAAGTAGAGCCCGTCGGAGGCGCGGACCACCATCGGGTCGACGAACGGCTTCAGCGGTTCGGTCGCGCAGATCTCGTGCCGGACCGGCCGGGTCGGGAGGTCGATCCCGGCCCGCCGCGCCACCTCGCTCGACCAGCCGCCGGCCGCGTTGACCACGATGTCGGCGTCGAGCCGGCCGTAGCCGCCGTCGACGCTCAATCGCCGGTCGTCGCGGCCGGAGATCCGGTAGACCTCGGTGCCGAGGCAGACCTCGACGCCGAGCTCCCGGACCGCCTCGAAGAGCCCCCAGACGACCGGAAAGGGGTAGAGCGTCCCGTCGCTCTCGAGGTAGCTCCCGCCGAGGAGCCCCGCGGTCCAGAGCCCGGGGACGAGCCGGGCGACCCCCGCCGGCGTCAGCCACCGGGAGGGAAGGCCCTCCCGGGTCACGGTCCGGTGGACCGCCTGGAGCCGCTCGACCTCGGCCGGGGAGTCGGCCAGGAACAGGTAGCCGGACTGGCGGAACCAGGGGTTGACGCCGAACTCCGAGCCGAAGCGCCGGTACGCGGCGACCGCCTCGCGCGCGAGCCGGATCGTCTCGGGGGTCTCCCACTGCTGCCGGACCCCGCCCCCGTTGCGGCCGGAGGCGCCGTTGGAGAGGTAGCTCCCGCGGTCGAGGACGACGATCCGGCCCGCCCCGGCCCGGGCGAGCCGGTAGGCAGTGAAGAGCCCGGTCACCCCGGCGCCGACGATCGCGACCCGGTAGTCGGAGTGCTGGGGGGCGGTCAGGGGGCCGCCTCCTCCCCGTCGGGGAGGCCGGCCCAGGTGCCGAGCGGCGTCGGGACGACCGGGGGACGCTGGGTGATGTAGCCGATCTCGGGGATCGGGCGGTGCTCGAGGGCCGCGAGCCAGAGCAGCGCGTCCGGGAGGCAGTAGCGGCCCTGGCAGAGCCCGGTGCCGAGCCCCGTGTAGCGCTTGACCGCCTCGATGCCGTGGTAGCCCCGGCGCACCGCCTCCTCCACCTCGGACAGGAGCACGTCCTCGCACGGGCAGGCGACCCACTTCCCCCGGGGCGGCCGCCGGGCCGCGAGCTCGGCGACATAGCCCTCCAGCTCCGGCGGCTCCCAGCGCGGGAGCGGCCGGGGCTCCCCGGTCGGCCGGTGGCCGAGGATCGCCTCGGCGACGCGGATCCCCTGGGCGACCGGATCCCCCGGGGGATCCCCGGCGACCCCGCCGACCCCCCAGAGCCCCGGGACCGAACTCTCGCCCCCCTCGGTGAGCCGGGGGAAGTAGGCGCCGGGCCTCGGATGCCAGAGGAGCCGCGCCCCCGCCTGGAAGAAGAGCTGGGCGTTCGGGAGCCGGCGCAGCGCGACGATCACCGCGTCGGCGCGGCGGTGAAAGGAGGGGCCCGAGCCCCGCGCGGCGAGATCGACCCCGGTCACCCGGCCGAATCCGCGCGCCCGGAGGAGCAGGGTCCGGGGGTAGAGCGGGATCCCGTGCTGCGCGGCCCGGTCGACCACCTCGGGATCGATCGACGTCGGGGCGACGACGGCGCCGACCCGGTCGCCGAACCGGTCGAGGATCTCGGCGGCCCGGGGCCCGCCGCCGACGACGACCGCCTCCGCGAAGGGCGGCCGGTCGGTTCCGGCGGCGAAGGCGAGCGCGCCGTCGGCGGTGAGGACCCCCGGCCGGTCGCCGTTGCCGAAGAGGAGGCTCGCATCGTACCCGCCGGTCGCGACGACGACCTGGCGCGCCTCGATCCGGAGCCCCTCCCCACCGGGGCCGACGGCCCAGAGCGTGAACGGGCGCTCCCGGCCCGCCACCGGCGGGGGGAGGAAGACGGCGGTCGAGCGGAACAGCCGGGTCGTACCGGCCGGCCCCCGGCCCGAGTCGGTCCGATCCAGGATCACGGTCGTTCCGCCCGGTTCGAGCGCCAGCCGGGCCGCCACCGCCCGCCCGGCCGGGCCGGCGCCGACGATTCCGACCTCGGCCTCGAACCGGCGGGCCGGCGCGGGCGGCGTCGGCGCGGAGGGAGTCGGGAACCGGCCGTAGCCCGCGAGCCGACGCACGACCCACTGGTAGACCGGCCGGGCCGCCGACGGCCGGAGGAGCCCCCGGGTCGTGTCGATGCCGCGGGGGAAGAGGAGGTCGAAGATCCGTCCCAAGTCGAACCGGGGGGACGGCCAGGCGTTCTCGGTCTCGATCCGGTCGTTCGGGCCGGGCCGGTACTGGCAGGCCCGCACGTTCGGTACCCCGTTGACCCGGACGAGGCAGCCGGTGCAGTCGCCCCGCCCGCACACCGGCGCCCGGGGGCGGTGGTAGCGGATCGACCGTTGCCGGAAGCCGAGCGGTCCCCCCGGCCACCCGTCGAGGATCGTGGGGGCCGACGGGTCGGTCGGGGCGGCGCCGGGGTCGGCGACCGTGGGCGGATCCATGGCCCGGGGCGATGCGCGAGTCGCGCCTAATAGGATTCGGTGTTCCGGTGCGGGGGTCGGATCCGGCCCACCCCTGCGTTCGCCGGGAGCCCCGACGCAGCCGAGGATCCGGCGACCCCGTGCGGCCGGACGCGGACCCCGCCCCGAGGCCCCCCCCGCATAGGGTCAACTACGGCCGGGGAGTGCCCGCGGTCGTCGATGAGGATCGCTCCGGAGCTGCGGCGCTGGCTGACCGGGCCCGACGCCGATCCCAGCGTCCGGTACCGGTACTGGACCGAGGTGGAGGGCCGGTCGCCCGGCGATCCGAAAGTCCGGTCGGCCCGGACGGCAATCGGGAAGAAGGGGTGGGCCGCCCAGCTCCTCGAGCACCAGTTCCCGGACGGCCACTGGGTCACGACCGGAACGACCGCCGAGGAGCTCTACCAGCCCAAGTACATCGCGACCAACTGGCGGATGATCGTGCTCGCCGATCTGGGGCTCACCCGGGCCGACCCGAGGATCGCGACACTGGCGGACCTCATCCTCGACCGGTGGGGCCCGGAGCTTTCGGGTCCCTCGGCCGAGCTCTGCGTCAGCGGCAACACGGCCCGGAGCCTGATCCGGTTCGGCTACCGGGACCATCCGGTGGTCCAGACGACGCTCGGCTGGCTCGTCGAGACCCAGAAGCCCGACGGCGGCTGGCACTGCTTCCGGTCCCGGACCGGGACCCTCGACGGCTGGGAGGGGCTCGCCGCGCTGGCCGAGATCCCCGAGTCGGAGCGGGACGGGGCCGTCCGGCGCGCGATCGAGCGCGGCGCCGAATTCTACCTCCGGCGGCGACTCATGACCGAGGGCCGGGCCCGCTACGCCCCCTGGTTCCGGATCCACTACCCGAACCACTACTACTACGACCTCCTGGTCGGCCTCCGCCTCCTGACCCGGCTCGGCTACGGCGGCGACCGAAGGCTCCGCCCGGCCCTGCGCTGGCTCTTCGGCCGGCGCTCCTCCTCCGGCCGCTGGGCGCTCGACCGGTCCCATCCCGACCTCGATCCCCACGGGGCCCACGACTCGGTCCGGCGGGTGGTCTACCCGATGCAGCTCGAACCGCTGGAGCAGCCGAGCCGGTGGGCGACGGTCGAGGCGCTGAGCGTGCTGGCCCGGGTCGAGACCGCCGGCGACGCCGCGCCGTGAGCCCCGCCGGCGCTCCGACGTCCCCGCGGGCTCCGGGCCTTGAGGGGCCGGAAGACCCGCCCGGGGCCGAGCGCGTATCTATATAGTCCGCGCCACCGTAGCAGGAGGGCATGCGGGCATCGGGAGGCTTTCACGGCCGTCGGATCCAGAAGACCGGCGGATCGACGTTCATCGTCTCGCTCCCGAAGAACTGGGTCGTGAGCCGGGGGCTCGGCTCCGGGGACGTGCTCTACTTCCGGCCCTCGGCCGACGGGTCGCTTTCGGTCTACCCGGAAGAGGTCGGCGTGGTCGAAGGGGTGCGCCGCGTCGTCGAGGTCTCCAACGAGATGGAGAGCGAGCATCTGGTGCGCCGGCTGATCGCCGAGTACATCGCCGGTGCCTCCCTGCTCGAGATCCGCACCCCGGGCCGGATGAGCGCCCGGACCCGGGACGTGATCCGGGGGTTCACCCAGCGGATGATCGGGCCGGAGATCCTCGAGGAGACCGCCGAGTCGGTGATCCTGCAGGATGTGGTCGGGGCGAACCCGCTGCCGCTGCCGAGCGTCATCCGCCGGATGCACCAGATGGTCCGGGCGATGCAGTCGGACGCGATGGCGGCGTTCCGGGCCGGGGACCCCTCGATCGCCCGGGACGTCATCGAGCGGGACTGGGAGGTCGACCGGCTCCACTGGTTCCTCGAGAAGCAGGTCATGAGCGCGCTCCGGGACGCCCGCCTCCTCCTCTCGCTCGACCTGACCCTCCCCGACTGCTCGATGTACCTCCTCGTCTCCCGTGTCTTGGAGCGGATCGCCGACCACGCGGTCCGGATCGCCGAGACGGTGACGATCCTCGAGAAGGAACGGACCCCGGCGGAGATCCTGACCGAACTCGAGCGGATGTCCCAGCAGGCCGCCCAGGCGCTCGCCGACGCCTTAGACAGCCTGGACCGGCGCGATGTCGAGACGGCGAACGCCGTCCTCGACGCGGCCGAGCGGCTGCAGAAGGACCGCTCGGCCGTGCTCCGGAAGGTCACGACCAAGAGCGGCCGGCTCGCGGTCGGGCTCGCCTACGTGCTCGAGAGCCTGGAACGGAGCGCCTTTTACGCCGGCGACCTGGCCGAGATCGCGATCAACCACGCGGTCGAGGGGCCGAAGCCGCCGCGGTCGGCCGCCCCTCCCTCCGCCCCGTCGGTCTCTGCCCCGTCGGCGGCCCTCCCCCGGCTCAAGGGGCCGGTCTCCCGGTAGGCCACGCGCTCCGGGGCCGGGGGCGGCTCCGGCACTGGACCGAAAGTATCAAAGGCTCCGAGTCACCACCGCCCGGCATGGCTGAAAGCACGTCCCAACTGCCCCCCCCGCCCTCCGGTTCCCGACAGGAACCCTACGTGACCCTGAGGATGCGACGCCCCTCGCTGACCTTCCTGGCCGTCGGGCTGGGATTCGCCCTGATCTTCATCGGCGCGATCATCGCGGTCGCGGGCGGGGGACCGTCGGCGACCGCGTCGGGCGCGGCGAACGCGCTCTTCGCGGGCCGGATCCTGGCGGTCCTCGGGCTGCTGTTCGTCGGCGGCGGGGCCGGCCTCGGGATCCTCCTCTCGCCCCCGATCACCGACGAGGCTCCGGCCGGCGCCCGGATGCGCTACGCGCTCCACCGGATCGTGGGGGTCGCGCTCGTCATCGCGGCGATCTACCTGCTCGTCGCGCTGCTCTGAGCCGGGCACCCAAACGGGCTTCCGACGTGCCCCCGCCCGGGGTCGGCGGAGGCCCCACCCACGGCACCGAGCCGGCTCCGACGGCGCGTCAGGACGACGGCCCGTAGCGCACCAGCAGGTCCTGGAAGACGTCGGTCACGTCCTCGCACCGGTCGGTGATGACCTCGAGCCGCTCGTAGAGGTCCTTCCACTTGAGGATCTGGATCGGGTCGTTCCCCTCGAAGAGCTTCGCCAGGAGGGCCCGCAACAGATCGTCGGCCTCGTTCTCGAGCCGGTTCACCTCCACGATCGACGCGACCAGGGTGTCGGTCCGGCCCCGGTAGAGATCGTCCAGGCCCAGGATCCCCTTGCCTACCTGCTCGACGCACGACTCGACGATGGCCGAGAACCGGTCGAGCTCCGGGTGGCTGCCCTCGAGCCGGTAGGTCTCGATCCGGGCCGAGACCGACTCGATCCCGTCCATGATGTCGTCGAGCGCGCTCGCCAGATGGCCCACGTCGGTCCGGACCTCGGGCGAGAGCCGCCGGTTGTTGAGTTCGATGTAGATCCGGTGGACCTCCTCGTCGGCGGCATGCTCGATGCCGCGGATCCGGGCGACCTGGCGGTCCCGGTCGCGGTCGGGCTGGCGGAGGAGCTCCCGGAGCGCGGTGGCGCCCTGGGCGGTCGTGAGGATGAGGCTCCGCAGGTAGGTCGAGAACCGGCGGACGAGCACCGCGAGCTCGTCCTCGCCGGAAACGTCCTCGAGCGACCGCTGCGAGGTCTCCGGCAGCAGGATCACGGTCACGAGGAAACCGACGAACGCGACGAGGGCGAGGAGGCCGAAGAACCAGCTCAGCCCGTAGGCGACCAGGAGCGTCGGGAAGAGGAAGACGGCGATCACCGCCCCGGCCTTCCCGCTGGCCGCGGCGATGCCGTGGCCGGTCGTCCGGAACGAGGTCGGGAAGACCTCGCTCGGATAGACGAAGGTGGTCGTGTTCGGGCCGAAGTTCCCGAAGAAGAAGGTGAGCCCGTAGAGGCCGAGGAACGCCGGCAGGACCGCGACGAGGGGCGCGTAGGCGATGGAGAGGAGGAAGAAGCTCACCGCCATCACGGCGAAGCCGATCATCTGGAGCGGCCGCCGCCCGACCCGGTCGATGAGCGCCACCGCGACCCAGTAGCCCGGCACCGCGGCGACCAGCGCGATCAGGATGTTGCCGAGGGCGAGGAGCTTCACCTCCGCGAGCGCGCTCGCCCCGGCGGAGGCGGCGAACCCGATCTGCTTCAGGATGAGGGGGTTGAAGATGCTCGTCGAGTAGAAGGAGATGTCCAGGAGGAACCAGGCGAGGGCGGTCGCGACGATCAGGGTCCCGTAGTTGCGGAGGATCGCCCGGAGCGGGACGCGGAGGGGTCGGTCCGCGGGCGTCGCCGTCACGTCGGCCCCGGTGATCGCGCGCGCGGCCGCCGCCGCCTGGTCGGAGCGCCCCCGGGAGAGGCTGAACCTCGGCGTCTCCGGAAGCCGGGTGCGGAAGTAGATGGTGAGCAGCGCGGGGACCGCGCCGGCTCCGAGGATGATCCGCCAGGACAGGTCGAGCGACGGGGCGAAGTAGACGACCCCGAGGCTCACCGCCGCCCCGACGAGCAGGCCGAAGCCCTGGAGGGCGAAGACCGACGCGACCAGCCGGCCCCGGCTGCGCACGTTCGAGTTCTCGCTCATGATCGTCGCGCTCAGCGGGTACTCCCCGCCGATCCCGATCCCGAGCACGAACCTCCAGAGGGTCAGGACCGCGATGGTCGAGAGGCCGAACGCCGGGACGCTGAAGGCGCTCCCGATCGCGCCGATCGCCATGACCGAGAGCGTGACCGCGTAGACCTTCCGGCGGCCCCAGCGGTCGGCGAGGACCCCGAAGAGGAGCGGTCCGAGCACCGCCCCCATCAGGGCCGAGGCGGCCAGGAGCCCGACCGCGACGGCGTCGACGTGGCCGCCCTCGTAGACCGCGACCAGGATCGGGATCGCGAGGCTGATGACGAAGAGGTCGTAGGCGTCGGTGAAGAACCCCATCCCGGCGACCAGGATCGTCCGAAGGTGGAACCGCTGGACCTTCGTGCTGTCCAGGGCCGCCAGCACGCCCTCCGACGGCGGCGCCGGGGGTACCGCAGGGTCCGACACGCCCGCCGAACCCCGGAGCAGGATATAGTGCTTCTTCTAATTAGAATATAGAGACTATAGATTGTATGGCTGATCGACCTTGACACCCGCTCAGCGGCCGGCCGGGCCGCCGTCCAGGAGGAGCTCGAGCAGCCGCTCGGCCTCCCCTTCCGAGGGGACGCGGGGGTTGGCGAGGGTCGCGGGGGCGCGGAGGAGCCGGGCGACGATCTCCTTGCGCCGGGCCCAGAGGGCGGCCCGATCGACGCCCGCCGCGACGAGGTTCGGCGGGACCCGGAGCCCCTCGAGGAGCGTGCGGAGCCGCAGCGGGAGGTCGATCCGGCCCCCCTCCCCGGCGGCGCTCGCGAGCACCCCCGAGATCGTCTCGAACCGGTCGCGGGCCGAACGGAAGTTGAACTCGACCGCGAACGGCAGCACGATCCCGTAGAGCCGGCCGTACGAGAGCCCCGTCGGCTCCCGGAGGGCGAGCGCGAAGGCGTGGGCGATCCCGACCTGGGCGTTGGCGGCGGCCATCCCGGCCTGGGTGGCGGCATAGTGGAGCCGTTCGCGCGCCTCCTCGTCGTCCATCGGCCGGCCCAGCTTCGGCAGCTGGGTCGCCGACTGGAGGAGCGCGTCGAAGGCGAGCGCGTCGCCGAACGGGTTCGACCAGGCGGAGACCAGGCTTTCAATCGCCTGGCCGAGGATCGGCAGCCCCGAGTCGATCCCGCGGGCCGTCGGGACCCACCGGGCGAGCTGGGCATCGACCATCGCCCAGTCGGGCGCGGTTTCCCGGAGGAAGATCTCGAGGGGACTCCCGTCCTCCCGCTCGAGGGCGATCGCCCCCGAGACCTCCCGTCCCCGCCCGCTCGTCGCGGGGATCGCCACGAGCCGGCTCCGGGGGGCGGCCGGGAACCCGGTGAGCGGGGTCACCTCCTCGAGGGGGATCTCGGGAAGCTCGAAGCGGAGCCGCATCGCCTTGGCCGCGTCGATCAGGTCGCCGCTGCCCACCGCGCAGATCCAGTCCGGGCCGGCCTCCCGGCACTGTCCGACGAGCGCTTCGACCGTGGCCGTCCGGACGAGCGGGCCGGACGCGGCCCGGACGGTCACCGACGCGCCCCCCTTTGCGAACTCCTCCGAGATTCGGCGGACCCCGTCGGTCGCGGCGATCTCCGGCTCGGTGAGAAGGAACACCCGCTGGGCGCCGAGCCCCGAGAGCTGTTCGACGGCGCCGGTGCCCCACGCGATCCGGGGGAGCGTGAAAAATCCGGGCATCGATGCGGCTCAGGCCGTCGGCAGGGGGTTTCGGCAGCGCGGGCAGAGTCCGGTCAGAGAGAAGGCGAGCCGGGTCACCGACCAGCCCCCGGGCCGCTGGCCCGCCAGGCGCAGGAGGCCGGCCCGGTGGGCCGGCGTGAGGAGGATCTCGGTGATCCGGCCGCACTGCTGGCAGACGATGTGGGCGTGCGGCCGCTCGGCGAGGGTGAGGGTCCGAACGGGTCCCTGGGACGGCCGGGCCGGCCGCCGGGATCGTCGGGCCGGGGAGGGTTTCGGCCCGGGCCGGGCGTTCGTCTTCCGGGCACGGGGTCGGGGCATCGCCCTCCTACCCGCCCGGCCTATTTACCCGTCACCGGCCGGGCCAGCTTTGACACCGGATCGGTCGGAACCGGGGTGGGAACGACCGGGCTGACGGGGTGTATCCAAGCGGTTCATGGTTCCGACGGCGGATTTATCGAGTCGTTCACCGAGCCTGCGTCCGGCATGGCCTCAGCTCCCTGCCCGAGCCCGAAATGCGGGTGTGTCGGGATTGCGTATGGTTTCGACTCTCAGACGGGAGGGAACTGACATTCCTACAAAGGCCCATGAGCCTGGTCGGCGCAGGACCGTTAGGAGAGAATCGACTCGGCGCTCAGGGGCGGCTGGCTCGATACGCCGGCTGGACCCGCCATGAGCCCGGCGACCGCGACCTCCCTATCGCCTGAGTGGGCGGTGATCTTCGACGGAATGGCCGGCTCCATTGCAGCGAACTCCGGTCGACCAATGGTCGCCATCGTCGTCATCCAACGGGCCATCCAAGCCATCGAACCCGAGCAGAGTATCCGGTTAACGAAAGGGAAACCCCCGAGGAAGGAGCCACCTTCCAACAAGAGAGCGGGGCAGACCGAGGAGAAGCGGGACGAATTCTCGTGGGTAGAGGGCCGATCCATCCGCAGCCTTTCGAGCCGGTACTTCGTTCCGTTTCTGAGGAACTACGGGCTCGGGTTGGGGAACAAGTACGGCCCGTTCATGACTCACACCTACTCGGAGAACTGCCCTGACTCGCTGATGTACAAGGCGGTCCGTAGGGGACCGCGCAAGGAGCGGGACCGGATTGTCGAGGGCCTGGAGGACGGCTCGCTGACCTGCATTCCGTGACACTTTCACCCCAGGGACTACCTGAGCCGGGACAACTACAATTTTGCGACCGTCATGGGCGTGGAGACGTTCATCCCCTTCAAGCCGAACTCCATCGGAGCCGGGCACGGCTCGTCGGCGTGGCGGAAGGCATTCTATCTCTTCCAGGCGAACTGGGAGACATTCGACCGGAACTACCACCAGCGGTCGATTGCAGAGTCGATGTCCTCGGCGCTCAAGCGCAAGTTTGGAGAGAACATCCGGTCCCGAAACACGGTCGCTAAGGTGAACGAGGTCTGGTGCGAGCTCATCGCCTACAACCTGACGGTGGTCGTTCACGAGATGCACGAGAACGGGATCGCCCCGGTATTCGTTTGACCGGTAAGCCGGCGCCGCAACCGGCCCGGCCACGGTCAGGCCACGGTCAGGCCACCGGATCCAGGTTGACGCCAGCCGCCCTCAGTCTTGTGATGTAATCCGCCTCACTCAGGGTACACGAAACCAGTTCGACAAAGTCTCCCTTTGTGAGACGGGTTTGCCTAGCCATCTGATGAATCAGCTCATCACCGATCTCACGGGAGTTGTGGCTCACCATCGTACGAATCTCGGTCTTCCGGTCATCATGGTAGAAAACGAATCGCATGTGGTCGCCGACCGCCCGGCGAAAGCCCTTGTTGGTCAGGGCGGACTCAACAACCCTGGGCTTCAGTTGAGTCAAGGAGTACCTCCATGTACCAACGCCCTTAGTGCCCGCTTTAGATCACGCGCGCCAATGGTGAGCGTGGAGTCCTCTGCGTTGCCGTACTCTTGCCACGCAAAGAAGAAGTCGTCTTGAAAGGACTGAAGGCAATCGTCATAGTCCGAACCCATAGCCACAATCCCGAGGTCATCGTTCGCGGCAACCCATTGATCCTCGCGATAGTCAATGGACACCGACACCGGCGCACTGAGGACTAGTTCTTCATCACCCGAAAAAAGGCGCTGGATGGTCAGTTCGCGGAAGGGTTCGATCCTATCGACGCTCACCATCTCGCGGACATTCCCGGCGCTGTCGAATTCTGCTTGGCCGTAGACGATTGCCGGGTGACCGAGGAGCCGGCTGGCGCTCTCCCGTTGCTCATTGGTCATCCGGCAGGTAATGCGCCCATCTGGCCCCGTTAGACGGATGTAAGGTTCCCCCGGGGTGACGTGCGCGGTACCGAGTATGCCCTTCACAGAAGCCTCCTCAGCGTCTCTCTGGCGGGCGATCAATCCCTGGAGTACCAATCGCCTGGTGGGGCTCAGGATTGTGCTCCCGGTGTCTGAGAACGTCATCGCCAGCGTAAGACCCTCCCGCTCATCCGGCCACACGTCCAGAAGGTCCCCTAGGATTCGCGTTCGGTGCTTAGGGTCGGTGATGGCGCCGTCGATGCTCGACTCGACCTCGGTTGAGCTTTCGATGGCGTGGACGATGCGGTTCAACTGAGCGAGCGATGCCTCTCCTAGGCCAGCTTCCCCCTTGGTTGCGGTAGGCTGAGGGGCAAGCTCGAGGGATGCAGAGAAGCTCCCCACGGCCACCTCGGCGACGTAGAGGGTGCATTTCTTCTTGACAGCCGACGGTGATCCTCCCCTCTGCCGGAAGTCCGATCCTGTCAGGTAATCGCCAATGTGCAGGAGCGCAGCCTGAAGGCTGTACAAACGGTCGGCGACGGTACGAGCCGGGATCCTCGCCCCATCCTCGCTTGACTGGATGGAGAGCCCAACGCGCTGTGGTGGCATCGGTCACCTCCGACTCACCTTCAAGAACCCATACTTAAATAAATCGCCCTTACAGCGGAGCGAGTGCGGCTAGTGGACCGGCTAGGAAAGTCGTTCGGGATTCGGGAGGGGCATTTGTGACGGGAGCGCGGGTCAATCTTCTTTCGTGGTCGGTCCACTAGAACGGAACCCGCGACTGTGAAAAGAAACTCTCCCAGTCAGTGGGAGTACGTTTCAAAGCCGGTCGGCCGGCCCGAGACCCGAAGTGGATTTGACGCGAGCTTCCGTGGGCTCCGCGGCGTCGAGGCGTCCCGGTTCCATGTCGGCCCCCGTGAACCGCCGCATGCTCCGGAAGATGTACTGGCAGCCTCCGCTGCGGAACCCAACGATCCTGATGAACGTCGGGATTGTCCTCGCCGGCGCCGCCGCCTGCTACTGGATCTTCTTCGGGCCGACCGTGCGCTTCGGAGCCCCCCTCCCGTGGGCCCAACTGATCCCGGTGGCGGTGGTGGGCCTCGCCGGAGTCGGCCTCGTCATTGGGGCCCTGGGCGTCCGGAATCGACGCTTGGTGACGTTGCTGCCCCGCCCGTGCCTCCAGTGCGGGACCCTGAACCCCCGGGAAGCCCGCTTCTGCTCTCACTGCGGGGCCGTCTTCGGGGCCGCTTGATCCGCCTCGGGTCGTTCGCCGCCGAATCCCGTGACATCCGGAGGACGGGCAGGTAGGTCCTCAGGACCTCCGCATGCCGCGGGACTTGGCGGCGGATTACCAAAGGAGTGGCTACCGTTTCGTCTCGGTTTTGAGTTCACTGTTGCGACCCTACCGCGCTCAGGTGGACTCGCCCTTACCGAGACCGACCGAATTTAGCCCACGTTCGACAAGGTCTTTGACTGCATCCGACCGCGACCATGTATCCGCTGCTGAGGCTCGCTTATGCTGCTCAATCCTGTCGACGAGGTCGGGGGATGCCTTGAACGCGACGACCATCTGAAGGCTACGCTCCTTCTCCACCTCAGAAACGACCTCTCCAATCGGGCGCAGTGGGTCTGCCAAAAAGACGTCCCGAAGTTCGCGGCGGTTCCGAGCAGGAGCGTTCGCAAACGCGCGCAAGAATCCCTCGCGGACTTCTTGACCTTTCTCGGGCGGGAGCGTCTCCAGTTTCTCGCGAACGCGGGGTTCTGTGAGGATTGGCATAACCTGCCGAGCCACACTGAGCGGCGCCGTGGGTTTCTGGAAGTCTCCCTGATTCCGGACTTTGATGGTGATACCGGGGACAAGCTTCTGGAACTCTGCATCTTCAAGAGCCTTTCTGACACGGTTCAAGTCGGGATACTCGCGACCTTTGGCGCTGACAACCTTCCATCCGAGCTTGAGCGCAATCCACTTCTGAACCGCGCGTTCGTTCCCAGGATCCTCTGGACATAGTCGAGCGAGCCGAGCGATCACTTCACCGAGCTCCCTCGCAGAGAGATCTCCTCGCTTCTCGTTCTCGTCAAGCGACATGCAGAGCGCGTTCACCTCATCCGCATTCACGACTCGTGCGTCGATGCGCTTCCAGCCGAGTTCGCGCGCGGCAGCAAGTCGTCGCGAACCAGCGATTACCTCGAACATTCCGGGGTTGTTCGGTGCCGGGCGGACAAGAATCGGATGTTCGAGGCCTCGTACTCTCATCGACTCGGCAAGGTCCTTGACGTTGCCGGCGTTCGTCCTAACGTTCGTTATGCCCGCGGAGAGAGAGTCGAGAGACAACTTCCGGATGCGATCTTCGTAATCGGGAACACCGCTCTCTTCCGGAACCGTGGCCACCATGTTGACTGCATTGGGTTCTCCAGCTTAAGCTTTTGGATTTGTGATAAATTATGTAAACCCGAAAATCTGTATATTTGAGTACCTCATATAGCGGAGTGTAAATGCCTCACTGCCACCGAGGTGGCAGGGGGTGATCGAATGGGGTCAAAGATGGCGTGGCTTGCTTTCGGAGCCCTCGCTCTTGGCATCGCGTATGCAATCCGCCGAGGGCACCGGCAAGCCACACTACGACGCGCTACCCGCTACGGGCTCGATTGTGTCCAGTGCGCCAGCGGGGATGTCGTGAGTTGCTTCCATGTGGCCTAGTTTAAGCCGGCCGCTCTCGACCAGTTCTCTCGGAGTCGGTGGCGCTTGACGTGCGAATCGAGCGCCATCCTCGTCAGCGAGACGTTGATCGCCCGGTAGCGGTCGTCGTTTCC
>DAHXNZ010000022.1 GCA_027365105.1 Thermoplasmata archaeon
GCGGCGCAGGTGAGCGAGGAGGGGAAGACGCTCTCCGCGGAGCTGAACGAGGTGCATCGGCGGATGACCCGAGAGCTGGCGACCTCCAGTTCACGGGCCCGGGCTCATTGGCTCACGGGGAGAGGGAAGGCCTGGACGAGGCGGCTCCGACGGTATGGCCGGAGCCGAACGGAGGGTGCGCGCCGGGCGGTGGAGTATCTGCGGAACGGGAGGTCGTGGCGGCTGACCTTCTTGTTGCACCCGGGATGGAGGCGACGAACAACCGAGGGGAGCGAGGACTGAGGGAAGCGATCGTGATCCGGAAGATCATCGGGACGGTACGAAACTGGACGGGGGCGGAAGCGTTCGCGCGACGGATCAGCGTGCTCGGGACTTGGAAGCTCCGGGGGGAGAACCCCGCCTCGAAGCTCTCCGCGGCGCTCGGTTGACCCGCGCCGCTATCGGGGCTGAACACGCACGACTGCGAAAACCTTCCGCGGCGCTCTCTGGGGAGGTGCCCGTACGAAGAGGCCGCCGGCGCTCACGCCGGGGGACCTCGCCCGTAGGGCCTGGCGAATCGGGGCCCGTCCGGCTCCGCCCTCCGACACTGGTCTCAGCGCTCAAGTAGCGACGCCGCCTCCCCGTTCGGCCCGGGAGGCACGGGATGGGAGCACCGCAGGAGACCTCGAGGTACGCAGGGCCCATAGTCGACGTGCACACGCACCCTCGTCTCGCCGGATTCCCCGCGATCCGTGAGAAACCCCACCGCCTCGGGGATTACCTCCGGGCCGCGAAGGGACTCGACCTTCGCTACGTGGGCGCCCTCGTCATCGCCCAGCGCGGCAAGATGTCGAAAACCCGGCAGATGAACGATCGAGCCCTCGCACTCCAGAGTCGGAAACCACCGACCTATCTTCCGATCTGCTCGGTCCACCCGGACGATGGCGCAGCGGCGCTCGAAGAGATCGACCGGGTCGCGGGGCGGGGGGCTCGGGGACTCAAGCTACATCCGAATACGCAGCAGCTCGACGTGGCGGACGCCGCGGTCCGGGAGGTCGTAGCACGCGCGTCCGAGCACGGACTTCCGGTGCTGTTCGACGCGTATTCGCCGTTCGACGCGGACCAGCCCGGGAAGTTCGTCCGGCTTGCCATGGAGGTGCCCACGGCGAAGCTGATCCTCGCGCATGCGCACGGCCCCCACTTCGCGGACCTTCTCGTGTACACCATCCTCGAACGGTACGACTGGTGGGGACGGAACGTCTGGGTGGACCTGTCCGCGACCGGCCCCCTGCTCGCCGCGAGCCCGTTCCGCGAGCAGTTCGTCTGGGTCTTGCGCCAGGTCGGGGCCGACCGACTGCTCTTTGGCAGCGACTACCCGCTCGACGAGCCCCGCCACGCCGTCGAGGCAGTCGCGTCGCTCGGATTCTCACCGGCCGAGCAGACGAAGATATTCTACCAGAACGCCGCGAGGTTGTTCGGTCTCCCGCGCGCCCCTCTTCCTCGTGCCGGGAGGCGTCCCGGCTAACAACCTTCAAGTCGGGGGTTAGGAACCTTGGGTGCCGACCCGCGCGAGCCCACCGAGACGGGTCCCGCTCGCCCTCCCGCACTGGTGCCTTCGCTTCGTGGAATTCGTCCGGCCGTTGCGGATCGCTCGAGGATCCCCGCTCCCGGTGCGGTCCTCCGAACTCCGCCGCTCGGGTGAGCCCCAACGCCGATCCTCGCTTGGGGCTCGGCTGCGTTCGACGATCGCGACACCTCGGCCCATCCAACAGGTAAACCTCACCTCGAGCCGCGGGCCCCGTGCGGCCGGGATCCGCGCCTCACCCCCGTCCTTCCCCTATGTCGCCCGGAGCCGTTCCACCGAGCGCACCGCGTCGGCACCCACCCGGAGACCGCTGAGTTGACCGGCGGGTACGGCCGGTCTCTCACGCGGATCCATTCGCCCTCCTTCTGCAGCCGCTCCGGCCCGAGCAGAGCCCACCGCGGGGGGCCGCCGCTCACTACGGCGGCATCCCTTTCCTGCGCCGAACCCTGACTCGTCGGGGAACAACCTCCGGTTTCGCTTCTCGCGCTTCTTCCCGGCGCACGCATCCGGAACCACCGTGCCGAACATCTCCCCGAGGAGCCCGTCCGATGGTTCGTCATCGTTCGGCTCCGGCGCCTATCCCCGTGGGTCCAACGCCGGATCCTCGCCGAGTCCGGAAGCGGCCCGACTCTGGTCGAGCGCCGGCGGACCCCCCACCCCGAACGGTCCGATGGACCCTACCGGGGAGATGCAACGGCCCGGGGGGCCGCATCGTCGATCGACTCGAGGGTCGTCTGGACTGAATCGGCGGGAAACATCGAACTCAGGGAGTCGGAAAGGATCTGGATCCTCTGGCGGACGTACGGGGAGACCCCCGGGGTCGCGCTGAGCCGCTGGGTGAGCGGCACATACTTGCGCACCGAGGCCTCGTAGACGGTCGGCAGGAGCTCGCCCCCGCACGGGACCCCGTCGCGCCCTCGGGCCGAGCAGCGGAGCGAGAGCGGGGGCCGCCGGTAGCTCTCCCGGCACACCTTGCAGATGAACTTCTGCGTCGCGTAGCTCTTCAGGTTGCCCATGACGTCCGGGAGGAAGTGGGTGTTGAGGAGCAGCCCGATCGCCTCGGCCAGGTCGACCGCCCGGATCTTGGCCGCGAGGCCCATCGATTCGGCGACCATCCGATCCATCGACCCGGCCCGCCGATACGCCGACTGGACCGGTCCGCCCGCAAGGTCGGTCGTGTCGTGGGTGAAGCCGTAGCCCGAAAGCGCGTGGGGTCCTCCGATCCGGTGCGCCACGATGTCGATGAGCGGCTCGACCTCCTTCGGCGCCTTCCGGGCCTCGGCGGCCCGGTAGAGGGCGAGGGGGTAGCGGCGGCCGACGTCGACGTTGCGGGCCTCCCCGTCGACCTCGGTCGGGTCGACCCGGGTGGTCAGGACGAGCGGCTTGTCCATCAGGGCGCCCCGGCTCGACGGCAGGAACGATCGGGAGAAGTTGAGGAGCGGGTCGAGCAGCAGGGTCAGCGAGTCCTCGTCTCCGTCGCAGTTCCGTCGCTTCGCCGCGTGGAAGACCGGCGGGGCAAGGCAGGCCTCGGCCGCGCTGAACCCGACGATCCGGCCGGCGACCCCGCCGCTCGTGTGCGGGGCGAGCCCGACGACGATCGCTCCGAGGAGATCCTCGACGCGCCGCGCCTCGTAGAACGGCGGCAGCCGGTAGATCCGCACCAGCTCGTCGTCGACGAACTGGGCGAGCTGGAGCAGGTACTCCCCAGAGGAGCGGGAGACGATGACATCCTGGGGCCGGAGCTCGAGCAATTGGCCGGGGTCGGTGAGCGGTTCCCCCCGCCAGTCGGTCGCATAGCCCAGCTGCCGCAAGACCTCGACCGGGCTGCCGACCTCGGCCGGCCGGAAGTGGGTGAGCGGCAGGTCGGTGAGATCGAAGCGGGCGGTCCCGTCCTGGTAGACCGAGATGCCGTGGGCCGCCCGAAGGATCCCCTTCTCGAGAAGTTCGGGGGTCTTTCCCGGGGAGGAAAGCCCCTTCACGCCCTTGACCTCCGGCACGACCCTCAGGCTGAGCCGATCCAGCGCCGCGGCCCAGATCGCCCCCACGGGCAGCTCCCGGAAGGAGGGCGCACCGGTCGGCTCGGTCGCCTGGCCGCAGGCGCACCGGCCCCAGAGGGTGTGCTTCTCGCACGCGGGGCAGCGCCGGATCCCGAGCTCGAGCCGGGGTCCCGGCCCGGGGGCGCGCGCGGCGACCGGAATCGACCGCCGGTCCCCGCCGGCGGTCCCGATCGGGAAGAGGGCATGGACGTTGGGTTTCATGATCCGTTGGTGGGCCTTCTCGGGCCGTCCGACCCGGGCCCCGATCCGGGAGGGGGCTCGGGCCTTGACCCGCACCCCGGCGAGGCGGCTCACGTACTCGAGCGGGTCCGCGGCGACCGGGTCGAGGGGGCGGTGCCGCTGCAGGACGCCCGAATCGACCTGCAATCCGATTCCGCCGACCAGCGCCGCGCTCGAGTCGGGGGTCCCGATCCGCTCCCCCTCCGAGGGCCGAGAGAGGAAGCCGAGCCGCTCGAGCGGCTCCCGCCAGGCCGGATCGTCGGGGAGGTGGAGCCGTCCCTCCGCCCAGCGGCCGGACCGCTCCACGAACTCGGCCAGCGCCCGGATCTCCGGGCCGGTGAGGTCGTGCCAGAAGAGGAGGAAGCGCGGCGGCAGGGGGACCCCGTAGCGCCGGGCCGTCTCCACGGCCGTGTCGTACGCCTCGGGGAACGCGGCCTCGATCGGCGCCCCGGCCGCCTCGATCTCGGCGAGGTGCCAATCGATCGAGTAGGCGCCGGGCATGAGCGGCCGGTTGTTCTCGAGGAACTCTCCGAACGGGACCAAGAGTTCGCCGAGGTCGACGATCCGGGCGACGTGGGGGGCCAGCCTCTCCGCCGATTCGGCGTCGTGGGCCGCCGCCACCGTCCCGTCGGTCAGCACGACGATCGGGCCTTCGATGGTGTCGCAGAGGCTCATCGCGGAGGCCTTGCCGGGGTACTCGAGCTTCACCTGGGTGCCGACCGCGATGAACCGGTCGAGCAGGATCATCGTCGCCGGATTGACCGAGCAGGAGGCGAGGCCGCCGGTCCGGGCCCGGCCGTAGACGAGCCGAAAGCCGCCGGGCCGGTTCGGGTGGGCGAGCACCGGCCGGCCCCCCACCGACTCGGCGAGGTACTTGGGCGTGGTGAGGTCCTCGACCGCCGTCCTTCCGTGGCCCAGCTCGGCGAGGAACTCCCAACCGGCCAGCCGGAGCTTGTCCACGATCTTCCGGAGCTTGGCCGCCTTCTGGCAGAGCCCCTCGGCGATGACGAGGCAGGCGCCGCCCCGGATCCCGTTGGTCTCGACCCTCGGCAGGTTGCGGAACGCGCTCACCTCCGCGTCGCCTTCGGTCGACTCCCCCGAGATGCAGACCGGGATGTTCCGGACGACCGTGCCGATCTCCTCGGCGGTCGGGACGTACTGCAGGTGCTGGAAGTGCTTGTAGAGAGGGATTTCCTCCTGGTAGCGCTCGACCTCGGCGCGATCCGGCCGGTACGCCGCGATCCCGAGCTCCTGGCGGACGATGTCCGCCAAAAGGACCGTGAGCGCCTGCGCGGTGCCTCCCGCCGCCCGGATCGGTCCGGCGAAGAAGAGTTCGATGTACTCCCCGGCGCGGTCGGGGCGCAGATGGACCTCGGCGAGCCCCTCCAGCGGAGCGACGAGGATCCCTTCGGTCAGGATCGCGAGCCCGACCCGGAGCGCGGTCTCGACCCGCTTCGCGGTTCCGCCCGGTCGGTTCGGATCGGTCGCGAGCCGGCGGGCGATCGCGATCGCCACCTCCTCCCGAGGCATCCGAGAGGCGAGCGCCCGGATCTCCCGGGAGAGCCCTTCCAGGTCGAACTCCTGGAGGAGCTTCTCGACCCGCATCGCCATGTCCTGGGCCCGGGGGATCTCGGGGATCGGCGCGGGGTCGAGTCCCAAGCGCCGGGCCTGGGTGGCGACCTCGTAGGCCCGGTCCACCGACGCCTCGATCGCGGCGAAGTACGAATCCACGACCGACTACTTCCCCCGGACCCCTTAAGCTTGCAACGGAGGCCGGACCGTCGGCGACCCTAGGGGGCGCCCTTCCCCGCCGGGGAGCCTTCGGAGCCGACCGGGGGTGTCGGCGGCCCGGCCGACCGGGCCGGTGGGGCGAATCCGGCCCTCCAGGCCTCCCCGTAGGCGCGCACCAGGAGCCGAGGTTCCCGGGCCCAACCGGCCCGGGAGCGGGCCCGAGCGGCGCGATAGTAGGGCGCCCCCTCGGACGAGGCGGCCCATCGGACCAGCCGGGGGCCGAAGAGGGCGACGCCCCAGACCGGCCAGAGGTAGTAGTTCCAGTGGAGGAAGAGTGCGCCGGGGAACTGGTTGGGGATCGGGCAGCCCTGGAGCGGGATCAGGAAGGCGGCGCAGACCACCGGGTCGACCGGGCCCCAGAGGAGAAACGGAACCAAAAACAGCCCGGTCACCGCACCGGTCACGGCGACGGCGGTCCAGCGCCGTCGGGCGAGATAGTAGATCGCGACCACGAAGGGGGCGAACTGCTTCATACCGAGGGCCAAGAACTCGAGGGTCCGGCCGGCCCGGGGCCGGGCGGCGACGACGAAGGCGAAGGTGAGCAGCGCCAGCGGAGCGAAGTCGTTGAAGCCGTTCGCCGCCCAGACGGCGACGACCGGGCTGCCCCAGACGAGGAGGCTCCACGGTTCGTGCCGGAGGAGATAGAGGGAGGCGCCCCACGCCGCGACCATCAGCAGGCCGAACCCGACGCCGGGGAGCCCCGGGGCCGTGAGGAAAAGGGTCAGGGGGAGGTAGATGAAGGTCGTCGAGGAGTGGAGGAGGATGACGTGGCCGGGGATCCCCTGGGTCTGCGAGAAGGAGAAGACCAGCGCCGTGGCATAGGGATTGTGGCCGGCGAGGAGCACCGAGAGGTACCTCGGGGTCGTGAACGGCTCGTCGGTCCCGCCATTGAAGAGGCCGGTCGACACGCTCACGAGGGCGAGCAGGATCGAGGCGGCGACAATCCAGCGGGCGGCGGTGGCGTACGCCACCCCCAGTCGCCGGACGAACGTCGGAATCGCGAGGGAGACCAGGGTCGCGGCGTCGAGGAGGTAGGCGTAGCGGGTCCCGGTCTCCAGGAAGGCGAGGACGGCATTGAACCCGGGGCTCATCCGGTCCTCCCCGGCCGCCGACGGGGCGGATTCAGAATCACCGAGCGGGCGCGGGCCAGAGGCCGGAACGACCGAAGCGTCTGGACGGTCCGGTCGGCGGGGCCTTCGGTCCCGCGTCGGAACCAGACGGGCCGGATCCCGGCGCGCCGGGCACCGAGAACGTCGCTCTCCCACGAGTCTCCGACCATCACCGCCTTCGATGCATCGACGGACGCCGCCTCGAGCGCCGCCTCGAAGATCGCCGGATCGGGTTTCACCGCTCCGGCCTCCTCGGAGATCGTGAGCTGGTCGACGAGACCGGCCAGACCGAGCTCGCGGAGCTTCTCCCGTTGCGGGACGGCCTGGTGGTTGGTCACGACCCCGATCCGGAGCCCCTCGGCCCGCAGGCTGCGCAGGAGCGGGATCGAACCGGGAACGACGCGCCGCAGCGCGCGGTACCTCTCGGCATAGACCGTCTCGGCCTCCCGGAGCGTTCCCGGGTCGGGATCGAGCCCCGCCTCCTGAAAGAGGCTCCTCAGACGGGCCCGCCGGGAGTCCGAGGAGCTCAGGGTCCCTTGGAGGACCAGGGGGTGGAGGAGGGCGAGGCTGCGATCGTACACGTCGACGGCCTCCTTCCAGGGGTGCCGTCGGAGCTCGGGCCACCGGCGGCGGAGCGCGGCGAGCCCTCCGCGGTAGCATATCCGATGGTCGAAGAGGGTGTCGTCGAGGTCGAAGAGCACGAGCTGGACCGAGCTCATCGAAGCGCGCGAAGCGACCGGCCCCCTTCCCGTTTCCGGGAGCGGATCGGGCGGTGAACCCGTGGGGCCGGAGGGCCCCCGGTCGGCCCCCCCCCAGATTCCCGAGGATTGGCCGGGGAGCCGGGTGGCGGCCCGGCGCCGCCCCGGAGTCCTCGACCCGGGCGTCGCCAGAGCGGACGCCCCCTCGGGTTCCGGCGCGGTGCCCGTGGCCCGGGAGGGCGAGGTCACCCCCCGCATGCCCGGTTTCAGGGCGAGAGTTTCAACGACCGCCTCGCCGAAGCGGAAGGGCGGGGGCGGGCGCGCGGCGAGCCCCGGGACGCGGCGCGGTCGGGCCGGATCCCGAGAGCGACGGAGGTTCCCCTCAAAACAAACGTTTAAGTAGGGAGGTTCGAGATACTTCCCCGAAGAGCGTAGGACGCTCGTCAGACAAACCGAGGCGGGGGAAACCAACGATGAAGTCCATCATCCAGGAAGCCATTGCGAAGCACCAAGAGAACCAGTCCTTGACCGAGGAGCGCAAGCCGGCCGCGCCCACGGGCTACGTCAGCGCCGACGACGCGGAGCTCGCGAAGCTGGCCGAGACGCTGAAGGTCAACATCCGGATCATCGGATGCGGCGGAGGCGGTTCCAACACCATCAACCGCTGCACCGAGGAAGGGATCCAAGGCGCCGAGATGTGCGCCATCAACACCGATGCCAAGCACCTGTTGACCGTCCACGCCCCCCGCAAGGTGCTGATCGGCCGGCGCGCCACGAAGGGGCTCGGCGCCGGAGCCCGCCCCGAGATCGGGGAGGAGGCGGCCCGGGAGAACGAGGAGGAGATCCGTCAGTTCCTCCAGGGCGCCCACATCGTCTTTGTGACCGCCGGCATGGGCGGCGGCACCGGAACCGGTTCGGCCCACCTGGTCGCCCGGATCGCGAAGGAGCAGGGGGCCCTGACTATGGGCGTCGTCACCCTGCCGTTTTCCGGCGAAGGGGCGGCCCGGATGGAGCAGGCCCGCGACGGGCTCGAGCGGCTGCGTCGCGTCTGCGACACGACGATCGTCATCCAGAACGACAAGCTCCTCGAGCTGGTCCCCCGAATGCCTCTCGATGCCGCCTTCAAGCTCGCCGACGCGGTGCTGATGACCGCGATCAAGGGCATCACCGAGATCGTCACCCAACCGGGGCTCGTCAACCTCGACTACGCCGATATCCTGACCGTGATGAAGGATGGCGGGGTCGCCCTGATCGGGCTCGGCGAGAGCGAGAGCGCCACAGACCGGGTCAGTGAGGCGGTCACCGAGGCCCTGACCTCCCCGCTGCTCGGCAGCGTCGAGCTCAAGGACGCGACCGGCGCGCTCGTCCGCGTCGTCGGGGGTCCCACCATGACCGTCGCCGAGGCGGAGAAGGTCGCGGCGCTCGTCGGATCGAAGATCTCCAAGCGGGCCCGGATCATCTGGGGCTGCTCGATCGAGAACTCGCCCGAGATGGAGAACACCATCAAGGTGCTCCTCATCATCACCGGCGTCCGGGCCACCAGCCTGCTCGGCCAGAAAGGAGGCTACGCCTCTGGCGAGTCCGAGGAAGTCATCGACCTCGTCCGCTAGGCCGCCGACACGGCGGGCCCGCTACCTCGGGCTCGAGCTGGTCGACCCAACCCCTTCTCCCTCTTCTCCCCGGGCGTGGGACGAACTCCTCCGTCGCCCGGTCGCCGTGCGGGCCCCGGGCTTGGCCTGGAGGATTGTCCGGGCGTCCGACCGGCGGGCCTTGGTCGAGATCGACCATCGGGACCTGGCGAAGGCCCGGAGCGCCTGGGAGGCAAAGGGCGGCGGCCCCCCCGGGTCGGTCCGAAGCCTCGTGACCTGGGGGACCCTGAAACCCGGCAAGCGTTGGCTGGAGCCGCGGCCTCCCGGCGGCGCTCGGCGTCGGCTTCGGACCCCTCGACGCGACGGGACGCCGCCGGGGAGGCCCTGACTCCGCACCGACGAGGGTCGGTCGGCGCCGGCCGACCGTGGGGGCCGCCCGATCCCTGTCCGGAGGCATTCCCGATCGTTCCGAAACCGCGCGGGCCCTCGGTCCTCCTCTTCGACCGATCCGGCCGGAGAGGGGCGGGAGGGATCCCCGGGGGGGCCGCCCCCCAGGCGGGGGACGTGCCGCGATCGGGGCTCTCGGACCGGGCGCGAATCTTATGTTGGCCCCTGCCTCCCGATGCGGGGTACAAGGCGTGGCGCCGGAAGAGTCGGACGCGATCCGGATCGGGCGCGCCCTCCTGTCGGTCGACGATAAGTCCGGCCTCGCCGAACTGGCCCAGACGCTCGAACGCCAGGGCACGGAACTCTGGGCGACCGGCGGGACCCGGACGGCCCTCCTCTCCCACGGGGTCACGGTCCGTCCGGCCGAGGAGCTTTCGGGCATCTCCGACTGGTTCGCCGGACGGATCAAGACCCTCCACCCCGCCCTCCTCGGAGGGATCCTGGCCGCCCGGACCCCGGCGGGCCGGCGGGAGCTCGAGGAGCGGAAGCTCCTCGCCTTCGACCTGGTGGTGGTGAACCTCTACCCGTTCGAGCGGCACCTCGAGGAGGCCCCGGAGGATCCCGCCCGGGAGGAGTTCGTCGATATCGGAGGGGTCACGCTCGCCCGGGCCGCCGCGAAGAACCACCGGTGGGTGACAGTCCTCTCCGATCCCGCCGACTATGGACCGTTCCTCGAGGAGTTCCGGCAGCTGGGGGGTTCGGTGACGCGGGCGACGCGGGCCGCGCTCGCCGTCCGGGCGTTCGAGCGGACGGCCGCGTACGACGCGGCGATCGCCTCCGGCCTCGTGCCGTCGGCCCCCGCCGGCCCGTTTCCCTCGCACCTCCTGCTGCGCCGGGAGGAGTTCGCCCTCCGCTACGGGGAGAACCCCCACCAGCCGGCGGCGGCGTACCGCGCCGTGGCCCCCCGGTCCAACGGCCTGGGCGCGACCCCGTTCCGGCAGGTCAAGGGCGACCGGCTCTCCTTCACGAACCTCCTCGACATCACGACCGCGCTCGACCTGGTCGCGGAGTTCAGCCTTCCGACCGCCGCGGTCGTCAAGCACGCGACGCCGTGCGGCGTCGCCTCGGCGGACGATCTCGCGACCGCGCTCGAGCGGGCCGTCGCGACCGATCCGGTCGCCCGGTACGGCTGTGCGATCGCCGTCAACCGGCCGGTCGACGCCGCGGTGCTTGCCCGGCTCAAGGGGATCTACGTCGATCTCCTCTCCGCCCCCGGGTTCGACCGCTCCACCGCGGCGTCCTTCGAGCGGCGGGCGAAGCTCAAGGTGCTCGAGATCGACCCGGCGCGCCGGCCCTCGACCTCCTGGGTCGCGCACTCGGCCCTCGACCGGCTGCTCCTCGAAGTGGCCGACCGCCGCCAGCTGGCCCCGGGGGAGTTCCGGCCGGTCACCTCCCGGTCCGCGACCCCCGAACAGCTCTGCGCGCTCGACTTTGCCTGGCGGGTCGTCCGGCACGCCAAGTCAAATGCCATCGTACTCGGCCAGGGCGCCTCCACGGTCGGCATCGGCGCCGGCCAGACGACCCGGGTCAAGGCGGTCGAACTGGCGGTCGGCGTGGCGGGCGCGCGGGCCCGGGGCTCGGTCCTGGCCTCGGACGCCTACTTCCCGTTCGCGGACGGGATCGAGGTGGCCGGCCGGGCCGGCGTCGCCGCGATCCTCCAGCCCGGCGGCAGCCTCCGGGACCCCGAGGTGATCGCGAAGGCCGAGGAGTACGGGATCGCGATGTACTGCACCGGCTGGCGGGTCTTCCGCCACTGAGGGGTCGGGGACCGTCAGGCGAAGTCGAAGTACTTCTGGAGGATCGTCCGGAACTCGACCGGGCCCACCGGGCCGACCTCCCGCCCCTGCTCCACGCCCCCCCGGAGGAAGAGGTAGGTGGGGATCGAGACGACCCCGAAGGACCGGGCGGTCTCGGGCACCGAGTCGAGGTGGGCCGAGACGAACTTGACCTGGCCGGCCAGGTGGGCGGCGAGGGTCCGGAGGACCGGTTCGGTGATCCGGCACGGCGCGCACCAGTCGGCCGAGAAGTCGACAACCACGGGCAGAGGGGAGCGGAGGACCTCCCGGTCGAAGCTCTCGTCGGTGACCGTCCTGAGCTCCCCCGAGCCGCCCATGCCCGTTCTCCGCCCCCTAGGGACCGGAACCCGAGATAAACCTGATGTCGGTGGCCGGGGCGTGGCCCCCGAAGCGCGCTCCGTCCGGCCGACCCCGCGAGGCCGCGCGCTCCGGCGCTGGTTCGACCGGACCGCCCGGGCGCTGCCCTGGCGGGTCGACCCGAGCCCGTACCGGCTCTGGGTCGCCGAAGTGATCCTCCAGCAGACCCGGGTCGACCAGGCGGTGCCCTCGTACCGGCGGTTCGTCCGCCGCTTCCCGACCCTCCGGGCGCTCGCCCGGGCCTCCCGTCCGGAGGTGCTCAAGGCCTGGCAGGGGATGGGCTACTACGCGCGGGCCCGGCACCTCCACGAGGCCGCCCGCCGGCTGGTGGAGGTCCACGGGGGGCGATGGCCCCGGACCGCCGCCGAACTCGAACGGCTTCCGGGGATCGGCCCCTACATCGCCCGTGCCGTGGCCGCCCAGGCGTTCGACGAGCCGGTCGTCGCCCTGGAGGCCAACGGCCTGCGGATCGCCGCCCGCTGGGTCGGCGAGCGGGGCCGGATCGACACGCCGAAGGTCCGGGCCCGGCTCACCGGGATCCTGGCCCGGGATCTCTCCGGCCAGCCTCCCGGGCGGTTTGCCGAGGCGGTGATGGAGCTCGGCGAGACGGTCTGTACCCCCCGGGCGCCCCGATGCCCGGCCTGTCCGGTCGCCCGGTACTGCCGGCTGCGCATCGAGGGGCTCGATCCCGGCCGGATCCCGGCCCGACGGCCCCGGCGCCGACGGCCGACCCACCGGGGAGCGGTCGTCGCGCTGGTCCGGCGGGGCCGCTACCTCCTCCAGCGGCGGTCGCCGGGCGGGCTCCTCGGAGGGCTCTGGGAGCTTCCCGGCGGCCACCGGAAGGGACGGGAGCGGCCAGAGGAGACCGCGCGACGGGAGCTCCGGGAGGAGACCGGACTCGCCGCCGGCCCGCTCGAGCACCTCGGCCGGATCCGGCACTCGTACAGCCACTTCTCGGTCGAACTCGACCTGTTCCGGGGTCCCGTGGAACCGATCGGCGCTCCGACCCCGTCGGGGCGACGCTGGCTCACCCTGTCCGAGGCCCGGCGGCTGCCGTTGCCGAAGGCGACCGAGAAGGCGCTCGATCGGCTGGAGGGTAGAGCTTTCCCGGGTTCAGGATCCCGTCGGGGTCGAAGATCCGCTTCAGCTCCCGGAGCACCCGGCACCCCGGCCCGTCGATCTCGGCGGGGACGAACGCCCGCTTGATGGCCCCGACCCCGTGCTCGGCGCTCGCCGTGCCGCCGAGCGACTGGGCCGCGCGCAGGATCTGGGCCCGGATCCGCCGACCCTTCGGGCTCGTGGGATCGACCCCGAAGTTGGGATGGAGGCTGGCCTCCCCGAGGTGGCCGTAGAGGACCATCGGGACCCCCTCGTCCCGGGCGATCCGGTCGAGCCGGCGTCGCAGCTCGTCGATCCGGGCCCGGGGGACCGCCACGTCCTCCCGGACCCGGAGGGTGCCGCCGGGATCGATCGCCGAACCGGCCGAACCGCGCCGCCGCCAGAGCGCCTCGGCGTCGGGAAACCGCCGGAGCGGGCCGCCGGCGCCGGCCGCCCGGACGATCCGCTCGACCGCCTCGAGCCCGCGCCGCTCCTCCACCGCCGTGGAACTCTCGATCTCCAGGAGGAGGAGACCCTGGCCCGGCCCGCGGCCCGCGGCGACCGACCCCCGAAGGGCCGACGCGGCGGTGGGGTCCAGGTACTCGAGCGCCGAGATCGAAGCGCCGTCGGGGCCCCGCGCGAGGCCGATGAGCCCCGCCCACGGCCGTTCCGGGTCCCACGGCACGCCCACCCCGAGCCGGCGCGCGGGGAGCGGGGCCAGCCCGACCCGGATCTCGGTGAGGAGGGCGAGCGTGCCTTCGCTGCCGACCAGGAGTGAGGTGAGATCGGGCCCCATCGACCGCTTCGGGGCCGCCGAGCCCCACGCGACCGTCTCCCCCGTGCCCAGGACCGCCGCCACCCCCCGGATCCAGGCCCGGGTCGGCCCGTAGCGGAACGACCGCGGTCCGGAGGCGTTGGTCGCGACGTTCCCGCCGATCGTGGAACGGTCGGCGGAGCCCGGGTTCGGCGGGAAGAAGAGCCGGTACCTCGCCGCCCGATGCTGGAGCTTCCGGTTCACGAGGCCGGGCTCGACACGGGCGACGCGCTCGACCGGGTCGATCGATCGGCAGCGGTTCCACCCGCCGAAGTCGACCACAAGGCCGCCTTCGACGGGGACCGACTCGCCGTCCAGGGAGGTCCCGGCGGCCCGGGCCGTGAGCGGGGTGCCGGTCCGGCGGGCCCAGCGGACCAGCGCCACGACGTCCGCGACGTGCGCCGGGTCGACGACCGCCCTCGGCGCCCCGACCAGGGGGGAGGCATCCCGGCCGGCCCGACGCCGATCGGCGGACGTCGCGCGGAGCCTCCCGTCCAGTTGCCGGGCCAGCCGGGCGAGATCGTGGGGCGGCATGGGAACGGGCGAAGCCGCCGCGGCTTAGGTCGGTGTCGGCCGGCCCCGCGTCCGGCCCGGGCCTCTCCCACGGGGGCGCGGAACGGGTCCTTGGAGCCGGTCTCACCGCCCGGGGCGGGACCCCCCTTCGAAGCGAACGGGTGGCCTCGGAACGTCGATCGGCCCATCGCCCTCCGCACGGCCGACACCGCGACACGTTGAGCGGGGCCCGCCCTCGGACGGAAGCCGGAGCGGCGAGCCGCCGGTTTCCATCGGGAATCGTCGGCGGAGGGGCTGGATCGGCGGCTTCAGGACCCCGGCCCTCCGCGGTATCGTCCGAGGGCCGGCCGCTCCCCGGGTTCCCTTGAGGCTCAGCTCCGGGCGGTCGGGGCGGAGATCGGGCTCCAGAACGGGACGAGGTTCTCGACCTCAGAGACCAGCGAGCCGTCGGCGAGGGCGTCGGCCGCGCGCTGGATGTCGTCGGCCGGGCTGCGGTCCCGATCCCAGGGGGCCACGCGCCGGCGCAGCGCCTGGAGCGCCGCTTCGCTGCCCGCCCCCCCGGCCGCCGGCCGGCGCAGCTCGAGGGCCTGAGCGGCCATGATCCACTCGATCGCCACGACCCGGCGGGCGTTGGCCAGCATCCGATGCAGCTTGGTGCCCGCCCAGGCACCCATGCTGACGAAATCCTCCTGGTCGGCCGAGGTGGGCAGGCTCGCCGCCGACGCCGGGTGGACGAGCGTCGAGCCCTCGTTGACAAGCGCCGCCGCGACCGTCTGGGGGATCATGAATCCCGAGGAGAGCCCCGGGTTCGGGGCGAGGAACGCCGGGAGTCCGCGGTTGAGCGCCGGGTGGGCGAGTCGGCTCACCCGCCGCTCGCTGTAGCCGCTCACGGTCTGCACCGCGATCGCCAGGGTGTCGAGGGCGAGGGCGAGCGACTGGCCGTGGAAGTTGCCGCCGCTGTGGAAGCGTCCGTCGTCGAAGAGGACCGGGTTGTCGGTGACGGCGTTGAGCTCCCCGGTCAGGATCTCCCGGCCGAACCGGAGCGCATGCCGGACGCTGCCGAGGACCTGCGGGATGCAGCGGAGCGTGTACGGGTCCTGGCCGGTCCACTCGGAGCGTTCGGTGACGAGCCCGCTCCCGGCCAGGAGCCGCCGCATCGACCCGGCGACGGCCCGCTCCTCGGCCGACCCCCGGAGCTCCCCCCAGCGATCGTCGAGCGGGTCGGGGGATCCACGGAGGGCGTCGTAGGCGAGTGCCGAGGCGATCAGGGCGCCCTGGAGGAGCCGTTCCAGATCGTCGACGGCGAAGGCCAGGTGGCAGGTCATGAGGGCGGTCCCGTTGATGAGGGCCAGCCCTTCCTTCTCGACCAGCCGGATCGGGGAAAGCCCCTCCGACGCCAGCCGCGGCCCGGCCGGCTCGGGACGGCCGGCCGGATCGACGAAGGCCCCTTCCCCATGGAGGGTCCGGGCCAGGTGGGCCAGGGGCGCCAGATCTCCGCTCGCTCCGACCGAGCCGGCCTCGGGGACCCAGGGCACGAGATCCCGGTTCAGGTAGTCGAGGAGCCGCTCGACCACCTCCGGCCGGACCCCGGAGAGCCCCCGGGCAAGCGAGTTGGCGCGCAGCAGGACCAGCCCGCGCACCACCGCCCGGGGAAGCGGGGGCCCGAGGCCGCTCGCGTGGCTCTCCACGAGGGAGCGTTGGAGCTCCCGGACGCTCTCGGGGGGGATCGTCCGGTCCGAGAGGGCGCCGAAGCCGGTCGTGATCCCGTAGACCGGAGCGCCGGCCGCGACGACCCGCTCGACCGCGGCCCGGCCCCGGTCCAGGGCGGGCCGAGCCCCGGGCGCCAATCCCGCCCGTCGCCCGTGCCGGGCGACCGAGTGGAAGCCGGCCTCGGTCAGCGAGCGGCCGTCCAGGAGGATCGGGTCGAGGGCCTCGGTCCGGCGGGCCTCCATGGGCGGGCTCGGACCGGCCGGCGGCCGTTCACGCCGGAACGACGAGTTCGCCGCCCGGCTTCTGCTGGGAGGGGACCCGACGGGAGGGCACGTTCTTGGTCTTCCAGAAGATCTCGGCAAACTCCTGGACCAGCCGGAGCAGCTCCTGCGCGTCGGCGATCTGGGTGCCCTGCCGGGCCTTCGAGGCCTGCTTGAAGATCTTGAACGTCAGCTCGGAGAGCTGGGGAAACGCCTTCAGGTGGTCGGCGGTGATGTAGTCGCCGTAGATGACCCGAATCTCATGCTTGACCCGTTCGGCGTGCTGCTCCTTGACGGCGGTGTAGCGCGCCAGCTTGGAGGCGATGGCGTGGGCCTCGGCCGGGCTTCCCGAAGCGGCCGGGAGTTCCCCGATCAGCTGATCCATCCGGATCACGGTCAGGGCCGCGATCTGGGCCTCG
Organism: Thermoplasmata archaeon; assembly: GCA_027365105.1. Taxonomy (GTDB): domain Archaea; phylum Thermoplasmatota; class Thermoplasmata; order Lutacidiplasmatales; family UBA184; genus Lutacidiplasma. The sequence goes on from DAHXNZ010000022.1 coordinate 16,442, forward strand.
TGGGGGTCATAAATCCCGCAGGGGATGTCGCAGTGGGCGTAGACGGGCTCGGGCCGCCCGGAAAGCGCCCGGGCAGCATTGCGGAGACGGCCGAATCCAGAGAGGGCGGACATGCCAGGCGCAAGGTACGGTGAGCCATAAAGATGGCTCCAACGCCCCGACCCGACCGATCGGGACTCTCCCTCGTCCGCCGGCTGCGGAGCCTCCGGTTCGAGGTCCACGACGAGAGCCTCGTACCGGCGCTCCGTCCGGGCGACCGGATCCTGGCCGATCCCCGATGGGCGCCGGGGCTCGCGCGCGGCGCCCTCGTCGTCCTCCAGGATCCGGAGGAGCCGACCCGACGGCTGGTGAAGCGCGTGGCGGCGCTGCCGGGAGAAACGGTCGCCTGGGACCGGGATCGGTTCCGGGTTGTCGCAGCGGCCGACGCCGCGGGGCCGAAGGAGGGGGGGGCGGCCGGGCAGATCGCCCGGCTCCGGTCCGAGATCTTCGTCGTCGGCGACCGGCGGGAGGTGAGCCGGGACAGCCGGGCGTTTGGCCCGGTGCCGCTCCGCTCGATCCTGGGGATCGTCTGGTACCGGACCGGGCCGGCCGGTCGTCGGGGCTTCCTGCGCCCGCCGGTCGATCAGTCCCGGACCCCTTCCGTGGTCAGCGAGTAGACCGCCTCCCCTTCGGGCAGGTTCGGGCTGTCGATCAGCCGGGCAATCCGACGGGGCGGTTTCGATTTGCGGAGATAGAGTCGGTACGTCGCGGCGTGGGCGACGATGTTGCCGCCGATGGGCCGGGTCGGGTCGCCGAAGAGGATGTCCGGCCGGGCGGAGACCTGGTTGGTCACCACGACCGCCGCGTTGTAGGTGTCGGCAAACCTCAGCAGCTCGTGGAGGTGCTTGTTGAGGAGCTGCTGGCGGGGGGCCAGCTCGGCCCGCCCGACGTACTCCGAGCGGAAGTGGGCCGTGAGCGAATCGACGACCAGGAGGCGGACCGGCTTCTCCCGGGCGAGTTCCTGGGCCTTGGCTACCAGGAGCATCTGGTGGTTCGAGTTGAACGCCCGGGCGACGTGGATCCGGCCGAGCGCCTCCTCGGGGGCGAGCCCGATCGCCTTCGCCATATCGACGACCCGTTCCGGACGGAAGGTGCTCTCGGTGTCGATGTAGACCACCTCGCCCTGGAGGCCGCCCTGCTCGGCCGGGAGCTGGACGTCGACCGCGAGCTGGTGGGCGAGCTGGGTCTTCCCGGTCCCGAACTCCCCCGCGAACTCGGTGATCGCCTGGGTCTCGACGCCGCCGCCGAGCAGTTCGTCGAGCGATTTCGTGTTGGTCGAGATGCGGCCGAGCTTCTTGCGCCGCTCGAGCAGCATCGTGCCGCTCTCGAAGCCCCCCACATCGGCGCGCCGGCGGGCCTCGCCGATGATCTTCTGGGCGATTGCGAGCCCGAGGTCGGCCGCCTCGGCGACCGCGCCGGGCGAGGCGACGGCGAGCTCCATGAGGTCGGTGAACCCGGCCTCCCGGAGTTTGTCGGCGGTGGTGCCGCCGACGCCCGGGAGATCTTCGAGGGTCACTTCGATGCGCTCGTCGGCGGGCGTCTTGGGGGCGGGTTTGGTCGGCACGGCAGTTCCGAAGCGTTGGCGCGGGTGATAAGCCTGCGGGAGAGGTCGTGAAACGGTGAACGCTGCCCGGCCGGGAACGCCGGCCGGAGCGTCGCCCCGCTCCGGCCCGAGAGCGCCGGCGTCCGGGCGCGAGCCGCCCCGACCCTCCGAGGAAGGCGCGGCGGGCATCGAAGGGAGCGGTCCGGCTCCGATCGCCGCCGGCCCGCGTCCCTACCGGCGGTCCCGCGGGCTCTGGGGGATCGGGAGCGCCCGCTGGAGGACCGGGAGGATCGAGTTCCGGGTTCCCTGGGGCCGCGTCCAGCGGCCGACGACCCGGTCCACGGGGGCGATCCCAAGAAGCGTCGAGGCGAGGAACAGTTCGGTGGCGCGCGTCAGCTCCGCCGCCTCGATGGGCCGCTCCTCGATCTCGATGCCGGCGCGGCGGGCCTCCCGAAGGGCCCGCGCGCGGGTCACGCCCGGGAGCGCGAACGACTCACCCCCGGGGCTCACCAGGCGGCCCTCGATCCGGGCCAGAAGGTTGGATCGGGTTCCCTCGACGAACCGGCCCTCGGGATCGGCCAGGAGCGCCTCCTCCCAGCCGTGGCGCTTTGCCTCTCGAAGGGCGTGCGCGAGCGGGCCCCGGGCGATCCACTTCACGGGAGCCCGGGCGCCCGGCGGGACCAGGTACGGACCCGGATGCGGGTACGACGAGACCCCCACCCGTCGGGGTCGTCTCGAGGGAGTGGCCGCGCGGCCGCCGAGCGGCGACGCCTCGACGACGAACCCCGTCCCTGCGTCGGCGGCGTAGGCGAGCACCCTCAGGACCCATTCGCCGGCCGGCCGTGCCGCCCGTCGTTCGGCGAGGGTGGCCCGCACGGCCCGCTCGAGCCGCGCGATCGGATCCGCGAGCGGAAGCCCGATGGCCCGGGCGCCGTGGCGGAGCCGGGCCAGGTGCCGCCGCAGTTCGAACGGCTCGCCGCCGTAGGTGCGGATCGTCTCGAAGACCCCGTCCCCCATGCGGAGGCCCGGGGGAAGCCCCGACGGGCCGGCCGGGGCGCCTCCTCGGCCCGAGGACCGGACCACGACCGTCGGAGGGACGCGCCTAGCCATCGGCCGCCTCCCCGGCCAGGAACCCGTCCAGCAGCCTCATGCCCTGCGGCGTCCGCAGCGACTCTGGGTGGAACTGGACGCCGTAGGTCGGCCACTTCGCATGCTGGACCGCCATGATCTCGCCGGCGTCGGACCGGGCCGTGACCTCGAGCACGGACGGCACTTCCCGGGCGACGAGCGAGTGGTAGCGGGCGGCTTCGAACGTCTCGGGGAGACCCCGCATCGGTCCCCGGCCGCGCCCGAGCGGGGTGACCCGGATCCGGGAGGTCTTGCCGTGCATCCTCCGGGGGGCGATCCCGAGGTGGCCCCCATAGACCTCGACGATCGCCTCGTGCCCGAGGCAGACCCCGAGGATCGGGGTCCCTTCAAAGGCCCGGACGGCCGCGCAGGTCACGCCCGCCTCGGACGGCCGGCCCGGCCCCGGCGAGAGGACGAGATGGGTGGGGCGTCGGGCCCGCAGCGCGGAGGTGGATTCGGCATCGTTGCGCACCACGTCCACGCGCGCGCCGAGGGCCGTCAGATACTGGGCCAGGTTGTAGGTGAACGAGTCGTAGTTGTCGATGAGCAGCACCCGGGCGCCCGGGTGCTGATGGGGAGGGAACGGCGGGCACCACGAGGCGCTCCGCCGGGGGGGCGCCCACGCGCGGCCGCGGCTCCTCCGTCCCTGGAGCGCTTCGAGCAGGACGGCCGCCTTGCGCTGCACTTCGGCCCACTCCCGGTCCGGACGCGAGTCCTCGACGATCCCCGCGCCCGCGTAGGTCAACGCGGGCGATCGGCCGGGGCCGAAGAAGGCGCTCCGGATGAGGAGGTTCAGGTCCATGCGCCCGTCGAGGCCCACGTAGCCCATCGATCCCGTATACGGTCCCCTCGGCACCGGTTCGAGTTCCGCAATGACCTCCGTCGCGCGGATCTTCGGCGTTCCGGTCACCGACCCGCCCGGGAGGAGGGCGCGGAAGAGTTCGGGCAGCCCGACGCCGGGCCCCAACCGGCCCCGAACGTTCGAGACCAGGTGCATCACGTGCGAGTAGCGCTCCACCGAGAGCCACTCGTCGACCTCGACGCTTCCGGGGAGGGCGACCCGCCCCAGGTCGTTGCGCGCGAGATCCACGAGCATCGTGTGCTCCGCCCGTTCCTTCGGGGACCGGCGCAGGGAACGTTCGTTCCTCCCGTCGTCGGCTCCGCGGCCTCGCGGCCGCGTCCCCGCGATCGGCCGGGTCTCCACGGTCCGGCCCCCCGGCGTGTCGACGCCGGTCCTCAGCACCCGCTCCGGCGAGCCGGAGACGAGGGTGAAGCCGTCCCCCTGGAGGTACCCGGCGAACGGGCTCGGATTCCGTACCGAAAGGGCTCGGTAGAGCTGCCACGGATCCACCCGCGGACTGCGCAGCTGCAGCGCGAGGTTCACCTGGTAGAGGTCGCCGCGTCGGATGCGGTGGCGGACCTCCCTGACGGCGTTCTCGAAACCTTCCCGGGACCACGAGGCTTCCACGTCGGGGCGCCCGCCGCCGGGGGCCGGGGCGAGTTGGCGCGCGGGAGCGGCGGAGCGACGCGGCCGGCCGAGCGACTGACGGACCCGACGCGGGTCGGCGCCGCGCAGGGCCGGGTTGACGACCAGCTCGACGGGGGAGCCGGGGCACCGGACGAGCGCGCGGTCGTAGAGCCCGAACCAGAGCTCCGGGAATCCGGCGAGCGCGGCCGACCGGGGTCCCTCCTGCGCGGCGGCCCACTCGTAGGAGAGGAATCCCACGAGGCCGCCGACGAACGCCGGGAGCCGGCCCTCCCGGCCGGACCGGGGGACGGAATAGCTCCGGACCACCCGATCGAGGAACGGTATCATCTCGGCGGCGGTGCGCGGGCGCCTGGGCAGGTCCACGTTCGGGTCGGCCCGGATCGTCGGCGTCCCGTCCACGAGGGCGAAGGTCGCCGCGGGGTCCCAGACGAGGAGCTGGGTGCCCGGGGGGCCACCGGTCTCGAGCAGGACGCTCCCGGGCCCGGAGGCGCTGAGCCTCGGGAAGGCCGCCGCCCGTCCGGCCGGCCCGTGGACCGGCTCGACCGAGACCTCCGAAGCACGCGCGTCCGGCATGGGGTTCGACCGTAGGACCCGGCTTCGGAGCCGTATAGCGGTCGCGGAGGGTCCGGCACCCGCCCGGGCGCGCCTCGCCGGCCCCGATCTTCCCCGGACGGCCCCGGCGGGGAGTCGGTTCGATCCCGGCACCGGGGATCCCGGTCGTCCAACCGCTCCCAACGGCGGCCCGCGGCGCCTTCCGATCCGCTGGCCGGCCCCGCTCCGGGATCTCAGTCGGGATCCGGGGCCGCGGGGGTCGTCGGGGGCGCCGTCGGGCGACGAAACTCCGGGAAGTACCGGCGTCCGAGGTAGGTCGAGAGCCGGACCAGCCCGAGGAGCACGGGCACCTCGACGAGCGGGCCCACGGTCGCCGCGAGCGCCTCGAGCGAGGCGATCCCGAAGACCGCCACCGCGACGGTGATGGCGAGCTCGAAGTTGTTGCTCGCCGCGGTGAGGCTCAAGGCCGCCGTGCGGGCGTATCCGGCTCCGGCCTTCCAGCTCAGGTAGAAGCTGACCGAGAACATGATCGCAAAGTAGAGGACGAGGGGCGCGGCCACCCGGGCGACATCGCCCGGCAACGTCACGAACGCGGTGCTCTGGAAGGCGAACATCACGACGATCGTGTAGAGCAGGGCCGCCAAGGCGAGCGGAGCGAGGCGGGGCGCGACGGTCCGGTCGTAGTGGGGCAGGTCCCGACGGGCCCGGTAGGCCGCCCGGGTGAGGACGCCGGCCGCGAACGGGACCCCGAGGAAGATCACGACGCTCAGGACGACCAGGGTCCAGGAGACCGGCACGGAGAGCGCCGGCACTCCCGCGTACGGGAGCAGGATCGTGACGAAGAGGTAGATGTAGGCCCCGTAGAAGACGACCTGGAAGAGGCTGTTGAACGCCACCAGGCCGGCGGCATACTCCCGGTCCCCCCCCGCGAGCTCGTTCCAGACGAGGACCATCGCGATGCATCGGGCGCTCCCGATGAGCACGAGCCCGATCAGGAGCGCCGGCTCCGAGCGCAGGAAGAGGATCGCCAGGACGAACATCAGCAACGGCCCGACGACCCAGTTCTGGGCCAGGGAGAGGAGCACGAGCCGGGGCGCGCGGAAGACCCGGCCGAGTTCCTCGTAGCGGACCCGCGCGAGCGGCGGATACATCATCAGGATCAGGCCGAGGCCCACTGCGAGCGGGACCGGCGTCCCGGGCACCATCCAGCGGCCGACCGTCGCCGTGAACTCGGGAACCCACCGGCCCAGGGCGATCCCGCCGGCCATGGCGGCCAGGATCCAGCCGGTCAGGTACCGGTCGAGCCAGCGGAGCCGGGGCGGACTGGGGGCCACGGACCTCTTCCTTCAGCTCCGGCGGCGGTCGGCGTGCGCCAGTTCGATCCGCAGGGCCAGGGCGAGGGCGCAGATCCGGTCCCGGACCGTCCGGAACCCCTCCTCCCCCAACGGGCCCGGGTCCGGAAGTCCCCAGTCGACGGTCCGGTCCGGGAAGCGGACCGCCGGACAGGCCGAGGTGTCGATGCAGCCCATCGTGACGACCCGGTCGGCGCGCGCCATCATCGCGGGGGTGAGCCGTCTCGGAGGGTGCGCCGGGGAGCGGAGGCCGAGCTCCTTCAACAGAGGGCCGGTCCGGGGGTTCGGGGCGGTGGCCGGGCAGGTCCCGGCGCTCCGGGCCCTCCAGCCGTCGGGCGCCAGGGCATTGAAGATCGCCTCGGCCATCAGCGAGCGGGCGGCGTTCTCTGTGCAGACGAAGAGCACCTCCCGGAGAGCCCGCCGGGGGGTCCGCCTCGCCGTCGGACGGGGGAACGGCCGACGCCCGGCCGGTCGCCGTCCGGAGGGGCGGGCGGGCCGAGAGGTCATGTCCACTACAGTGGATGAAGTGATATGAACTCCCGCTACCGTGGTACGAAGCGATGACGGCCGAGGCTCCGCTGGAGTGCCCCTGCCCCCCGACCGGGGCGCTGGATGTGCTCGGGAAGAAGTGGGCGCTTTGCGTCGTCACGCTCCTGGGACGGCACGGACCGCTCCGGTTCGGTCCGATCCAGCGGTCGCTCCCCCGGGTCAGCCCGGCGACCCTGACTGCCACGCTCCGGGCCCTGGAGAAGGAGCGGTGCGTCGGACGCGAGGCCCTCCCCGGTCCCCGGGGCGCTCCGGTCACCTACCACCTGACCCCGAGGGGCGAAGAGCTCTACCGGACCCTGGAGCCGTTCGCCTCCTGGTTGCGTCGCGGCTGATCCGTGCGCGTCGAAGCGGGGTCAGCGTCCCTGGGGGATCCGGAACCAGCGCTGGAACCGGTGCAGGTTCTCGAGCGTGCCCATCACGATGATCGCGTCCCCGGGCTGGAACTGGAAGCTCGTCGGCGGATTCAGGACGGTCTTGAACTGGTTCGCGGCGTCCGGGCGAGCATAGCCGAGGACGAGGCAGCCGCTCTCTTCGCGGACCCGCCGTTCGGCGTCGGGCAGGGTCTCCCGGGCGATGGGGGTGGCGTCGGAGAGGACGTATTCGGTGATGTCGAAGCCCCGGACGGTGGTCGTGAGGTCCTCGATGACGTTCGGGATCTCGGGCCGGAACGAGGCGCTGGCGCAGAGCCGTCCGCCGAGGTCCCCCGGGGAGGTGACGTACGTCACTCCGGCCGCCTTCAGCGTCTGACGGAGTTCGGGGCGGGTGATCGAGACGACGACCCGCAGGTCCGGGTTGAGCGCCCGGACCGAGATCGCGGCCACGAGGTTGAGCGAGTCGTCGGAGGTGCAGACGATGACCGCCGACGCGCCCGGCACGTTGAGCCGCTCGAGGACTTCGGGGGTCGCCTCGAGCTCGTAGGTCGCAAAGAGCCGGCTCTCGGGCGCCAGGACCCGGATGTTCGGGATCGACTCGGCGTTCTGGGTCAGGACCGCGACCTTCTCGCCCTGGGCGAGGAGCTCCCGGACCGCCGCCTGTCCTACGCCGCCGTAGCCGATGACGACCACGTGGTCGCGCAGATCGGTCCCGAAGGTCCCGAGCTGACGGTGCTGCGCCTCCTCTCCGACCACCCCGATCACCACCGACACCAGGTACGCCACCAGGAAGACATCGCCCCCAATGACGGCGATGGTAAACACTTTCGCCCAGAAGGTCGTCGGCACCACGTCCCCGTAGCCCACCGTCGAGAGGGTCACGATCGCCCAGTAGACCGAGTTGAGAGGGGAGATGGTCCCGTTTTCCAGCAGGTAGAAGCCGCTGGACGCGACGATGACGATCGCCGCGTAGGCGAGCAGGATCTTCCAGACCCGGCGGAGCAGCAGGTAGGTGTACTTCCAGCGGAGCGGTACCACGGGGGGGGGGAGCCGGCCGGACGGTCTAACGCTTTCCCGTTCTCCCGGGCCCGGCCCGCCGGGGCCGGCTCGGGCGGAGGCAGGGTGAACTCCTCGAAACCTCGCCGGATACGAATAAAAGGGGCCGGCGCCTCCCTCGGACGTGGGAATCCCCAAACCGACCATCGAAGAGATCCTCCACCGGGACCTCAATCACCGGTGCCCCGAGGGCCATCCGTGCGTGCGCGTCTCGGCAGTGGCCGAGCTTCCCACCCGGTTCGGGGAGTTCCAGGTCGTCGCCTTTCACGCCCCGTTCGAGGAGCGGGAGCACGCGGCGCTCGTCAAGGGGAACATCACCCACCAGGAGAACGTGCCGGTCCGTCTCCATTCGGAGTGCCTCACGGGCGACACCTTCGGGTCGCTCCGATGCGACTGCCGGGACCAGCTTGAGCTGGCCCTCATGGAGCTCGCCCGTCGGCCCGTGGGCGCGTTGCTCTACCTCCGCCAGGAAGGCCGGGGGATCGGGCTCGAGAACAAGATCAAGGCCTACCAGCTCCAGGAGTGGGGCTACGACACCGTCGAGGCCAACCAGGCGCTCGGGTTTCGCCCCGACGAGCGGGACTACGGCATCGCCGCGCACATGCTCCGCTCCCTGTCCGTGGAGAGCATCGAGCTCATGTCCAACAACCCGGACAAGATCCGGGACCTGACCGCCCAGGGGATCCGGGTCACCGGCCGGATCCCGATCGAGGCCCGGCCCAACCCGCACAACCGGCGCTATCTCGAGACCAAGCGGCTCAAGGCCGGCCATCTCCTTTCGCCGGCGATGGGGCCCGTGCTCGACGAGCAGGTCGACTGCCTGCACCGGACCGCCAACCCCCCCCGCCCGGCGCGGGTTCGGCCCTGAACCGGGGGCCGGGTCGGCGCGGACCGACCCGGAAGTTCACGAATGGGGTACCGCCGCCGGGGGCCGGATCCGGCCGGGAGCGAACTTCGGGAGCCTCAGCACCCGGATCCCCTCGAGCACCGCCCAGAGGAAGAGCGGGGCGATGACCAGCCGCTCCATCCCCCCGACTCCGAGCGGCCCGTAGAGCCGGGCGACGTAGAGCGCCAGGGCCACGAGACCGACAGCCCCGGAGAGGACCGAGTAGGCGAGCCAACCGGACCCGCGGTCCCGGGCGTAGTAGCCGTAGCCGATGGTGATCGCCCCCAGGTTCCCGAGGGCGAAGGCCAGCAGGGCCGAAACGGCGTGAGCCGGCCCGTTGACGTCCTCCGGGAAGAGTCCGACCCCGATCGCCCCGATCCCGGCGATGACCATGAGGAGGACGCCCAGGCCCCGGGCCGGTCCGGCGGGGATCGAACGGGCGATCGCCAGCGTGCCGAGAATCAGCAGGACCCCGAGCAGGATGATCGAGGCGTTGAACACATTGTGCCAGGGCGAGCAGACCATCGCCCCGCCGAACAGGCCGCAGTGGACCGCCCCCAGGTCGCTGATGTAGTTGAACCGGAGGCTGTAGACCGGAGTGGATCCGGTCCGGAGGAGGTCCCAGCCGTACTGGGTCACCCCCATCCCAAGAACGAACTCCACGATGCCCAGAATCCAGAGCGCGGCGCCGAGCCGGATCGTGCTGTCGGTGCGGACGGGCAGGTGGCTCGAGGGCGTCGCGGCGTCGGACATGGCTCCCTGGCCAACGATGCGGTGGCCGGGGATATAATGGCTCGGTTGGACCGGACCCCGGGCCCGTCCGGACCCCTCTCGGCCCCCGATTCCCCTCCCCGGTGCCCGACCCTGCCCGCCCCGACCGGGGATCGACCGAATCCGGGGCGACGCGCGCCCCCATCGAGCCAGCAAAAGGTAAATAGCATGCCCAGGGTGGGAGCGCCCCTGACGGCCGTGCCCCCTACGGTCTCGAGGAAAGCCCGCAATGAGTCCGCAATCCAAGGCTCCTTCCGTCGAGGTCCGGTACACCCGGTTCGAGCGGGCCCGCATTCTCGGGGCACGGGCCCTTCAGATCTCACTCGGCGCCCCAATCCTGATCGACGCCCCGCCGACCCTGGTCGATCCCGTGGAGATCGCCGAACTCGAGTTCGCCGCCGATCTGATCCCGATCACCGTGCGGCGCACCGCGGTCGCCTAGATCGGTCCGGTCGGGCGCCGCTAGGAGCGTGTAGCTCAACTCGCGGACGGCAGTTCGAAGCGAGGTACTATGACCGGCCTCGACTATCGGTGATCATGCCCGCCGAGAAAGGTCCCGTTTTCCGTCGATACGACCCGCACCAGAATCTCCTCCTTCC
>DAHXNZ010000023.1 GCA_027365105.1 Thermoplasmata archaeon
GGGCCTCGCTGAAGTATCCGGCGTCCACGAGGATCTTGCGCGGGAGCTCGGGGAGCACCCGCTCCAGCTCCTCGATCATCGGGAGAAGGTGTTGACCATCGCCGTTCTCCTGCGTCACCGCGGCCATCACGATCACCTGGCTCTTCGCGTCCACCGCCGCTTGGGCGTTGTATCCTTGGATGTAGCCGCCCTTGTTCCCGCTCTCCTGCAGGATCCTCGAGTCGGGGTCCGTGAAGTTGTGCTGGGTCTTCGCCTCCGGCTCGCTCTTGCCCTTCTTCTTCTCCCGCTCCTCGATGGCCTGGCGAGCCTCCTTGAGCTTCTTCAGCCGCTCCTTCCAATCGGGAGGAAGCGGGTGGAGTAGCGGGTTCTTGTCGGGCCCGTAGAGTCGGTCTTCCTCCTCGTCGACCCGCTCCGCCTCCCGGAGGAGGTCGTGGGCGACCCGACGGAGGTCGGTCTCCTCCTTTCGGATCTTCTGGTAGGTTTTCGACTTGTGCTTCGAGGCGCTCGCCTTGATCTTGGTCCCATCGAGCGCCACCCGACCGAGCTTGACGAGTCCCGCCTCGCGGCAGAGCTCGAGGACCTGGTGGAAGAGGTCGTCCATGAGCGGGAGATTCTTTCGGCGGAAGCGGGCAAGGGTAGTGAAGTGGGGATGCTGATCGGTGGCGAGCCACCGAGTGGCCACGTCCTCGTAGGTCGCCTTCTCCATGCGTCGAGAGCTCGCCACGCCCACACAGTATCCGTAGAGGAGAACCTTGAGCTGGAGGCGTGGGTCGAAGGCCGGGAACCCTCCCGCCTCGTTGTGGTAGCTGTCGAGGAGCGGCTGGAGGTCGAGGTGTTCGTCGACGACTTGGGCGACGATGCGGGCAAGGTGATTCTCGGGGAGCCACTCGTTGAGGTCGGGAGGGAGGAGTGTCTGCTTCGGGTCGTACTTGCGGAAGACGGGACCTTTTTCGGCGGCCATGCTCGCCGATAGACGAGCCCGGCTATAGTACCTCCGGCCCACTCTCCGTCAGCGAATAGAGCTACACGCTCCTAGGGGGTTGGCCCAGCCATGGTAGTCGACCTTCGTCACGTCGTAGTAGACCCCGGGGCGCTCCCGGGTGCGGGAGCGCCAGGCCCGGGTGAGGGCCTTCTGGAGCTCGACCCCGTGGTCCGCCATCGTGTTCGTCTTCGGAGAGAGGTCACAGAGGGATGAACGAACACGCTCGAAGGTCTCGGGGGTGAGCCCCTCCGTCGAGAGGGAGAGCAGGTGAGGGAGCGGACTGGCTTGGACCCACTCGGACATGTGCTCATCGGCGACACCGTCGCTGACCTGGTTGAGGACGAGGGCCACGAAGTGCCCCGCCACTTCCTCGCTGACCCCAAGAACCTCGCGGGCAAGCTCCCGAAGACGGAGCTGCTCGACCGCGGGGTAGAAGGCGAGCACACGACCGCCGGCGAGGAAGGTGGTGGTCGCCTCGAGACGGAGCCGAGGCTTGGGTGACCCCAAGAGCTTGCCGTCCTTGGTGCAGGGGCCGAGGTAGCGGACCATCCGCTGGCGCGCCTTGCCCTTCGCCTTGTCCCAGTAGGATTCGTACTCGTAGGCGTAGTAGCCGGGGTATCCGTTGTGGCTGGGGCAGACCTTCCTGAAGGTCATGGGCTATTCGGTACGTACACCACATACTATATTTCAACCCTTGCCCGGAGCGGTCGGGAATCTCGAGGTGAAATACGGGGTCAGCTCAGGGCCTGTGGTGTACCTTCAGGCGGAACCCAGGTCCGGGCAGCAAATGAAAGAGGGACGCGCTCTCTGACGGAACCGTCGCAACAGCATGCTCTCGGGGAATCTTACCAAGGAGCCGGGAAACGACTTCCGGATCTCCGGCCAGGTACGCCCACTGTGTCGTAAACTCGTGGGCATCGTAGACGAAGAGGTGGCCGCACGGCTGGCCGCCCCGTCGGGCAACCCAAAACGTCGTACGGTCCGGCTCTTGGTCGACGAAGCAGAGGGGATAAGCGTTTCCGACAGGATCGACCTCGAGGTACGCCTTCAACTCCGGAGTCAGGGCCTGTACTTTCTCCACGAGTATCTCCGCGGAATCCATCGACTCTCCTCCCGGAGACCGAAGTCCGCGTCCCCTTAACCCTCCTCGGGAGTCCTCCGGACCGCATCCGCGAGTTCTGGGGCGATGGCTCGCTCGCGCGGTCTCTTCTCCGTGTTTGTTTCGGACCGTTCCATGCACTCCTAACGGGTTCAGAACGAGCGGGTTTGTAGCGCACGGGTCAGCACTCGGCCATCTCGTGAAGGGTGGATCTCGCCCTCCTCCTGATGACGGCCTCCGGCAATGAAGCAACCTCCTTCAACGACGTGGCCTGGGCCCACCTCCGGACTACCTCTTGCCCAAGGTAGTAGCCGCACTCGATGTGGCCGTGGGTGTTGTACCACGAGCCGAAGAACGGACGCATCGATTTGCGAGTCGCCGCGTCGCGAAGGAACTTTGTCGCGAGCCATGCCTAGTGACTTGCGCACCAGGAAAGCCAATCCGCTCTGCCGGTTCTGAGGCGAAACGATCGGGTGTCCTCGATGCGACGCTCGCATTCCGTGGCGAAGCCTTCCTCGTAGAGCTGCCAGTACGGTCCGCCGGGCTCCTCGATGCCGCGCAGGCCGTCCCGCCGCCTCCATTCATCATGGGCGAGGTGAGCGACCTCGTGGGAGACTGCACCCGGCGTTCCGCCATTCTTACTGGAGGTAATCTCCGCCGCGTTCTCCAGACCGAACAGGCAAGCGGGTTGACCGTCGTATCGGGTGGCCCACCCGGCCCCGACCCTAATGCCAATGTAAGTGACGAAGCGGACAGGGAAATCCAGCTTCAGGGTCCGCTGGGTCCTGAACCAAGAATCGGGCAGGTCCTTCAGAAGGTTCCGATGGAGCAGACGCATCTGGGTGAGGCGCTCAGGTAGGTGTGGGAAGATTCGAGTCCTCGCAATTCGCTTCCAGTCGACACCGTCCTCGGAGTAGTTCTGCTGTAGCTTCGCCAGGAGTTCCGGCCATGCGGCCATGTACTCGTGCTCCCAACGGTCGATCTGCACGTTGACGGGCTCGGAACGAACGGCCCGCCAGTACCGCTCGAATGCCGGGAAGGTGTCGAGAACCTCGAGCGGCCGCACGGACCCTGCACAGTCTCCTCCTTTAAGGGCCCGATGGCGTCTCCAAGATGTATCCGTCGCGGACAGTATGTGCTCATGATTGGCCGGACGTTGGCACCGCGATCAACGGGCGCTTTACGTAGGGGCCGGTTCCGTCGGAGACCCGACTGACCCTTCTGTAGCGAGCGAGTTGTGTAACCGCCCCCTCCGGACCCGGGACGCGACGTTGGCGCAGGTTCCCCCTCGGCAGCCCAGCTCGCTGAGCGAGCACCCTCCACTTCAATCCCTGGGCCTTCAGGCGAGCGGTCGTCGACATCTTCTCGGGGGTTGCCCAGATCGGTCGGCCCGGGGGATCGAGGTTGGGGGGAGGCGACGAAGGGCCCCACCAGAACGATGGAAACCAGGAAGGCCTCGGCCGTGGGCGGTTCCATCAGGCCCTCCCTTCCATCCGAGGTCGGCCACACGGAAGCCCGGAGGAGCGATTCTCCCGCTCGCGCGCGCGTGAGAGTACGCACGCGATTATACCCGACCACCGACAAGCGGCAACGCCGTCGTCTTACCCTCCCGGGCCTGTGGTCCAACGATCTTCTCCTCGTGCCAGCCGGGACTCGTCGACACAGACGTGCCGGTCCATCGTCCCTTCGCGCGCGCGTGAGAGATATATGGAGGGGTCGCCGCTGCCACCACCACCACAGGACCTCCTCGCGCGCGCGTGGGAGTTCGCGCTGACTCATGGACCGCCTCCGAACCGCGAACCGTCCCCGCGCCGGCGGTCGCCCCCCCCACCGGCCAATCCTGACCGAAGACCGACTACATTCTCTCCCCCGCGCGCGCGCGTGAGAGCGCGCGACATCATGCGGGCCCCGCGGAAGTGGGAAGCGCCGGGTGAGGCGTAGGGCCTCGGTCGTCGTCGGGCCACCGAAGCACCGCCTGGTCGTTCCCGAGGGGAGAGACGAACTCCCATCCCTGCACCAAGAGCACGGAAACACCGGCCATCGGCACGACCCGTTGAACCGGTTGTGCTTTGCGCGATCCGAGGATCCGCTCGAGCTCATCCCCGGCCACCTTGCCCTCGAGCACGGCCGTGATCTTGTCCTCGCTGACTCCCTTATCCTTGAGCAGGGCTGCGACGACGCTCTCGAGTACGGTCGCCCGGTCCTCCTTGGGTCGCCCGGTCCTCCTTGGGTCGCCCCGACTCTAGATAGGACACGGCCTTCGCGTACTCCCGTCGAAGTTCCTCTATCACTGAGGGGTGAAGCTTCTTCGAGAGGTTGTACCGGCCGCTGACACCAAGAGAATGGCCCAGGATCGCCTCGCGCACGTCCCGGTCGATCCGCGCCGAAACCATCTGGGTCGAACAGTAGGCTCGGAAGACGTAGGTCCGGGCGCTAGGGAGGAGCGCTTTCAGTCCCCCACGGAGCCCGCGCATCATCATCGCGGTCGTGACAAAATCGGTCTTGGACCTCTCGCGCAACTTCGTTCCCGCCCCCATAGGTTCGACCCGCGCGACGGGGGACGATGGGCTCAGATCCTCGCCTCGGGCCCTGCGCTCTGCCAGGTAGGCGAGCAGCGCGTCCGCGAGCTCGGGGGTCCCGAAAGTGTGGTACTCAGCCGAGGTTTTGGAAAGCCTGCCCGAAACGACGAGATGGAAGGGGAGCCGTTCGAACCGGGGCTCGGGTTTGAGAACGAGGTCCCTGATATCGCCGAGCCTCAGCCCGTCGCTTCCGTCGGCGGCGGCAAGGACTCCGGGCCTGACGCCCGAGTGGGCCATGAAGAGGGCCACGACCCGGCTCCGGGCGTTGTAGGTTGAGAGGATTCGCCGGAGTTCTTCTTGCGTGGGGACGCGCTCCTCGAGCAGTGATTCCCCCGGTACGACTCTGAGCCTCGGGAAGTCCTCGAACTTGGCCCGGTTGAATCTGAGCCAGCTCTTGATTCCCACGAACGTCTTTGCGATGTAGCTCGGTAGACGTCCCTCTCCTTGGAGTTCCTGGGCGTATCGTATGAGTGCCGCCCTGAGTCGGTCCGGGTCCGACTTGGCGAGTTCCGCGAGCTGTCCCGGCACGAGTCCCACACGGTTTCAGAATAGGCCCACGTGCCGGAGCTCGGTCCCGGCCGAGAGGTTCGACCGCAAGGCTATCTCATCGTACCAAAGTCGGATCCGTCGGTCCGAGAGGAGGGGCTTGTGGTCGAGTCGTTTCCTCATTCGAGCAGGGGTAGATTCGTCCCCATAGATAACACGTTCGGAGTGTGACCGGAAATTCCTAACCCTGGCGTGAGAACGTTGCCCTTGCCCCTCTCGTTTCCAGTGGAGTCCCACGCTGAAAAAGGCGCTCCGCGGCGATGGGTGTGTCGCCACATCCCCGCGGAGACGGCCGAACGGCCGCGAAGAGACCAGAGCATCCCCGCCTGAAAAAGACCGACGCCCACCCGACTCGGAAGGGGTTGAAGCGGCGGAATCACCGCCGCTATCGTCAGTTCCTCCGACATGGTCGAGGGCGCCTCTATCGGACCCTCGCCGCCCTCGTAGACGAGGGACCTCCCCCCTACCGATGCCGACCCTACGGCACTCCGGGGCGACCTCCGACCAACCCCTATGATGTGGTGCGCTTCCTCCTCTTGAAGAACCTCGAGGGGTGGTCGTATGACGAGGCCTACGCCACCCTCGAGGCTCTCCCCGAGCTCGCCGCCAAGCTGGGGTTCCGCAGGAAGGTCCCGGCGGCGAGCACCGTTGTCGGTCTCGTGCGTCGGGTCCCAGTCCCCTATCTGGAGGGATTGATCGGGCAAACGGCCTCCCGTCTTGCTGACGGCAGAACCAACGCCGCAGGGGATGCCACCGGCGTGGCCACCCGTCGCTACCAGCGGTGGTTTGACGTCCGCCATGGGAAGAAGACCCGGCGGCGACAGTTCGTCAAGCTCCACGCGCTCGTGGCCACCCGAGCGCAGTGGCCGTACTTTCTCTCCGCCCGGGTGACGGCCGGGACCTGGGGAGACTCCCCGGAACTGGAGAGTCTCCTGGACCAGGTGGACCCGAGGGTGGAGTTGGGCAATACGGCGCTCGATAAGGGCTACCAGTCGCGACGGAACGCCGAGCTCATCGAGGAACGAGGCGGGCTTCCCGTGATGGACCTGAAGGCGAACGTTCGCCATGCCCTCGCCTTCGGCCATCCGGCGTGGAAGCGGATGGTCCTCCGTCAGCGGGAGGACCGGCGGGCGTTCCGCTGCCGTTACCGGCGGAGAACGCTCGTGGAGGGAGTGTTCGGCGCGGTCAAGCGACGGTTCGGGGAAATCGTTCAGGCCCGTCGAAGACACGCACAGTGGATCGAGATCCTCTGCCGAGTGGTCATTTGGAATGCGTTGGGACTCGTGTACGACCAGACGTGAGCCACGCAGGCCACACCGACATCAGGGAGGGTTTCCGGTCACACTCCTTCCTGGCCCGGGGGGCCGGTCGGGGGGCTCGCAGTTCTTAAGCCCCGGCCCCCCTACCGCGCCGGGCCCATGAAGGTCCTGATCACGGGGATCGACGGCTACTCGGGCTGGCCGCTCGCGCTCCGGCTCCTGGCGGAGGGCCACGAGGTCGTCGGGATCGACAACTTTGCGACCCGGCGGAGGGTCCGGGAGGTCGGCAGCTGGTCGGCGACGCCGATCCCGTCGTTCCCCCGGCGGATGGAGGCGGTCCGCGAGCGGTTCGGCCGGTCGCTGACCTTCCACCGGGGCGACCTCGGCCGGTACCGGTTTGTCGACGAGGTGCTCGCGCAGGAGCGGCCGGAGGCGATCGTCCATCTCGCCGAGCAGCGGAGCGCCCCCTACTCGATGATCGACGTCCACCACGCGGTGGCGACCCAGGTCCAGAACCTCACCGGGACCCTCCACCTTCTCTACGCGATCCGCGACCGGTGCCCGGAGGCCCACCTCGTGAAGATGGGGACGATGGGGGAGTACGGCACGCCCAACGTCGAGATCCCGGAGGGGTTCTTCGAGATCGAGTACCGCGGCCGGCGGGACACCCTGCCGTTCCCCCGGAACGCCGGTTCGTGGTACCACTGGAGCAAGGTCTTCGATTCGGGCGACGTGATGTACGCGACCCGGATCTGGAACCTGAGGGCCACCGACGTGATGCAGGGGGTCATCTACGGGATCCGGACCCCCGAGATCACCAGCGACCGGCTGCTGACCCGCTTTGACTTCGATGAGACCTGGGGGACCGCGCTCAACCGGTTCATCGTCCAGGCGATCCTCGGGCTCCCGATCACCCCGTACGGCAAGGGGGGCCAGACCCGCGGGTTCATCGCGCTCGAGGATTCGATGCAGTCGCTCCTCCTCGCGCTCCGCCATCCGGCGGGATCGGGCGAGTACCGGGTCTTCAACCAGTTCGACGCCGCCTACTCGGTGAACCGGCTTGCCGAGACGGTCGCCGCGATCGCCCGGGAGTTCGGCCGATCGCCCACGATCGAGCATCCGGCGGATCCCCGGGTCGAGGCCGAGGAGCACTTCTACGAGCCCCGGCACGACCATCTGGCCGCGCTCGGGTACCGGCGCAGCCGGGAGCTCGACGAGGTGGTCCGGGAGATCTTCCGGGATCTCCTGCGGTTCCGCCGCCGGCTCGAGGCGAAGCGCGCCCAGGTCCTCCCCCGGACCCAGTGGCGGGCCGGTGCCCCGCCGGCCTCCCGGACGGAGTGATCGGGTGCGCGCGGTCGTGACCCTCGCCGGGGACGGCTCGAGGATGCTGCCGTGGACCCGGGGGCTCCGCAAGGAGTTCCTGCCGCTCTTCGGGGACGGTCCGGCCGGCGGACCGACGCTGAAGCCGGTCGCCCACCTGGTGGTCGAGGCGCTGGCCCAGGCCGGGGTCCGGGACGTCGGGCTCGTGATCCGGCCCCGGGACCGCGGGTTCGTCCGGCAGTACTTCACCATCGATCCCGGGCTGGTCGAGCGGCATCTCCACCAGCCCGAGCGGATCGCCGAGACCCGCCGTTTCCACGCGACGCTGCGCCGGCTCCGGTTCCATTTCGCCGTCCAGCCGCGCCCCCAGGGCTTCGGCGACGCGGTGCTCCGGGCGCGGCCCGCGACCGGAGGCGGCCCGTTCTACCTCCACGCCGGCGACGGGGTGATCCTCGGGGGCCGGGCCGGCGAGATCCTGCGCGCGATGGGCCGGCTGAGGGCCCGCGAGCGGCTGGACGGGGTCCTCCTGGTCCGGCGCGTCGCCGACCCCCGGCGCTACGGCGTCATCGAGGGGATCGCGCGACCGGCGTTCGAGGGGCTCCGCCGGCTCGAGGTCCGCTCGATGGTCGAAAAGCCGGAGCGGCCGGCCTCCCACTGGGCGGCGACGGCCGTCTACGCCTTCGCCCCCTCGCTCTTCGGCGCGCTCGCCGAGGTCCGTCGCCGACGTCCCGCCGAGCTCGAGGTGACCGACGGGATCCGCCACCTCCTCGAGCACGGCGGCCGGATCCAGGCCCTCGTGCTCGACCGGAGGTTCGGGGAGTGGCGGTCGGTCGGCTCCCCCGACGGCTTCCGCAGCGCGCTCGCCCGAAGTTACCGGATCGCGCGGTCATCCCGGGCACCGCGAAGGCCCCGCCCGGTCCCCCGGCCGTAGGGGCCCCACCCCCGAGATTTCGGCAGGCATACGATTAAGATACGGCGGGACTTAGGAGGGACGGCCGTCGGCCCTTCGTCCGGGCTCCGACGTAGGACACCTGAATGAAGAGGCAGATGGTCGACATGCTCACCGAGCTGGTCAAGATCCCGAGCGACCCGTTTTCGGACCGCAAGGAGGTCCTGGACTACATCCAGTCGTTCACCGACCAGATCCACATGCGCAACACCCTGCTCGGTGACGCCCACAGCCCGGCGCTTCTGGCCGAGTACGGCCAGAGCGGGGTTGTCCTCTCCGGCCATCTGGACACGCCGCCGATCGGGGACTACTGGAGCTTCTCGCAGAGCCAGCTCACCCAGGGCCGGATGTACGGCCGCGGCGCGGCCGACATGAAGGGCACCGCGATCGCGATGCTCCAGGCCGCGCAGGACCTGGTCGCCCGGAAGATCCCGGTCGTCCTCGCCTTCACGACCGACGAGGAGACGACGATGCAGGGGGCGGTCGCGCTCAGCAAGACGCTCCCCCTCCGGCGGGCGAAGGCGGTCGTCGTCGGGGAGCCGACGGGGCTGAGGGTCGCCTACGCGGAGAAGGGCGTCCTCGACCTCGCGATCGAGACCCGGGGCAAGGCGGCGCACGGCGCGATGCCCCACCTGGGCGAGAACGCGATCGTGAAGATGATGCGGATCCTCCGCGGCCTCGAGTCGTTCAAGGGCCGGATCGCCCACCCCGAACTCGGGGCGGTGACGATGAACATCGGGACCTTCAACGGCGGCACCCGGCTCAACGTCGTGCCGAACCGGTGCTCGGCCGAGGTCGACGTGCGGTTTCCCCCGCCGTACTCCCCCGACCAGCTCTACCACGAGATCGAGGAGCACCTGCGCCGGATCAAGACCCCGTTCACCCTGCGTCGGATCGTCAGCATGCCGTCGGTCCAGATCGATCCGCAGGCGCCCCACGTCCGGCGGCTCCAGGAGATCGCCCAGACCGAACTCGCCGTCCTCGCGCACGCCTCCGAGGCGGTCCACTACGCCCAGGTGAACCCCCGCGTCGTGATCTTCGGGGCCGGGGAGGAGGAGCTCTCCCACCAGGCGAACGAGTACGTCAAGGTCGAGGCGGTCGCCCGGGCGACCGAGGTCTTCAAGAAGTACGCCCTCCAGCTCTCGGCCCCCCGCTCCGGCGCCTCCGGCTCGTGAGGCTCGCCGAGATCTCGACCCGATTCCCCCCGGCCCCGGGGGGCGTCGAACGGCATGTCGCCGAGATCGCGCCCCGGCTCCACGACCGGGGCCACTCGGTCCAGGTCCTGACGAGCGATCTCTACACCGAGTTCCCCCTGCGCCGGCTCCCCGACGCGATCCCCCGCCGGGAGACGCGGCCGTTCGGCGGCATCGAACGGCTGCCGGTCTGGTCGCTCCCGGGCGAACTCCACTATCCCTTCTTTCGCGGCCTCGAACGGAGCCTCGAGCGGCACCGGCCCGACCTCGTCCACGTCCACACCTTCGGGACCCACCAGGTCGCCGTGGCCCGGCGGTTCCACTGTCGGGGCGGCGCCCCGTTCGTCCTGACCGCCCACTTCCACCCGATCTGGTCGATCCAGGGGGGGTGGTTCCGGCACCGGCTGCGCCGGTTCTACGACCGGGCGCTCGCCGGGCCCGTGACCTCCGCCGCCGCCCGGTTGATCGTCCAGACCCGGGCCGAGGAGACCCTGCTCCGGCAGCTCGGGGTCCGGCTCCCGCCCGTGACGGTGATCCCGCCCGGACGGTCGCCCCTCCCACCGCCGCCCGACGCCCCCGACGCCTTCCGCCGGCACCTGGGCATCGAGGGCCGGTACTTCCTCTTCGTCGGCCGGCTCGCCTCCAACAAGGGGCTCCCCGAACTGCTCGACGCGTTCGAACGGGTCGGCCGGACCGACCCCGCGCTGCGGCTCGTCCTGGTCGGCGAGGACGGGGGGATGGGGCCCTGGCTCACCCGAAGGATCTCCGAGCAGGGGCTCGGGGACCGGGTCCGCTGGACCGGGTTTCTCGCCGACGAGTCGCTCCTCGCCGCGGCGATGGCCGAGGCCGAGGCGCTCGTCCTGCCGAGCGAATACGAGGCGTTCGGCCTCGTGCTGCTCGAGGCGCTCGCCCAGGGCACCCCGGTGATCGCGAGCCGGGTCGGCGGGATCCCCGAGTTCATCGAACCGGAGCGCTCGGGGCTCCTGGTCCCGCCCGGAGATGCGGCGGCGCTCGCCGCGTCGATGGAACGGATCCGCTCCGATCCCGCCCAGGCCCGTCGATGGGGCCGCTACGGCCGGGACGAGGTCGCGCCCCGGTACACGTGGGGAGCGTGCGCCGACCGGCTCGACACGCTGTTCAAGGAGGTCGTCGGTCCGTGAGGATCGCCCAGGTGCTCCTGCGGTTCGGGACCCCGGGAGGCGTCGAGACCAACGTCCGGGAGATCGCCCGGAGACTCGTGGCCGGCGGCGAGGCGGTCCGGGTCTATGCGGGCGATCTCGCCTCCGAAGAGCCCTGGGTCCATCGATCCGACCGGCCGGCCGAGATCGACGGGGTCCCGGTCGACTGGTTGGCGGTCCGACGCCGCCTCATCCCCGGCCTCACGATGCCGATGATGCTCGGTCTGATCCCCGCCCTCGACCGGGACCGGCCGGAGATCCTCCATGCCCACTCCCACCGCTACGGCCACGTCCTCGAGGCCGCGGCGGTCGCCCGCCGCCGGTCGATCCCGTTCGTCGTCTCGACGCACTACCATCCGGCCGACCGGCGCGAGCCCCGGATCAAGCGGGGGCTCCTCCGCGGGCAGGACCACCTCTTCGGCGCGACCGCCTACCGGTCGGCTCAGGCGATCGTTGTCGAGACCGAGCTCGAGCGCCGCCGGGTCGCGGAGTTCGCGCCGCGGGAGCGGATCCGGGTCATCCCGCCCGGGGTCGACTCGGCCTACTGGGCGACGGCCGGCGACGGCCCGCGACCGGCGGGGCTGCCCGAGGCCTACATCGTCTACGCGGGCCGGATCGCCTCCAACAAGGGGCTGCCCGGGCTCGTCGAAGCGCTCGCACGCCTCCCCGACGCGGACCGGCTCCCGCTCCTGCTCGTCGGCGCCGAGTGGGGTGAGGGGGAGCGGATCCGGGCGACGGCCCGACGGCTCGGGATCGAGGATCGGATCCGGTTCCTCGGCCACCGGGCCGACCCGGTCGAGTACCGGTCGATCCTCGGCCATGCCAGGCTCCTCGTCCTCCCTTCCGAGTGGGAGGCCTTCGGCCTCGTGCTGCTCGAGGCGATGGCCGCCCGGGTCCCGGTCGTCGCGAGCGCCGTCGGCGGGATCCCGGAGGTGCTCGAAGACGGGGCGGCGGGCCGCCTCGTCCCGTTCGGCGACCCCGAGGCGCTCGCCCGGGCGATCGCCGAGAGCCTCCGCGATTCGTCCGAGAACCGCCGGCGTGTCGACCGGGGCCGGGCCCGGGCAGTCGGACTCGACTGGAGCGTGGCCGTCGAGCGGCACCGATCGCTCTACCGGTCGCTCTGGGAATCCGCCTGACCCGGACCGCCCGTCGGCCCCGGGGAGCCCTCCCGGGCCAGATCGGCCAGCTCCTTCGCCAACCGCCCGAGCTCGAGGTTCGGACCGTGGCGGCCGAGTCGGGAGGCGGCGGCCAGGGCCAGGGCCTCGAGCCGGAGCCGGATCACCGCCGGGCCGCCTCGGCGACGTCCTTGAAGCGGGCGAGGCCTTCGCGCAGGTGGACCCTCGAGGCGGCGAAGGAAAGGCGGAGGTGGCCGGCCCCGAGGCTCCCGAAGGCGTTGCCGGGGGTCGAGATCACGCCCCGGCCGAGGAGCGCGGTCGCGACCTCGAGGCTGGTCCCCTTCCAGTGGAACTTCGGGAAGACGTAGAAGGCGCCCCGCGGCACCACGAAGCTGATCCCCCGGATGCGGCCGAGCTCCCGGACGACCAGATCGCGGCGGGCCCGGAACTCCCGGAGCATCGACCGGAGGGTCCCGCCGCCGCTCTCGAGACCGGCGAGCACCGCGATCTGGGTCGGCGTCGGGGGGCAGGCGAGGATGTGGTAGTGGATCTTGTTGATCGCGATCGCGAGCGCCGGCGCGGCGAGGAGGTAGCCGAGCCTCCAGCCGGTCATCGCGAACGTCTTCGAGAAGGTGTTGACGACGACCACCCGGTCGCCGCGGCCCCAGAAGGAGGGCGCCGGGCCGTCGTAGACGATCTGCTCGTACGCTTCGTCGGAGATGATGAAGAGGTCGTGCCGGTCGGCGAAGTCGACGATCCGCTCGACCGCCTTCGCGCTCAGCACCGCCCCCGTGGGGTTGCTCGGGGAGTTGACGACGATCGCCCGGGTCTTCGGGGTGACCAGCGACTCGAGCCGGTCGAGATCCGGCGCCCACTCCTCCGACTCGATCAGGGGGTAGGGGACCGGGGTCGCTCCCGCGATGCGGGCGTGGGGGGCGTAGAGGACGAAGCCGGGATCGGGGACCAACACCTCGTCCCCGGGGTCGTAGAGGGCGAGCGCGACCGCCATGAGGGCCTCGGAGCCGCTCGCCGTGATGATCACGTGCTCGCGGGAGGTCTCGGCGAGCCGGTCGCGGTAGCGCTCGGCGACCGCCGCGCGGAGATCGGAGAGGCCGGCGGACGGCCCGTAGTGGTTCTTCCCGGTCCGCACCGCCGTGCAGAGTGCGTCGATCACGACCTTCGGAGGATCGAAGTCCGGTTCGCCGAGCCCGAGGTTGATCGCGCTCGGGGGCGCCCCCTCGAACATCTTCCGGATGCCCGAGATCTCGATCGCAAGCACGCGTTGGGCGACCATCGCCGACCGAGGGTCGGTGGCCCTATTACCGTTGTCCCGACGCCCCGCGAGCGGGGCCGCCGATCGGGTCCCGATGCGCCGACGGGAGGAGGGCGAGCAGCAGGAGCCCGGTCGAGACGAAGAAGACCCGGTGGATCGAGCCCACACAGCTCGCGACCAGCGATGGCGGGTAGGTGCCGTGGACGCCGGTGCCGAGGAAGACCGCCTCGACCTGGGGGAGCCCCATTGGCGACGAGATCACGAGGATTGCGAGGGCGAGGCTGAAGGTGGTGGAGTCGTTCACGAGCGTGGTCCGGATCCCCCAGGCGACCCCCCGGGAGTCGGGTGGCAGGCGTTCATGATCGACGCGCGGTTTGGGAAAGCGAAGAGGCCGATCGGCACGTTGACGAAGAAAATCCACCGTCAGCCCAGGGCCGAGGTGGGGACGCCCCCGAGGACCAGCCCCAGGACCGACCCGACGACGATCGCCACCTGGTTGGCTCCCAGCGCCCAGCCCCGCAGGTTCGGCGGGAAGGCGTCGGTCAGGGTCGCCGCGCTGTCGGAGAAGAGGAAGGCGGCGCCGATCGCATGGATTCATCCGGAACCCGACCAGCGCCCATGCGCTCGGCGCGAAGCCGCAGAGGAGCGAGCCCAGGGTGAAGAGGGCGAAGCCGAGGTCGTAGGGCCGCCCGCGGCCGAACCTGTCGGAGAGCCGGCCGAAGTTGAGCCGCAGGACCGCGGTCGCGAGGGGGTAGCCGAGGAGGAGCCAGAGCAGGCTCGAGAGCGTGCTGCCCGGAAGGCTGGTCGCGATCGTCGGGAGCGCGATCAGGACGATGTTCGAGTCGAGCGACGCCCTGAGCGTCGCGAGGGTGGTGTTCGAGAGGACCGTCCAGCGATACTCGGCCACCGGCGCCGCGCCGGCTCCCCCGGTGAGCGCCGCCGAGGGGTCGGGCGGGCCACGGCGGTCGGATCGTCCTCCCCGATCTCAGAGCGACGAAGCGAAGCCGGCGATCGCCCGGGTGATGTCGTCGAGGTACGGGCGGAAGAGGTGGAGGACCGCCCGGGAGGTGAGCGCGCCCTCGACCTGCCCGTTCGAATCGACCACCAGCATGCGGCGGACCCCCTTCTCGGCCATCGTCTGGATGACCTCGGCGAGCGGCGTATCGGCCCGGCAGGTCAGGAGCGGGGTCGTCGCGACCTCGCCGAGCCGGACCGTCGCGGGGTCGCGGCCCTCGCCCAGCACCCGGGAGAGAAGGTCCCACTCGGTGACGACGCCCCACGGTGCCCCGCCCCGGGTCACCAGAGCGAAGCCGTGCCGGGCCCGGACCATCTCCTTCGCAGCCTCGAGCACGGTCCGTTCGGAGTCCATCGAAACCAGGTCCCGATCCATCACATCCTCGATCCGCCAGCCCACGGTCTCCTCCGGCCCCCTCCCTTCGGGGGTGGGGGTCGGCACGGCGTCGCTCCCCAAAACCTCTTGGATGCTCGGCCGGGACCGACCCTTCGGGCGGGACCCCCTCCCTCTCGCGTGGGGACGCCGCGACAGCGTAGGAAAGAACCATCTACTTCCGGCCTTGGGTCCCTCGGATACGGCCATGTCGGTCCGGGTAGTCATCGGGGCGCAGTTCGGGGACGAGGCGAAGGGGAAGATCTCCGACGAGCTGGCCGCCACCGCCCGGTACGTCGTCCGGACGAGCGGCGGACCGAACGCCGGCCACACGATCCACCCCCCGGGGGGCAAGGTCGTACTCCATCAGCTTTCGGCCGGGGTCCTCCGGCCCGAGACCGTGGGGATCAGCGGGCCGGGCATGGTGATCGAGCCGTTCAAGCTCCGCACCGAGATCGAGGAGCTCGAGCGGCAGGGGTTCCTGCGCGGGAGCTTTTACCTTTCGGACCGGGCCCACGTCATCCTGCCGCTCCATGAGATTCAGGACGGCTGGGAGGACGACCTCCGGGCCCGCAAGAACCCCGGGGCGGGCCTCGGCACGACCCGGCGGGGGATCGGCCCGGCCTATGCAGACCGGACCGCCCGTTTCGGTCTTCGGCTCGGTGAACTCGCCCGTCCCGACCTGGTCGCGGAACGGCTCGGACTCCTCTACGAGACCAAGCGGCACCTGCCGGATCTTCCCTCGATGGAGAAACTCAAGGGACGGCTCCTGGAGGTCGGCCAGTACCTGGCCCCGCACATTCGGGCGGTGGAGCCGATCCTCTGGACCGCCATCGAGCGGGGCGAGGGGATCGTGCTCGAAGGGGCCCAGAGCGCCCTCCTCGACCTCGACTTCGGCACCTACCCCTACGTCACGAGCTCCCACCCAACCAGCGCCGGTGCCCTGATCGGGAGCGGCCTCCCGCCCCAGGTGATCGACGAGGTGATCGGGGTCGCGAAGGGCTACGCGACCCGGGTGGGAACCGGACCGTTCCCGACCGAGGTCCAGGGGGAGGCCGGGGAACGGCTGCAGCGGCTCGGCGGCGAGTTCGGGGCCACGACCGGCCGCCCCCGACGCTGCGGCTGGCTCGATCTCGTGCTCCTGCGCTACGCGGCCCGGCTGAACGGATTTACCTCGCTCGCCCTGACCAAGGTCGATGTGCTGGCGGGACTGACCGAAGTTCCGATCTGTGTGGAGTACCGCCTGGCCGACGGAAGCCGACTCTACGACCGGCCCCCGACCGCGGCGGAGGAGTTCCAGAGCGTCACGCCGGTCTACGAGACCCTCCCGGGATGGCCCGAGTTCACCGACCGGTTGCGGGAGCGGCTGGCCCACGAGGGGGCTCCGGCGCTTCCGAGGGAACTCCGAGGGTTCATCGAGTACGTGGCGCACGCGTCGGGCATCCCAGTCCAGTTCGTGGCCTACGGTCCGGACCGCGGGGCTACCGTTCGACTGGACCGCAGGGCGGGCGGCCGGAGCCTCCGCTCCGGCCTCGTCCCCTGGTCACATTGACCCTGTGCTCGTCGATCCGTTCCTGTACGCCGCCCTGGCGGCCGGCTATCTGCTGGGGCGGGTCGAGAAGCGACGCAGCGTCTGGGTCGGCCGGGCGACTCTTGCGACGATCGTCGTTCTGGTCTTCCTCCTGGGCACGACCTTCCACGAGCAGTCCGAGTCGGCCCTTTTGGGAGCGATCCTTCCGTCGCTCGGTCTCGCCGTCCTGATCCTAGGGCTGACCGCCGCCGTCTACTTCCTGATTCTCCGGGTTCGTCCGACGGCCCCCTCGGCGCACACGCCTGTCCCTTCGAGGGGACCGGGAGCCGTGAGCGTGTTGCTGCTGGCGGCCCTCATCGCGGGAGGGCTCGCAGGCTACGGGGTCCCGGGATCGTTGGGCGGTGACGTGACTTACGTGCTCTACCTCCTGCTCTTCCTGGTCGGGTTCGAGATCGAGTTCCACCTCTCGGCGGTCCGACGGGCGTGGCGCCCGCTGGTCGCAGCGCTTGGGGGAGCCTTGGCTGCGGCGCTCCTCTTCGCCCTGGCGACGGGCTCGGCGATCTCCGTCACCTTGGCCACCACCTTTGCCTTCGGCTGGTACACCCTTTCCGGGCCCCTCGTTGCGGCCCGGGCCGGTGCGGTGCTGGGCCTGTTTGCGTTCCTCACCAACTTCTTCCGGGAAAATCTGACCATGCTGACCGCCCCGTGGGCCGGCCGCCGGATGCGGGGCGAGGGTCTGACCGCGATGGGCGGGGCGACCGCCATGGACACCACGCTGTGGTTCGTGGTCCGGTACGGGGATCCCGAGGCCGGGGGCCTGGCGCTCACGAGCGGGCTGGTGCTGAGCGTCCTGGCGAGCCTGCTCCTCCCTCTCCTCCTCGTCCTGCCGAACGTCACAATTAAGTAGCCTGGCCTCGGATGCCTACCGGATGACCGCGGCCCCGGCGTCTCCGACCCGGACTTCGATCCGGCCCCCGATGAACCCGCTCGATGCGTTGGCGCACGTCCCGAAGGGGCTCCGGATGGCACTGGGCGCGCTGGCCGTGATCCTCGGAGTGCTGGTCCTCGCGGTCGACCGGTTTGCCGTGGCCGCGATCCTGATCCTCTTTGCCGCGGCGATCCTGTTCCTCGGACTCTCCGCGATCGCCCAAGGCATCGCGGCCTTGAAGCTCCCGACCTGGCTTCGGGTGCTTCAGGTGATCTTTGGCGTCGCCTCCCTGGGGATCGGGGCGCTCTACTTCGTCGACCCCGTCTTCGGCCTGGTCTTCTCGACCTTCTTGTTTGGATTCGGCCTGGCCTTCACCGGATTCGCCCTCATCTCGAGCTCGGCGACGCCGGGCCTACCGGGCTGGGCTCAGGGCCTCAAGTCGGCGATCGGAGTCCTCGAGATCCTCTTCGGGTTCATCGTGGTCCTCTTCCCCGGCTTTGGCCTGGTCGTCCTCTGGATCTTCATGGGCGTGAGCCTCCTGTTGGCCGGTGTTGAGCTCTTGCTTATGGGTTCGGCGACTCCCGAGTCGAAGGCCCACCCGCAGGCGGTTACGACCCCCCCAGGCATCGCATAGCCTCCGCCACGTAGGCTCAGCAAGCCGCCCACGGGGTTCGGTCAGTCGCACCCCTTATGCCCCCGCGAGATTCAGGCTCCCACCGAACGGGCTCGTGGTCCAGTGGTTACGACGTCGCTCTCACACAGCGAAGATCGCCGGTTCGAATCCGGCCGAGCCCATAACCATTTCCTTATAGAACTATACCAAAGACGGGCTCCGAGGAGCGCGGGGTCGACTCCGGGCTACATCGCCTGCCGGACCATTCCATCGCGCCATGAAACGGCATCGGGGAGTGGCCGATTGTCGCAGAGGTCCCGGTCGAGACGGGATGGAGGCGACCGCCGGGCTACAGGCCCGCCAAGACTCGTCGGTGCAAAGGAGAGCACGGTACCCCGGAACGTTGGAAAGAACTGATTGGTCGGGTCCACGATGAAGATCAGGTTCAGGACCCAGACGAGGCCTACCCCCACGCGAAGAAGGTCAATGGACATCCCCTTGGGGTCGGATCGCCACAAGTCACGCAGGTGTCCGTACCAAGTCCGTCCCGAAGGCTCCCCCGAGGGTGATCCGGATGCGTTCTCGTCCCGACTGTTCACCATCCCACCGCCGGACGATTTGACCAGCGAAAACCCCTTGGGTCGATACCCGACCGACTCAGCGCCCTCTGTCCAACTACCGGTGGGTGGTGGCCGCGTGCTCGCGTCGGAGTCGCGGCGAACCCTCGTGTCGCTTCGCTACGAGACGGTCATCGTGCCGTTCATGTACCCGGAAGTGCTCATCGGACCCCCCGTGAACCCCCCCGGGCCGGTTCCGCACGGCGACATGCAGAACCACGAGAACGACCCCGCGTTTGCGACGTCCACCGTGAACGACACGACGCTCTGCCCCGGACTCAGAACGTTCAGGCCGAGCGCTGGAATCGAGAACGTGTGCGCAACATTGGCGGTCGGAACCGTGTTGTACGGCGTGCCGTTGATCGTCTCCACTCCGTTGACGGTCCCCTTCACGGCACACGGGCACCCCGTCCAGTTCGCGACGGCGTCGTGATCGGTGATCGTAACGACGACCTTTCCCTGGGAGACGTCGAAGTTCGCGGGGGAGTACTGGGGCCAACCGGTCGTTGCGTTGATCGAGACCGTGAGGTTGACGTACGACGTCTGGCCCGAGGTCGAGGTGGTCGCAGTCGTACCTCCGGAACTGGGAAACGCCACGAGCAATACACCCGCCATCACCACGACGGCAACTGCCAACACGCCTGCGACGACGTTGAAGTAATCCTGATCCTTCATCCTTCTTCCCTCCACTTTCCGGATTCGATGAGGCGGTATCTCGCAAAACCCGAGTGACTGCACGGGTACGTATTGTACGCCTGCGCGCGGGATAACTTCTCCCACTCAGATTCTCGGGGTTGAGAACGACGTGTCCCCGAACCGGTCGACAGGACCGGCCTGGACCGGTTGACCGCCCTCCCCCGGGAAGGGGTCAGGTCGCTGGCGAAGACGGTCCGGGTGACCGTCCCCATTCTTGGCCCCGTGTCTCGACCTCTACGGCGCTCCCTTGTTCAGTGGTTCCCGCCGGCGAGGGCGCCCGTTGGCCGCCGAGACTCTTCTACGCGGGGAAGCTGCAGAGGATGACCGGCGTCTCCTTCGCCAACGGGACCGTCGAGGCGACGCCATAGTCTCCCGTCAGAGTGTTGAGATGGCCGTTGACCGGCGGTCCGTTCTCCCCGACCGCGAAGATGTTCCCGTTTGCGTCCGTTTCGAGGACGACCTGCGGCAGCGGGAGCACGGTCGGCCCCGTCAGGATCGCGGCCGAGTGCACCGGGTCGTAGGTCGAGCCATGGCAGGAGCAGTGGATGTAGAATGGCTGGTTCGGACTGGAGTTCGGGCTCGACGGGCCCGTGTTGAAGGTCTGGGAGCAGGTTCCCGGTGGGTAGTAGGAGATCGCCGGAGCGGGACAGCCCAGGTGCTGGCAGATCGCGCTGTACGCCACGATCGAGCCGTGCGTCCCAATCCCGCCCGGCACTCCCCAAGCCCCCGGGTTGCTCTCGCTCGGAGCTTGGCCATTCGTGGGGGCCAGGTTCAGAAAAAAGTTCGGCTCGTTCCGGAGGGGATAGTAGAAAATGATGTCGTCGCTGGTGTCGACGGAGTACTCGCTCTCGACCTTGGCGACCGTGAGCGGACTGCCGTCCACGTCGACCAGCTGTACGCGCGGATAGCTCGAGATCCCCACCATCGGCGGCTGGAGGTACTGAAGCGTGCCCCCGACCAGGCCACCGGCACCCGCACCAACGATCCCGCCGACGGCGAGGAGCTTGAGGACGTTGCGCTTCGTCTCGTCGACCTCGTCGGGGTCCGGCTCCGAGGCGACCCGATGCAGCTGCCCCACGTGACGGTCCGGGGCCGTCGCAAACCGCGGTGAGAACGGACACGTGGCCGAGCAGAAGGTCGAGGCCGTCCTCGGATCGTCTTCCCGGGAGATCATCCGTGGCGCCCCCTTCAACCGACCCGCCGTCGGATCTCGTCGATCAGCCCCTTCTCCACGTGACGGGTCCAGAGCATCTCGGGAACGTCCACTCCGAGAAATAGCCAGGAGAGCAGGATCGATTCCGCCGCCATCACCGCGAGATTCTGGACGAGCTTCCCGATGCCGACCCGGAGGGAGAAGTCGTCCGGTGACCCGGTCACGAGAATCGTGAACGCCCGCTCCGCCGTGATGATGTCGCTCAGGATGCCCCCCTTTCGGGCTTGGATCACGCGGCCGATTGGCGCGACTGCCGACTGGGTCTTGTAACCTTGGGACCGGAGGGTCTCCTCGATCTGCTGTGCCAACTGGGCGAGGTCCCGGTTCTTCCCCTGGAACCTCAGCGTCTTCTCGGCCACCATGATTCTTCCCTGCCCGTTCGAAGTCCGTTTCGGTCAAGTAGCTCGCGTACGAATTGCTGGCCCATGTACTCGAGAGGCGCTATCGGTGGGACGAGCTTGGCAATCCCCCCGGCCCGGGTCGTTGGCGATCAACCTCGCGAGTGATTGCCCGGTCATCGATACGCTCCAGCGGGTGTGTCCGGTGCCGGGCAAGTTCGATGTCAACGCTCCGCTTCCGGTTCGATACAGCCTCCTTCGATACAGCCTCCTCCCGCGGTTCTCTTCCGCGCGTCACCTCGAATGACTCGGCCGTCGGCGTCAGGGCCCCGAGGGGTTTGCGGAGGAGGGCGAAGGAAACGCCGCCCGGCGCCGGTTGGCGAGCATGGCGCTCACCGTCGCCACCAGAAAGGGGGTGAGAAAGTCGACCGCCGTGCGACTCTCCTCGCCCGGGCTGAGTCCGACCCCGAGGAAGGCGCCCCGACCTTCGTTGTTGAGGATCAAGGCGATTCCCACGACAGCGGCGATTGCCAGGCTGCGGCCGAAATCGGCGGAAGAGTATAGCCGCTGCCCGCGGTGTCGGAGGATTCTCCGCCCCCTGCGCTCACCTTGCGAACTCACCTCCGTCATGAGGGGTCACTTCTCCCATAGGCCGCTCGAGTCGGCGCCGCGTGCCGTTTCCGCATGGGGGTGCGGGGAGTTCTCCGGCCCGAGACCCACCCCAGAAGTCATGGTTTCGTGGTGCGAGTGGGCGGCAGGTCCCCCCCCTCCTGTTGGCCCAGGAGATGGATGGGTCGCACCTCTATCTCGCCCGACCCGATGCGACGAGGAGACTCAAGAAGGCCAGGGTAAACGCCAGGAGGAAACCCACCGACATCCCGTAGGAGAACGCGTTGTTCTGACCGGAGAACAGGAACTCCATGCCGCTGATCCCGGCGCCCACCACCGAAGCGAGCGTCCCCCCGGTCGTGGCAATGAGGAGGCGGTTCCGGGTCACCGTGGAGCCCGCGAACGTGAGGATCGCAAGACCTCCAAGGACCATGCCGCCGACCATGTGGCCCATTACCGCCGGCATCTCGGGGTTGACCATCAGCTGCATCATGCCATACATCCCGAAGACCGGCGACGGGAGCGTCACGAACAGGTTGACGAACATCCCGAGGACGAACTGGATGGCCAACACCAGAAGTTCCAGCGAGACCAGGGCTACCAGGAGCGGGTGACGGAGCGAGCCGTGCCCCAGGGGTTCGGTGGAAATGACGTGGGTCGTGTCGACGAAAATCGGCTGCATGGCGAGTGGTTTTGCCATCGGGGCATGGTTTATAGGTCTTGTCCGGAAACCCGGGGATGATCTGCACTGACGGCACGCAGGCTTCTTCTCTCCCGCCACCTTGACTCCACCGGCGGTCGCCTCCCGGAATGACGGTCTGGTTCGTCCCCGCAGAGGTCACGGCCGTGGTCGTGGCGCTTGCAGCAGCGGTTCTCGGAGCGCTGTTTGCGGCACCGGAGACGTTTCGTCTGCGATCTCCGGGAGGCCGGACCGCGTGCCTTCGCCTGCTGGTCGGGGCGATCTTGGCCGGCGATGCCAGTCTCCAGTTCCTGCCCGGAGCTCCCCCGCAGCTCGCCTACTTGCTCGTGGTCGGAGCCGGCCAGGGCCAGCCGTCGCTTTCCTGGTGGTTCTCGTACTGGGCGGGTGTGATCGCCGGAGATCCGGGACTCTGGTGGTACGGCACGGGAGTGCTCTTGGCACTCCTCGCCGCTTGCTTGATCCTGGGACTCGCCCGCCGGCTCGCGTATGTCGTGGGCTTCCTCTTCAGCCTCATGCTTTGGGCGATCCCGAACGGCTTCGGCGGTCCCTACGCCGTCCCCAACACCGACATCGGCGCGGGCCTTCTCTACGCCGTGGTGTTTCTGCTCCTCCTCCAGATGGATTCGGTATCGGGCCCCGCACGACTGTCGGTCGATGCTGCCCTCGAACGTCGATGGCCGAGGTGGCGGGTCATAGGTGGCGCGTCCCTTCGCCGGCTCCCTGCAGAGAATGTCCATGAGGAGGGAGCCTTGCCCCCTCCGCCGACGGGGGAAGGCTCCTCCGCCGCCCTGACCCCCTTGGCGAACGTCCCGACTGCGGCAAGGACCCAGGTTTCGCTTGCTCTGTCGAACCGATGATCGATTCTCCGTTCCCATGTGAAATCCTCGCCACGGTCGTACCGGGCACGAAACCCTGGGTCCCGATCAGGGGGTTTCCTCGCTCGCCGGACGTCGTGTCGGAGTAAGTGACGAATGGGAGAAATCTACCTGGCCTTTGAGGTGCTCGTCGTCTTGATGATGGTCGCGGTCGCGTGCCTGGCCCTGGTCGCCGCCGTGGGGGCGCGGCTGAAGTCGATCTTCTCCCCGGGGGTTCGTACTGCCGTCCTACGCATCGTCTTCGGCGGCATCTGGATGGCTGACGCCTTGCTCAGGTTCCTACCGGGAGCCTACCCGCAGCTTTCCTACTGGATGGTGGTGATGGCCGGAGACGGGCAGCCCCCCTGGTTCTCGGGCTGGTTCTCCTTTTGGACGGGAACGGTCGCGGGGGACCCGGCATTCTGGTGGTACGGCATCGGGGTGATCGAACTCTCACTGGCATGCTGCCTGTTCATCGGATTCCTCCGCAGGCCCGCGTACCTCCTCGGCCTGGCCCTCAGCCTCTTCCTCTGGACGGTGCCCCAGGGTTTCGGGGGACCCTATGGCCCCGGGAGTACCGACATGGGTACCGGGATCCTGTACGCCGTTGTCTTCCTCGCTCTGCTCCATCTCGACTCGGTTTCGGGCCCTCCCCGACTCGCCTTCGACGCAGTGGTAGGGCGACGGTGGCTCGCATGGTCGTGGTTGGTGCAAGCCAAGGCATCGGCTCCGGTCGGAGGGCCTACGCGGTGACCTTGTAACCGATCGTCAGCCTCGAACAGTGAGCTGGCCGTACATCCCCGATTGCGCGTGTCCTGGCATCATACACAGATACCAGAACGTCCCCGGGCCAGCGAAGCTGAGCGTGGCTGCGGTCGCCTGGTAGACCGGGTCTGCATTCATTGCCGTTACTCCATCGACCATCATCGACCCCACGGGAAGCCAGCAACCGCTCCCGCCTCCCATTCCCATCATCCCTCCCCCGCTCATCATCGGCATGTACGGATACGGCGGCGGCTGGGTGGTCAGGGCGAAGTCGTGGGATTCGTTGTCCATGTTGATGAAGTCGAATCGCACCGGCTCTCCGGAGGGCACCGAGACTTGCGGGTTCACGAGTCCGTAGCTCAGGAAGTAGTTCCCGGAGTGAGGATACCACAAGGGCGCGCCTTCGACGAGCAACGTCGCCCCGGTCGAATTGACGGAGATCGTATTCGACGCCGTGGCTACGCTGACGCCCGCGGGTGGCAGGTTCTCTTGTGCGAAGGACTGGTTGTCGACCGTGGAAACCGTCGGGGTACCCGCCGTGAGCGAGGGACATCCTGTCGAAGCCATGGCCGGCGCTTCGACGATCGCGTAGGCAAAGGCCGCCCCCGCGAGCGCGACAAGGATGGCCACCACCAGAACGACGACTACGGGCCCGAGGGGACGACCCTGAGGACGCCGCCGGTCGGTCGTCGTCGGGTCGATGTCGACATCCTTGCCGGCCATCATGGGTCTTGCGGGACCCGTGGATTGGACACGGCCTCATGAGGTCTGCGAGGGGCCCCCCCGGAAGGGCGAAATACCGACGAAGAGACCTCGGCCCAGCGGGCCCAGTTCGGCCAACGTCGCGCAATCCGGGCGTCTAGGGTATGGTGGTCGGGAGGGAGAGCTGCGTCGAGACCGATCAGAAACAGGAAGCCGATGGCGTAGATGATGCCGGCGCCGATATCGAAGGTGCCGGGGTCGTAAGGTCCGCCGAAGCCACCCACGGTCGCCCAGATGAGAACGAGGAGCGCGATGCCTCCGAAGTAGGCGACTTTCCGGAGGAATCCCAGGATGAGCGCCATCGCCAGGGCAAACTCGAGCGCCGTTACGAGCGCCACCTCGATCGTGCCGTAGGTGTTGGCCTGGGCGAGCCAGAAGGCGAACCAACCCGAGAGCCAGGGAGGTTGGCCGATCCCCGCCGCGATCGACGCCTCCTGGAACCAGAAGACGGTGTTCGGGATCAGCCCCAATCCGGCGTCCAGGGCGATGAGGACCCCGAAGAGCATCCATAGGGCTCTAGTTTAGCGCCCCCAGACCCTTACCCTATCCCCAACCCCTTTCCCGTGCAACCGTTGGCGTTCATCTGCCGACGCCAACCTCTACGGGATGACGCGACGCAAGCCCGAGTCCGA
>DAHXNZ010000024.1 GCA_027365105.1 Thermoplasmata archaeon
ATCCGGGATTCCGGGTCGGTGAAGTTGTACTGAGCCTTCGGATCGATCGGTCCGGGCTCGGTCCCAGCGGCCTTCGCCTTCTGGCGCTCTCGCTCGGCGATGGCCTCCTCCGCCTTCCGGATCTTGTCGAGGCGGTCCTTCTTCGACTGGATGGAGGGATCACCGAGGTACGGGTTGTTCCCCTTCCCGAACTTCCGGTCCTCCTCGGCATCGTTCTCCGCGACCTTCCGGAAGTACTCCTCGATGCTCTTCCTCAGCTCCTCATCGAGCTGCTTCTCCTTCTCGAGCATCTTCCCGTGGCTCATCGCCCGGTGCTTCGAGGCGCTGGCCTTCACCTTCGTCCCGTCCAGCGCCATCCGCGCTCCGCCGATGAGATCGGCCTCCTGGCAGAGCTTCAGGACCTGGAGGAAGAGGGCGTGGAAGTTCGTGAGGTTCCGCTCCCGGAACCTCGAGAGGGTCGAGTAGGTCGGGTGCTGATCGACGGCGAGCCATCGGAACGCCACGTCCTCGAAGGTGGCTCGGGCCACCTTCCGGGAGGTGGGCGTCCCGACGCAGTAGCCGTACAGCCAGAGCTTCAGGAGGAGCGCGGGATGGAAGGCGAGGCGACCACCGGAAGCGTTGTCGTAGCCTTCGGTGAACGGGGTCAGATCGATCTTGTCGTCGACGATCTCCCCGATGAACCGGGCGAGGTGACCCTCGGGGAGCCACTCGTTCAGACTCGGTGGGAGGAGAAGATTCTGGTGCGGGTCGTACGGTCGGAAGTTCGCCGCCGGAGGGTTGGCCATGCCCACGGATACGTGAGCCCGGCCATAGTACCTCCGTTCGTACTCACGTCAGCAAACGTCCGCCGCTGTGCAACACGCTCCTAGTCACGGAAAGGGAGCCGCCCCCTATTACTACTTCCGCACTTTAGCCTGGTCCTTGCCAGTGGAAGGAGAGAAATTCACGTCGCCCCTAACGTATGGGGGATGTCCACACTTCCCCCGGCCCTGGTGGCGACCCTACCGAACGGACCAACCCTACCGACCGAGCTGAAGCGTTGGTTGCCGGAGCTTCAGGAGTTCTTCCTCCCCTTCGAGGACCTGCTCGAGATTGGTCCCGGGCCTATGCCAGAGCCTTCCTCCTCGGCCTGCTCGACGCCGGCGAGCGCAAGAGCATGGTGCTGCTGGCCCAACGGACGGGCGTCCCTCCGGACCGCATCCAGAACTTAATCACCTACTCTCCATGGGACTGGCAGCCCGTCCAGACCCGCCTCATCCAGACCCTGGCTCCCCGATTCGCCACCGAGGAGGGCATCGTATCACTCGACGGCATCGAGTTCCCGAAGCAGGGGAAGGCTCCGGTCGGCGTCAGTTCCCAGTATTGCGGCGTCCTCGGCACGGTGGCCAACTGCCAGGTCGCCGTCAGCCTGCTGTATGTCGTGCCGGACCCGAACTCCCATCCAGACCTCCCCCACTGGCATGAAATGGGGCCTCAGGAACCTACCTCTCATCCGGACCGGGAGTTTCCGGCCACATCCCCTGTCAGGGCCAACTCGACCTGGCCCGGCCGGGGTCACTGCCTTCTCTGGACACATGTGAGGCAGTGCGCCCCGCCGTATCCTCCCGTAATCTCCTCCAGCGGCAGGCTCCGCACCGTGACTCCCGTGGATCGCAACATCGGAGTTCTGGGAAAAAGCTCGCCGGAGGATCGAAGTTCGTCCAGCTCACGCTTGGCGGTTCGGTACAGCCGGCCGTACCGGCCCGGCCGGCGTCGCGCGCTCCGAGCCAGGTGACTGAGCACCCGTTCGGCGGTGCGGCCCACATCCACGGCGACAATGTGGCGGTCCCGGATGGCGAGAAAGTTCGATGCGTAGCTCATCTGCTCGATGGTAGAGATTGGAACGACCTCGACCCCCTTGCCCCGGAGGTAGGTGGCGAGCGTCGTAGGGTGGTCGGACCGAACCATCCGGGACGCGTGGAGGCGGTAGACTTGAGTCCGGGCGACATTCAGGAGGAGTTCGGAGCCCACCGCCACATCGTGACCGGCGAGGTTCACGTAGGTGTCCAGGTGCATGTTGATCATCGGGTCCCGATCCCCGCGCGGAAGGAGGGGATGGGTCGGCTGCTCCACGACCGCGATCTCGTCGTACCCGAGCGGCATTCGGAGGATCTGATGGACTGCGGACCGGTTGGTCCGGTCTCCTACACCGAGCAGTGCCCACTCCCCTCCCGGGATGAGGTCACCGCCCTCGAAGGTGCCCGGGGCTTTCACTTCCCCGACGATCGGCGCTCGGGCACCGCGGAGCACCGCGCCTGTGATCCAGGATTCGAGCCGTCGCTGGGGCTTGGCCATCCGCCCGAGGATGAACCCCCGCCGCGTGAGGGCCTGCTGGTCCCGCATGTAGCACAGGTTGGCGAGAGGGGTGTGGAGGGCCACTTGGGGAGCGATCCCCCGGAATCCTTCCCGCCGATCCAACCGGATTGAAGGCTGGAGCAGAAGAATCTGGAAGAGGGTCTCGGCATCGAACTCCCGCAGGTTCTGTCGAAGCGTCTCCCGGGATCGTCGGACCATCTCCGCCGGCCCGGTGTACCGCACGATCTTCGGGATCTGGGCTCGCACCTTCCGGGCGAATCTCGGGTCCCGTTCCGCCACTTCCATCGCCAGCTGCTGGAGGGTGCGGACATGGACGCCCTCCTCCTGCAGCGCCGCCTCAAGCTGGCGGTGCTCCCGCACCGCCTCGGTGAACGAGAAGGCCCGCTCGTAAAGGAACGCATACGGCTGGAGGAGCCCGAAAATCATCTCGATCCCGGGGCGATGGATCATCACCTCGCGAAGGGGAGACCACTCGGCTTCGGCGCCGGCACCGGCCAAGATCCCATCCCTAGCGTCGGTCCGCGTCAAAGCGTTGGGATCCTCTCGTAGTACACTCATAGTTCGGGCCGGGCGGACCGACTCGGATGCGTTCGGCGTCGGTAAGGACGGGGCTTCGACTCCTCGGAATCGGCTTGTCGGCTTGAACTCCGGTCGGCGAGGGTCCTTCGCTTCGGTTCCAGGGAGATCCAGCAACGGGTTCCTTGGAATCCCGACCGGCTCCATAGGTCCTCCGGTGATGAAGGACAGGGTCGGGGTTTCGAGCGGAGGGGGTCCAGCAGGTATGCGCCTCGTGGGCTCTCCCATCGGCCCACACAATGAGGGTCCGATTGGTCGGCGCCCTTCGGACCGCCCGCCTTCACGAGCAAAAGGCCGTTTCCCTCACACGGTAGGGAACGGGAGGAGGTCAAGATCCCGCGCCTCTGGCACTCTCCCCGCCAAGAAGCCTCGATCCTCAGATAGTCGCCCTTTCGAAGCAGGGCGTGTTGGGAGCGGATGTGGCTCCACAACCACGGGCGAGGGCCCTCCCAGGTCAGGTGGACCCCGAAGCCTCGCCGTTCCGCCGCGAGGGCAAGCCCCATGGGGTGCGCCCCGGGGCAGGCGACCGCGGTCGACTCGCGCCAGAGGTCGATCTCGGCAAGTTCGCTTCCCGGCCCGAGACCGGCCGTTCCCGAGGAGGCGACGATACTGAGGAGAGCCGCCGGGCCGCAGGTGAACGGTAGGGTCTGGCAGAAAACGACGGGATGTGACCCGTGGCTCCGGGGTCCAAGTGTCGGAGCGGATTCTAATCGAATGGACATCTCCCCGAACCCCCTCTCGACCGGAGGCGGAAGAGACGGATAACCCGGTCGACGGCGATCCGCGTCGCCTTTGCTCCTGTTCCAACATCGTGGGCCCCGGGCCGGGCGACTTATTCTGGCATCGAGGCTTGGCATGGGTATATGCCCGGACCAACCCCGCTATCCGCCCCGGATCTGATCGGGCCGGTCTCGATCGTTAACTGGCCGATCTCAGGCCCTTCCCACCGCCGCAAGGGCCCGACGCGCCCTTTCCGCCATGCGCTCCTCGAGATCGAGCTTCAGTCCCCCACGGTCCAAGCTCCGAAGAACGCCCTGTTGCGGGGGCTCGAGAAGGCCCTGCACGCCGAGCCGGTGGTCGAGTCCGGCTCCTTCGGGCGTCGGGTCGTCGCCGCCCTGCACGGACTCTCGGCCAAAGGATTCCGCTCGGTGGTCCACTGGGAGACCCGCCCCGCGGAGCGGATCGGGGCTCCCGGGGAGGGGGACGAACCGGTCTCCACCCTCCTGGCGACCCTCTCCGACGGGGGCGGCAAGGGACTCGCCGGGGCTGCGGCGTTCCGGGCGGTCCTGGCCGATACCCAGGGCAACCGCGCCGACATCACGCTGCGACGGATCCACCGGGAGGAGCGACCGGGCATCATCCTGGAGCTCACCGGGGCGATCCCGCCCGATGCGCTGCACGGCCTCGTCGGGGCGCTCGCGGAGCGGCTCCCGCTCAAATCGTCCCACCTCGTACGCTACGCCTACGGGGCCGCCGGCGCCCGCCGAAGGTAGTCGGGCGGTCACTGCCCGTCCGATCTACCGGGTCGGAGCGTTGGGGGCCGGGGCCGATCCCCTCAGGGGTTCGGTCGCGCAGGAGTAGATCCGTCGTCGATAGTCGTGGGGGTCCGGGTGGTCCCTCAGGAACTGCCCCCGGACTAGGGTGCGCAGGGCGTACTGGACCGTCCGGCGCTTGAGGCCGGTGACGGAGAGGAGTTTGCCCTGGTCCATCGGCCCGTAGGTCCTCAGCATATGGTAGAGGAACCGGGCCGCCGGAGAAAGCCGGGTCTCCGGGAGCGGGGGAGCCACCCCGAAGGTGTCGCCCCGAAGGCCCTGGCGCTGCGTCTCCAGGGCAGCGACGCTGCTCATCGCGACGTTTCCCAGGTTGACCCTCGGACCGAGCCGAAGGATCATCTCGGTCTGCTGGATCTCGTGCGGCGCCTCGAACATCAGCGGGAGCGGCGGCGCCTCGGCGATCAGCCGGTCGACCCAGTCCCACTTGATTGCCCCGGCATCGTCGTAGATCTCGACCGATCGGCCGCTCTCCCGGCCCTCGACGATCAGCAGGTCGGGCCGCCACTCCTTGGCGACCGAAAACCGCTCGACCGTCTCCTCGAGGCTCAGCTGGTTGTGGCTGCTCTTCCGGCCGACCTCCCAGTGGAGACGGAGATTGTGGGACCGGGCAAACTCGACGATCTCCCGCTGGACCCGTCTCGGGATGTCGATCACCCCTTCGCTGAGCTCCAGGGTGTCGAAGCCGGCCCGCACGATCCGCTCCAGGAGTTCAATCGGCCGGCCCTTCGCCACGGCAAGCTCGAGCATCGTCCCCCCGTGGGAGACCGAGATGCCCGCCGCCCGGAACCGGCCGACCCGCTCCCGCACGGCTGCCTCGTCGACGAGCGCCGGGATTCCCCAGCCGATCTTCACCGTGTCCACATATCCGGCGAGCGGCCCCGCGATCTCGGCGGGATCCTGGGCCCAGCGGTCGAGCACCATCGTGAGCCCGTCGGTCCGGGGCTTCGGTCGGCCGGGCCCGAGGATCGGCTCGGCAAACTTGGGCGCCATGACCGATATTACTCTTATGATGTTGATATAGTTGCTGTTTTTTGCATATATTCTCTCAAAACCACACCAAAACAAAGGTAAAACACCGTCCAGGCGTCTCGCGGTTTCCTATGGCAGAACCGCCGGAAGGAATCGGGAAGGCGAGCGCGTCGGAGATCGTCGACTGGGCGACCCGGAGCTTCGGTTCCGGGGCGGCCTTCGCCTGCAGCTTCGGCGCCGAGGACATGGTCCTGCTCGACCTGATCGCCCGGAGCCCGGTCGGGGCCCGGGGAGCGATCCGCTGGTTCACCCTCGACACCGGCCGGCTCTACGAGGAGACCTACGGGCTCATGCAGACCGCCCGGAGCCGCTACGGCCTTCCGCTCGAGGTCTACACCCCGGCCGCCTCGGAGCTCGAGCCGCTGCTCGCCCGCGGCGGCCCGAACCTCTTCTACGACTCGGTCGAGAACCGCAAGGCCTGCTGCCAGGTCCGCAAGGTGGCACCGCTCGACCGGGCGCTCCGGGGGGCGGAGGCCTGGATCGTCGGCCTGCGGCGGGAACAGTCGACCGACCGGGCGTCGGTCGAGAAGCTTTCCCGGGACCCGATGCACCGGAACATCTGGAAGATCTGCCCGCTCGCCGACTGGACCGACGCCGAGGTCCAGGAGTACGTTCGGGCCCGGAACGTCCCGACCAACCCGCTCCACTCGAAGGGGTTCCTGAGCATCGGCTGCGCCCCCTGTACCCGGGCGGTGGCCCCGGGCGAAGACCCGCGCGCCGGCCGCTGGTGGTGGGAGACCGGGGTCAAGGAGTGCGGCCTCCACTCTACCCTCGAGCGGGGAGAGCCGCGGGCCCCTGCCCCGGCCGCCTCCGCCGTGAGGAGTTGATCATGGGGCTTCCCGACCCGCAAGGGGGCCGGCTCGTCGATCGGGTTCTCCCCGCGGCCGAATCGCAACGGCGGAGGTCGGAACGGTCGGCCCTTGCGTCGGTCCGGCTCTCCGAGGAGGCAACGTTCGACCTGGAGAAGATCGCGGTCGGCGCCTATAGTCCGCTTACGGGGTTCCAGGGCTCGGCCGACCTGGAGGCGGTCCTCGAGCGGGGCCGTCTCGCGGACGGCACGCCCTGGAGCCTTCCGATCCTCCTGGCCCAGCCCCCGACCGAGGCGATCGGGCCCCGGGGGCCGGGGATCGGGGACGAGGTCCTCCTGGAGGACGCTTCCGGCCGGCCGATCGGGCTGCTGCGGCTCGAGGAGGTCTATCCGATTCCCAAGTCGCGGGTCGCCGAGCGGATCTTTGGCACGACCGATCCGGCCCATCCGAACGTCGCCGACCTCGTTGCGGCGCCCTCCCACGCCTGGGCCGGTCCGATCGAGCTCCTGGACTGGCCGGAGCTTCCGGACCGCTCCCTGGAGCGGACGCCGGCCGAGATGCGGGCGCGGTTCCGGGCGCGGGGCTGGTCGAACGTCGCCGCGTACCAGTGCCGCAACCCGCCCCACACTGCCCACGAGCTCCTCCAGCGCCAGACCCTGGAGCGGGAGGAGATCGACGGGCTGCTCATCCACCCCGTGGTCGGTCGGCTCAAGGCCGGCGACTACC
Source organism: Thermoplasmata archaeon (assembly GCA_027365105.1). GTDB lineage: Archaea > Thermoplasmatota > Thermoplasmata > Lutacidiplasmatales > UBA184 > Lutacidiplasma. The sequence goes on from DAHXNZ010000024.1 coordinate 7,049, forward strand.
GCCCGCAGATCATCCTCCAGGCGTACCGGGTCCTGACCGAACGCTACCTGCCGGCCGACCGGGTCGAACTCGCCTCCCTATCGATCTCCATGCGCTACGCCGGTCCCCGGGCCGCGCTCTTCCTCGCGACCGTCCGGAAGAATTTCGGCTGCCGCTCCTACATCGTCGGCCGGGACCAGGCCGGGGTGGGGGGGTTCTACGAACCGACGGCCGCCCAACGGATCTTCGACGACTTCCCCGATCTGGGGGTCGTGCCGATCCGGTTCTCGGAGAGCTTCTTCTGCCGCCGCTGCCAGTGGATGGCGTCGCCGAGGAGCTGCGGCCACGCGCCGACCGACCGGATCGACACGAGCCAGAGCCGGATCCGACGGCTGCTGGGGAATGGAGAGCCGCTGCCGCCCGAACTGCTCCGCCCCGAGGTGGCCGAGATCCTTCGCCAGCCGGACCCGTTCGTGCCGGCGGACGGCCCCGGCCCGCTCCCGCCGTTGGCCGGGTAGCGGTCTTCGGCCCGAAGGCGGGGCGGTCGAGGTGGGAGACCGACCCCCCGCCTCGTCCCCCGGATCTTCCTCGGGGGCATCCGAACAGCCAATAGGGGGCCGCCCCTGCCGGGAATCACCGAGGGACCGAATGGCCGCCAAAGTCTGGTACCAGAGCTTCGTGCACCCGGTCGAACAGCGCCCGTACATCGAGCGGCTGCAGGCGCGGCTCGACCGCCTGGCCGACCCCGGGGTACGGTTCGAGGTGAAGGGGCTCGACCCGCCCGACCACCTCTTCCACCCCCTGACCGAGTTCCGGTGCGCCGCCCAGGCGATCCGCGCCGGCTTCGAGGCCGAGCGCGGCGGCTACGACGCCTTCGTGATCGGCCACTTCCAGGAGCCGGGACTCCTCGAGGCGCGCAGCTCGCTCGGGATTCCGACCGTCGGGCTCGGGGAGGCCAACCTCCTCACGGCCCTGACCCTCGGCCGATCGATCGGGCTCGTGACGATCGATCCGATCTTCGTGCCCTGGCACGAGCGGCAGGTCGCCGAGATGGGGCTCAAGGACCGGGTCGTCGGGGTCCGGCCGATCCACGTCGACCTGCCGGGCTTCATGCGGGCGTTCACCGACGAAGCGGCCTACCAGAAGGTCCGGGCCGAATTCGTCGAGCAGGTCCGGCCGCTCGTCGCCGACGGCGCCGAGGTGATCCTGCCGGCGGGGGGGCTCCCGATGCTCCTGCTCGCCCGGGAGACTCCCTTCACCATCGATGGGGCGCTGGTCCTCGACGGGGTCGCGACCGTCGTCCTGGCCACCCAGATGGCCCTCGGGCTCCGCCGCCTGACCGGGGCGGTCGCGAGCCGACGGTCCACCTACGCGTCGCCTCCTCCCGGATGCATCGACGAGTTTGTCGGCTCCCGCTGGTAGGGGAGCCCCCTCCCCCGAGGCATCGGACCGGCGGTCGACCTCCGACCGGTCGATCCTCTACGCGGCCCGCACCCTCCGGGGGATCGGCGCCGGGGCTCTCTCGATCGTCTTCGCCCTCGACCTGGCCCGTTCGGGCTACCCGCCGCTCCTGATCGGGCTCCTCCTCGGCGGGTCGCTCGCGGGCGGAGCGGCGGCCGCCTTCGCCCTCCCCCACCTGGAGGCCCACGGCTCCCGCCGCTCCATCTTCGCCCTCAACGCGGCCGCGCTGGCGATCGGGGGCTTCCTGCTCTGGCTCGCCCCGGGAAGCCTTCTCGCGGTCGTCGTCGCCCTCGCCCTGGGGGGGATCGTCGCCGGCGGCTCCGATGTGAGCCCGCTCGGCGCCGCCGAGCAGGCGACCCTCGCCGGTTCGGTCCCGCCCGCCAGGCGGACCCATGCCTTCGCAGTCTACAGCCTGCTCGGCTACGCGGGGGCCGCCCTGGGCTCGCTCCTCGCCGCCCCGCTCTCGGTTGCCCCCCTCGCGACCCCGGGGCCGGGGCTCCACGACCCGGTCCTGCTCCTTTACGGGCTCATCGGGGTCGGCCTCATCCCCCTCTACCGTTCCCTCTCCCGTGAGGTTGACCGGTCGGCCGTCCGGCCCACCCGGGCCGCCCTCTCCCCGGAGGGACGCACGACCGTCCGGGCCCTCGCGTCGCTCTTCGCGGTCGACGCCTTCGGGGGCGGACTGATCGCGAACAGCCTCGTCGTCTACCTCTTCGTGCTCCGCTTCGATCCCCCGCTCCTGGAGCTGTCGATCCTCCTCGCCGTCAGCAGCCTGGGGGCCGGGCTCTCCCTGCTGCTGGCGGTTCCGCTCGCCCGCCGCTTCGGCCTCGTCCGGACGATGGTCTTCAGCCACCTCCCGTCGAACCTGATCCTGATCGCCATCGCCTTCGTCCCGACCTTCTTCGGCGCGGCCGCGCTCTGGGTCGGGCGCTCGCTTCTCTCGCAGATGGACGTGCCGACCCGCCAGTCGTATACCCAGTCGGTGGTCGCTCCCACCGACCGCGCTGCCGCGGCCGGCTACACCACCGCCGCCCGGAGCAGCCAGGCGCTCGGCAGCCCCGTGACCGGGGGGCTGATCGCCGCCGGGGGGCCGTGGATCGCCGCCCCGTTCGTGGTCGCCGGGGCCATCAAGTCGGCCTACGATCTTGCCCTCTACGCCCAGTGCCGCCGCCGGCCGGCCCTCGAGGTCGGCGAGCCCGCTCCGCCGCCCGGGCGGCGGTGACGGGCGGGGGGAGGGGGATTATCTGAACGGGCCCCTCCGGGGGCCATGGGGCTGCGGACCGGCTGCTCCTCCTGGACCTCCGAGGCGTGGCGGGGCCGGTTCTACCCGGTCGGGATCGCCGACCCGGACCGACTCCGCTACTACGCCCGCCGGTTCGACACGGTCGAGGTCGACGCGTCGTACTACCGGGATCCGGGGCCGGGGCGGGCCCGCCGATGGGCGAGCGTGACCCCGGACGGCTTCACCTTCGCGATGAAGATGCCGAGGGAGCTTCTCGACCCCGGGCACCCCGCCGGGCCGGAAGCGCTGGGGCGGTTCCTCACGACCGCCCGGGCGCTCGGCCCCAAGCTCGGCCCGATCCTCCTCCAGTTTCCGCCGAGCTTCTCCCCCCGGCGGCACGAAGCGTTCCTCGATGCGCTCCTGGGGCGCCTCCCGTCCGGCGCCCGGTATGCCGTCGAGCTGCGGCACGCCGACTGGTTCACGGCCCCCCGGCTCGGGAGGCTCAAGGAGCGGCTTGGGGAGCTCGGGATCGCCCTCGCCTGGTCGTACCTCACCTTCCTCGACGTGCCGGCCGTGCTCACCGCCGACTTCGTCTACCTGAGGTTCATCGGCGACCACACGACCGTCCCCGCGTCGGTCCACGGGGAGATCCGGATCGACCGGACCGAGGCGGTCCGCCGGTGGGCCGCGCCGGCCCGGGAGGCGGACCGGGGAGGCCGGGACGTCTTCGCCTACTTCAACAACCACTTCGCCGGCTTTGCCCCGGAGTCGGTGAACCTCTTCCGCCGCGAGATGGGCCTCCCGCCGATCCCGATCGCCCTCCCCGCCTGGACGACGCTCTCCCGCCCCGACGCCGGCGGAGAGGACGGGCCCTCACCGGGGTGAATCCGCCGGGAGCCCGGCCGCCCCCGAAGCCCGCGCGAGCCGCCGGCCGATCTCGGCGTCGTCGAGGCCCTCGACCCGGAGCCGCTTCGAGGCGGAGCGGCCGGCGTGGGCCCAGGTCAGCCGGGCCTCCGGAAGATCGAGCCAGCCGGCCACCAGCCGCCGGATGGCGGCATTCGCTTCGCCCTCGACGGCGGGGGCCCGGCAGCTCACGACCCACCGGCGCCGCCACGGATCCCAGCGGATCCGATCCTCCGAACCGCCCGGCCTCGCCCAGATCCCAATCTCGCCCATCGACGTCCCGGAGTCCCGGCTCCTACGGATAGGTGGCGGTGAGGCATAACTCCAAGGCCGCCGGGGGACCCCGGGGGCGCGGGCAAGCGGTCTTCTCCTTCCCCGGGTTTGCCCTGCCTCGGGTGCGAAGCGTTGGCGCCGCCTCAACTGACCGTCCTGGACGGCCACAAGAGCATCGGGGGAACCAAGATCCTCTTCGAGCAGGGCCCGACCGGGGTGCTGCTCGACTTCGGGACCAACTACCAAAAGATGTCCCGGTTCTTCGAGGAGTACCTCCAGCCCCGGCCGACGCGCGGGCTCGTCGATCAGATCGAGCTCGGGCTCCTCCCCCGCCGCGCGGGGCTGTACCGGCGGGATCTCCTGCCGCCGATGGACTACCCGGACGCCGACGCCGGGTGGCCCGGGGGTCGACTCGATGCCCTGCTCTTGACCCACGGGCACCTCGACCACTGCGGCGCGATGGCGTTCCTCGACCCCGAGATCCCGGTCGTTGCCTCGCCGACGACCGTCGCGCTCCTCCGTTCCTGGCAGGAGTCCGGAAAGTCGGACGTCTCCTCCGAGGTGACCTACCTGGGGCGCCGGCAGCCGGCCCCGGAGTCGGGCGGGCGGCTCCTCGCGACCGACCATTCGGCGCCGAAGGAGAGCCGGGAGTTCCGGCTCATCGGCGAGGCGCCGACCGCACTGCGCGACCTCCTCGAGAGCTCCCCGTACTCCTCGGGCGGTTCCACCCGGTTCGAGCCCCGCTCGATCTCCGCAGCCCCGAACCGGCTTGGGGAGGATCTGCGGTATTCCGCCTACCCGGTCGACCACTCGGTCTACGGGGCGATGGCCTACGTGCTCGAGGCCGACGGCGGCCCGGTCGCCTACTCGGGCGACTTGCGCTTCCACGGCGAGAAGGGGAAGGAGACCGAAGCGTTCGTCCGGGCGCTCGAGGCCCGGCCGCCCGAACTCCTGATCGTCGAGGGGACCCGGCTCACCGCCCGAGACGACGCCCCGGCGCAGGCCCGGATCTCCGAAGACGACGTCGAACGCAACTGCAAGGCCCGGGTCGAGGAGTATGCAGGACGGTTCGTCGTCGCCGACTTCGGCCCCCGGAACGTCGAGCGGCTGCGCCGGTTCCGTCGGATCGCGCTCGAGACCGGCCGGGCGCTCGTCGTGACCCCGAAGGACGCCTATCTCCTCCACCTCCTCCACGCCTCGGACCCGTCGATCGAAACCGACCTCGCCCCCGGTGGGATGCGGATCCTCCGGGAGCCGTCGACCCGGGCCTCCCCCTGGCTGCGCCGGGTCCTCGATGCCTACGGCGCCGCCTTCCTGGAGCCGGAGGAGATCGTCCGCGCCCCGGGCCGCTACCTCCTCTGCTTCAGTTTCTTCGACTGCAACGACCTCATCGATCTCCGTGGGGCGACCCAGGGAGGCCTGTGGCTCTACTCGTCCAGCGAGGCCCACGGGGAGGAGCAGGAGTTCGACTTCCAGCGGCTCCAGGCGTGGATCCGCTGGGCCCAGATGCACCAGGTCGGCTTCCGCTACCTGGCCGACCCGGAGCCCGGGAAGCCGGGGCGGCTGAGCTTCGACCACCCCGACGACGTCGGCCACCACGCGAGCGGCCATGCGACCCAGGACGAGCTCCTGGAGTTCATCCGACGCGCCTCCCCCCGCCGCATCCTGCCGGTGCACACCAGCCAGACCCCGGAGCGCTACGAAGCGCTGCTCCGGGCCCGGGGGGTCGACGCCCCCGTGATCCGTAGTCAGCCGGACCGGCCGGTCCAGTGGTAGGCGGGCGAACCTTCTTGGACGGGGGCACCCTTCAGGACCCATGCCCCGAAGCGCTCCGCGAACGGCCCGTCGTCGACGCCCCCGAGCCCCGCGCTCCCGACCCGCCTCCGCGGCCCTGGCCTGGGAGGCCCACACGAACGCCGAGTTCGCGGCCCATGACGTCGACGCGACGATGCGCACCATGACCGCGCGCCCCCACAACCTCCACCTCCCCACCCTCGCCGGGGGGGCGACCCGGGCGGAGATCCGGGCGTTCTACACCGACCATTTCATCCCCCACCTTCCCGACGATATCCGGCTCGATCTCCTCTCCCGGACCGTCACCCCGGACCGGGTCGTGGACGAGTTCATCCTGGAGTTCACCCACGACCGGGTGATGGACTTCATCTTCCCGGGGATCGCCCCCACCGGCCGGCCGGTCTCCCTGCCCACGGTCGCGATCGTCGGCGTTAAGGACGGGCGCATCGACTTTGAGCACATCTACTGGGACCAGGCCTCCGCGCTGCGCCAGATCGGCAAGCTCGATGCCCCCGGGCTCCCGGTGGTCGGCGCCGAGGCCTCGGAGCGGCTACGCCGCCTCCTCCGGCCCCGCCGACATCGGGCTCGCCGGGTCCGCTGAACCGCCCCGCGGCGTCCGACGAGTTCCCGCGGGGTGGGAACGCCGGTTCTTCCCGGGCCCGACGGGGGTTGGGATGGGCCCCGGCGCCGCGTCGGGAGGCGCCCGGGCTCGCCCGGACCCCTACTTCTCCGGGAAGGCTCCGGCCGCCACGATGCGATCGATGTCCTTCTGCATGATCGACAGGTAGGACTCCCATCGCTCGGGGTAGGTGCTGTTGTTGGCGATCCAGGGGTGCATCACGACCGACCGCAGGACGTTGACCGCCTCGACTTTCTCCCACTCCTTGGCCCCGATCCCGAGCCGCTCCAGGAAGCGCTTCGGCGCGTCCCCGTAGAGTCCCTTCTCCAGCACCGTGTGCGACGTGATCCACTCGTCGTTGTAGAGCGGTCCGGATTCGTAGGAGGAGGCGTGGTAGATGGCCTCGTTGAGGCGGTTCATCTCGCTCAGGCTCGAGTTGCCCTTGAAATTGAAGGCCATGCAGACCACGTTGTAGTCGGGGCGGGCGAGCAGCGGCTCGCAGATGATCGTCCGGCCCCCGGCGGTGAACTCGCGCATCGACTCGAGCGTCCGGACGAAGTGGTACGCTCCCCCGATGCTGCGGGCGACGATCTGGCCGTAGCCGCGCAGGTCGAGGGGGACGAGCCGGTGGGCCGCCCAGACGGAGGCGGCCATCGCGCCGGCCTTGGAGCCTTCCAGGATGACGCTGCCGAGGTTCATGTCGAGCGGATTCGCCGAGTCGAAGACGTAGGCCGCCGAGTATGAGACCAGGCCGAGGATCCGCCGGTCGCGCAACGCGATCCCCCCGGCCGAGTACGGCACGTAGCCCATCTTGTGCGGATCGATCGTCACGGAGTCGACGTCGGCGAGCGCCCGGTAGGCGGCCCAGACCTCGCGGCTCGGCACCCCCGGGCCCCCGCGCTCGAGCCCGAGCCCGGCGAGCTGGGTCTGCAGCGCGTTGTACTCGAGGAACCGGCTGTCCGCATCCCGGAACAGCGCGGCCCCGTAGCCCCCGAACGCCGCGTCGACGTGGAGGTAGAACGACACCCCGGCACGGGCAAACTCCGATCGAAGCCGGACGAGCTGGTCGATCTGGTCGACCGCCCCTTCTTCCGTGGTCCCGACGACGCCGACGACGGCCAGGACGGGCGTCTCCGTCCGGGCGAAGGCGTCAATCGTCTCGCGCAGGCGATCCATGTCCATCCGGAACCGGTCGGTCACCGGCACGCTCACGACCTGGTCCACGCCGAGGCCGAGGAGGTCGGCGGCCTTCTCCCACGAGTAGTGGCGGGTCGAGGGGACGAGCAGTTTCCCGAGGTTCGAGCGCGTGAGGCCCGCACCCCGGGCCGAGGCGCGCAGCGCCTTCGGGAACTGATCGGCCTTCTTCGTCGCGTCGAGCAGGTCGAGGGTGTCGGCGGGGGCGAGGTTGAGGAGCGCCCAGGGGGTCTTCCCCTTCACCAGCGCCGGGGCCACCTCGTGCACGGCGAGCGGGAAGGACTTGAGGTTGCGCGCGAGCCAGAGCGCCTCGTAGTTCGCAATCGTCCCGTCGGCCGTCACGTGGCCCCAGGAGCTCTTCGGATCGAACCCCACGAGCCGGGCGAAGTCCTGTCCGCACTCGATCTCCATCGGGGAGGTGGCCATCGACGACTCGTAGGTCACGTTGTTCGGATTGTAGAGCGTCGTCGCCATCTGGGCGAGGCTCGAGACCATCAGGGTGTCGGAGTTCATGTGGCCGAGATACCGGGTCGAGAACCAGGGGGTGGAGGTGTCCTTGAGCCGGGCCGAGAGGTCGAGGAGGACCGAACGCATGCGGTCCTGGGTGGCGAGGAAGCCGGCCCGGCGCATCTCGTCGGGCGAGACGATCGGCGCATCCCTCGGGTGGAAGTCCCGGCGCCAGTGCAGGTGCTCGTCGATGAGGAAGTCGAGCATCGACCGGAAGAACTCGCGGTTCTCCGACTGGGGGCCCAAGAACAGCGCCTCGACCGACATCGCCTTCGTGTCGGGGCGCGCGGGCTGGGCGGCTCGGTTCGGCGGCATCAGCGTTGCGCCTCCGAGGCCGGGCCCGCCGGGGCGGCCGCGGGTTCCACCGACGGCGGCCCGGCCGTCGGTCCCGACTTCCAGCTCGGCCGGCGGAACGCGTAGATGATGAACGGGATCGCCACGATCACGGCGGTGCCCACGACCATGAAGAGCTCATATTGCGCTTTGCTCTGAAACGTTCCGGTCGGTCTCGACCGTTCAGGGGAGTGGCGGTAGCGGGAGTTCCGAGTGGCGAATGAACGACGCCACGGCTTCGGGATGACCTTGCATCCACCGTAGTTCCCGTTCCACACCCGCCCGGATCTCCTCACCGGTCTTCGGACACCAATTCGCCAACCGCTGGTGCTTCAGCACCGTCCACACCTGTTCATCCGGATCCAGTTCCGGTGCATACGGCGGGAACCGTCGCGTCTCCAGACGCTTCCGGTGCTCCCACAGGAAGACCTTCACGTCCTTCCGTCGGTGGATGGTCCCATTGTCCCAGATCACCATCACGCGGCCGGGCACCTCGGTCAGCAGCTTCTCCAAGAACCACAGGACCCGGGTCCCGTCAATGCTCTCCTCGTGGATGTCGAAGAAGAGCGCCCCATCGGGACTCACCGCCGAGATCAGGTTGAGCTTCAGGCGATTCCCCTGCCGATACCGCATCTCCGGGCGACTGCCTTGGGGAGCCCAGGTCCACCGTACGTTCGGGAACGACTGCTGACAGCTCTCGTCCAGGAACAGGATCGTGGCTCCCGTCCGACGAGCCCGAGCCTGAATCCTCGGCCACTCCTCCTTCGTCCACTTCCGGATGTACGCCTCGTCCCGCTCCAAGGCTCGAGGGAGGGGGACCTGCGCCGAGAACCCCATGTCCCGCAGCAGCCGCCACGCTCCCGACTCGGTATACTCCACCCCGAATTCGTCCTGGATGACCTCGGCCATCCGTTTCAGTGTCCAGAGGTCGGTCTCGTAGCCGTGAGTGCGCGCTCCTTCGAGGAGAATCTTCTGGAGCTTCTTCCGTTGTTCCACGGTCAGCCGACGAGCGGGTCCGGGGTGTTTGTGCTCGCGCCACGACCGAGGACCTTCGGCGAGCCGTCGCTTGTCCCAGACCCAGACGGTTCGCCAGGCAACCCCGAGACGACGGGCCACCTCGGCCTTGGAGACCCCGCGCCGAAGCCAACGATACGCCAGCCTCCGTCGCTCCTCGCGATCGGACACCGAACGACGGTGACGTCTTCGGCCAGATAGAAGCCTTCGACCGTTCCCCTTCCTGCGCGACACAACAGGGGATAGCGCAGCTAGATATGAGCATTACCACTCAAAGAGCAGTAGGTCAGGGGCGTGCCCTCGGGGATCTGGGTGGGCGGCACCATCGCGATGACGAAGACGAACCCCATCGAGGCGAACCCCCAGCCGGCCAGGAGCCACATGCCCAGCTTTCCGCCTGGAATCCGGAAGGGCCGGGGCGTGTGGGGTTCCGAGTACCGGAGCTTGATCGCGGCGGCGTACATGATGAAGTACATCACCAGGTAGACGGTGGTGGCGAGCGCAAAGAGCTCCCAGAAGGACGAGTTGACGTCCCCTGGCAGGACGAGGAAGATCACGCCGAAGATCGAGACGATGATCCCCTGCAGGATCATGAGGGCCGTCGGGATGCCCTGACGGTTCGTCGCCTGGAATACCTTCGGCAGCGAGCCGTTCCGGGCCGCGACGCTGATCCCCCGGATCGGCCCGTAGACCCAGGCCAGCACCTCCGCGATCGCCCCGATGACCACGAGGACCCCGAGGCCGGTGACGAGCCAGCCCAGGTTGGCCCCAAAGATCGTCGCGTAGGTCTGCTGGATGCCGGCGATAAGGCTCAGGTTCGCGACCGGGACGGTCCAGGCGACCACGAGCCCGCCAAGCAGGATCGTCGCGGCCCCGAAGAGCGCCACGAAGAGGATGGAGAGCGGGTAGTTGCGGCCCGGGTTCTTGAGATCGTTGACGTGGGTCGCGGAGACCTCGATGCCCAGCCAGAAGAAGACGAAGGTCACAAGGAGCACGAAGTCGTTCACGTTGGAGAGGCTGGGGACCAACGACGCGGCGCTCGGGATGACGGGGATGAGGGTCGCGTGCCCGGCCGCCACCCACCACAGGCCGCCCCCGATGAGGACGACGATCGGCACGATGACGCCGACGAGGGTGAACCACGAGGTGTAGCGCGCGTAGGTCTTCATCCCGCGCAGGTTGACGAACGTCGCCGCCCACCAGACGACCAGGATGACCAGGAAGACCCAGAGCTTGTTGTCGGCGAGCGAGGGCGCGAAGAGGTAGCCGAACGTCCCGCCGATGAAGGCGAGGATCCCGATGAATCCGATCGTGAGCTGGAACCATTGGAGCCAGACCGCGGTGAAGCCCCAATGCTCCCCGAACGCGTGCTTGGCCCACGCGTAGATCCCCCCCTCCTCGGGCCAGCCGGTCGCGAGCTCGGCCGCGACGAACGCGGCGGGGATCAGGTACATGACCGCGGCGAGGATGTTGAAGGTGACGCCACCCCATCCAACGAGCGCCATCGTCGGGAAGTTCCGGATGCTGATCAGGATCCCGATACTGATCATGGTGAACATGAGCAGCCCCATCGAGTACTTCGGATGCGAGACGGTCCCGGCGGTGGCTTGCGAGACGGCCCCGGTCGTGACTTCGGTTGCGGACATGGCGAACGGTCATCGCCCGGAAGACTACATGTAGCGGAAGTCAACCCGAGTTTACGGGGCCGGAGCCCGCGCCGCACCGGCCGAACGGACCCCCGGGACCCACTGGACGGGGACCCGACCCCCGGCCCGCCCCCGGGGCCGGGTCCGCGCCGGAAGAGGGACCCCGGCCACCCCCCCCGGGGCGATGTCCGTGGGCCCGGACCCGGCCCATGGACCGGGTCCACCCTCAGTTCGGGACGGGCCGGCGTCCCTTGGGCCGCCCCGGACGCGGGGTTCCTTCCGGCCCTCCCTTGGCGGCCAGGAGCGCGCGCGCACTCACCACATCGTAGACGCCTTCCAACCGCGCCTGAAGGTCCTCGCGTCCGCGCAGGAAGGCCGGTGTGCCCAGGGTGCGCAACAACGCGTGGGGGACCTTCGCCCGCTCTCCGAGGGCCCGTCGGGCCGACGGACCCCCCGCCGGTCCCCAGAAGGCGACCGGGTCGGTCGGGAGCTTGGGGCGGGCGGCGCGGGCCGCCGCTCGCGTTCGGAGGGGAGGGGACGGCTTCCCGGCGACCCGCGAGCGCGAGTTCCTCAGGTCGGCCAGGAGCGTTTCCCGCGGCCGGCCCCGAAGCGCAAAGAGCAGGAACGGATCGCGGTCGAACGCCTCCCCCAGGACGTAGTGCAGGGCCGCGATGTGCTTGCAGGGGTTGGCCCAGTCCGGACAGTTGCACTCGGCCTTGAACTCCCGGTCGCTGTCGGGGAAGAGGTGGGCCTTCGCCGCCGTGAAGGCCTCTTCGACTTCGGCGGGCATCTCCCCGGCCAACAGTTGGGCGGTGAAGGCCGCCCGGGAGGCCAGGGCCGCGGTCACCAGCTTCCACGCGCGTTCGGAGAGCGGAGCGAGGGCGATCCGGACCCGGTACGGCTGGGGCCGGGCGCCCTGGACCTTGGCCTCCACCTCGCCCTGGGAGAGGCGGAAGTCCATCACCTGTCCCGATCGGGCATAGCGGCGTCCGCGTTCGAGACGGGCGGTCCAACCGAACCCTTCGAGCACCTCGATCCACCGCTTCCCCCACCAGGTCGAGCCGAACTTGCCCCGCTGCGAGCGCACCTGGATTCCGCCCCGGACCGGGATCGGGGTCCTCCGGGGAAAGTCGCTCCACCCCATCGTCTCAGCCCCCGCGCCCCCGAGGGAGGGGCGCTTCGTATTCGCGGGGGACCGCCTCCGTGCGGAGGGTGAAAAGATCGCGCAGCTGGGCGGTGCTCATCTCGGTGAGGATGCCCTCGCCGGCCGAGAACATCTGCTCGGCCAGCCCGCGCTTGCGCTCCATCAGCAGGTCGATCCGCTCTTCCAGGGTGCCCGCGACCACGAACTTGTGCATCATGACGTTGCGGTGCTGCCCGATGCGGAACGCCCGGTCGGTGGCCTGGTTCTCCACCGCCGGATTCCACCACCGGTCGAAGTGGAAGACCCGGTTTGCCGCTGTCAGATTGAGCCCGGTCCCCCCCGCCCTCAACGACAGGAGGAAGATCGGAGGGCCGCCGTCCGACTGGAACGACTGGACCAGGCGGTCCCGTTCCTTGCGTCCCAGCGAACCGTGGAGGAACGGCACGTCGATCCCGAAGACCTCCACGAGTCGCCGACGGAGCATCTCCCCCATCTCGGTGTACTGCGTGAAGATGAGGCAGCGATCCTTCTCCTCCAGGGCCTCCCCCAACATCTCCTCCAACCGGGTGAGCTTGCCCGAACGGCCCTCCACCGCGCTGCGGTCGTGCAGGAAGAGCGCGGGATGGTTGCAGATCTGCTTCAGCTTGGTCAGGGCGGCGAGGACCAGTCCGCGCCGCTGCATCCCCTCGGCGGTCTCGATGTCCGCCAGCATGTTCGTGACCGTCGCCTGGTAGAGGGTCGCCTGTTCCTTCGTGAGCGGGCAGAGGACCTTCAGTTCCGCCTTCTCCGGCAGATCGGGGGCGATCTTCGGATCCGTCTTGACGCGGCGCAGCACGAACGGACGCACCAGGTTGCGCAGGGCCTGCTGCCGGAGCCCGTCGCCTTCCCGTTCGATGGGGTAGGCGAACCCGTGCTGGAACGCGTCGAGGGAACCCAGGAATCCCCCGTTCAGGAACTCCATGATGCTCCACAGCTCGGTGAGCCGGTTCTCGATCGGGGTTCCCGTGAGGGCGATCCGATGCCGGGCCTTCACCTTCCGCGCCGTCTGGGCGGCCCGGGAGTCGGGGTTCTTGATGTTCTGCGCCTCGTCCAGGAGGACCGTGTCCCACTCCCGGCCCGTGAGGAGCTTCTGGTCCCTCCAAAAGACGCTGTAGCTCGTGACCACGAGCTCCGCCGGTGCCGGCCAATCCTTCCGGGCACGTCGCGCCCGGTCCAGCCCATGGTGGACGACGAGCTTGAGCCCGGGAGTGAAGCGCTCCGCCTCCCGCACCCAGTTCGTGATCACGCTGGTGGGACAGACGAGCAGGGAGGGCAGGGCCTCCGGCTCCGTGGAGCGCACGCGCAGAAGATGGGCCAGCGCCTGCACGGTCTTCCCCAAGCCCATGTCGTCCGCGAGACACGCCCCCAGGCCGAAGCGCCGGAGGAAGGCGAGCCAGCCGACCCCGCGCGACTGGTAGGGCCGCAGCTCCCCGGAGAATCCGGCCGGGACCTGGACCTCCTCGATCTTCTCGTCCCCCGAGAGCCCTCGGAGCAGCTGGTCGATCCAGCCGGTGGCCGTGAACTCCATGACCTCCAGGCCCTCCACCGAGCCCCCCGAGATCGCCCGCAGGGCCTCGCCCAGCGGCATCGACCCTCGATTGCGCCGTTCCTGGAGGGCCCGCAGGGCCATCTGGAGGTCGTCGTGCCGAACCTCGACCCACTGCCCGCGCAGGCGCACGAGGGGCACCTTGAGGGCGGCCAGGCTCTCCAACTCCTCCCGGGAAAGGGGGGTCCCTCCCATCGCCACCTCAAACTCGAAGCGGACCAGCGAGTTCAGGCCGAAGAGACTCGAGCCCTCGATCTCCGGGAACACCTTGATCCTCGCCCCCAAGGGCTTCGGGCGCGTCCACCATGGGGGGGCCAGCACCCCATACCCTCCTTCCGAGAGCACGGGACCCGCCTCCCGGAGGAACGTGTAGGCTTCGGCGATGGTGAGGGAGCAGGCCTCCGGTCGCGGGGAGTTCAGGATCCGGCCGAGAGGAGGATACAGCCGGGAGGCGCGGGCCAGGTCGGCCAGCAGCTGTTCCTGGTGGGAGACGATCCTCCTCCCGGCCCGTTCCACGAATCCGTCCGGGGAATCGAAGAGTACCCGGGCCGGAATCAGCAACGATGGGTCGGAGCGGTCCTGAAGGAAGATCCGGAGCCACCACTTCCCATCCGGAACCTCGAACATCGCCCTCGCCTGGGTGTCCTCCTCGCGCCCGGGCGGGTCCAGCCGGAAGCAGACCCGGGATCCCTGGCCCGCGGGAGAGGTCAGGGGCGCGCTCCACGTCGACAGCGCGTTGGCGATCTCCTGGACGGCGGCCGAGGGCGCGGAGAACGAGCCGTCCTCGGTCCCGAGGGCCTTCATCCAGCGATCCTCCGGGAGCGCCCGCGCCGGGGGGAGGCCCCCCGTCTCAGTGAGCCACCCGCGGACGAGCCCGTCCACGGCGGAGTTCACCAGGGCGACCCCCCGTTCCCTCGGCGCGGCCACCTCGCGGGGCGGGAGCGCGGCCTCCAGCGAGAACGGGAAGGAGTTGAGAAGCCGCTGTTCCTCGGCCAGATCCTCATCCGTGGTGAGGACCGCCCTCCATCGAGCCTGCGCCGTGCCGTCGACCGACTCCATGGCGGGCAGGAACCGTTGACGGGAAACCAGGCTGAGGGAGAAGCGGGCCACGTCGGAGAGGTAGCGGACCGAGACGCCGAGCTTGACCGAGGCCGACTCGGGCTCCGGGGGAAGGGCAGCCAAGAACGGAACGGCCCGATGGAAGGGCCAACCGATGGCGCTCACCCCCCAAGGCTGGAGCGTGACGGGTCCGGCCGTCTCGGGGACGGGTTCCCAACTTCCCAGGGGCCGGCCGAGGGCGGTGGGTAGGAATGTCGGAAGGAGCGGTTCCTCGGCTCCCCCCGAGGGGAGAGGCTCCCCGGTTTCCAGGGCGAGGGTCTCCAAGGACTGGAGCAGCCGGGCCGCGGGCGAAGCCCGCGGGTGGCGCCGGAGTCGTCCCCGTTCCTTTTTCGGCGAGGGGCCCGGCGGGACCCCGTCCCCGACCCGGACGGTCTCCCCCCAGAGACCCACCGGGAGGGAGTGGTCGGACCCGACCGGGAGCATCACCGCGTGGACGATGGTGGTGGGAGGAGTCTCCATCTCAGGCCTCCCCAAGCTTCAACCCGGTCTCAGGGTTGCTTCGCTTCCGGGGCTCGGCGGAACCGGTCCCGCCCGAGCAGCGCCCCCGCCCCATGTCGGTCGCGCGAAGGGAGCGAACCTACGTTAAGTCTAGCGCACGGTCTCGCGGGCGGCCTTTCCTCCGGATCGGCCGGGATGTCCGGGGTCCGCCACCCGGGGACCGCCCGCCCTCCGAAGTTCGAACGTCCGTACCCTGCGTCCCCTCCGGCATTCGGAGGCACGGCGACTCCATCAGAATCATCGCGCGTAGACGTCGGCGAGGAACTTCGACTTCAGGCGGTACCGTCGCCCCCGGCGTTCCCCCCGAGCCTCGAGGAGGCCGGTTCGAACCAGTTCGTCAAGCGCGCTCCAGAGGGCGGGCGGGCTGTACTTCTTCGGATTCGGGTACTCGCTTCGACTGAACCATCCGCCGTCCCCCGAGAGCACCCAATGGAGCAGAGCCCGGGTGCTCTCGCGGGAGTAGTTGGAGACCAGCGGCCCCAGGTTCGCCTGCTTCGCCGCCACCCTGTAGGCGGAGGCGATTTCGCCCACGAAGTATCGAGTCCAGAGCGAGTAGCTCTGTCCAGCATTGGTCGTCGCCAGAAAGTCGTAGTACTGATCGCTCGTTCGGAAGAGTCGGGTGTCGAGGGGAATCAGCGGGGCCCTCGTACAACCGAGATCCACCAGGAGGGCGATGTTCAACAACCGGCCGACCCGACCATTTCCATCCATGAACGGGTGGATGGCCTGGAACTCGGCAAAGAACACGGCGGCAACGACAGGGGGGAGGTGCCCGAAGCGATTCTCCCGGTACCACTCGAACAGCGCCTCCAACTCGGCCCGGGTTCTCTCGGGCGGTGTGGGGGTGAATCGAAGGGTATCCGAGCCGGTATTGACGATGAAGTTCGGTTGGGTCTTCAGGACCCCGACCCATTCGGGCTGGAGGACATCCCGGAAGAGTTCCCGGTGCAGCGAACAGAGGCCCTCGACACTGAATTTGGGCAGGTTCCGTTTTGCCAGTTCTGAGTAGGCCCCCGCCAATCGCAGGACTCCGAGTTCCGACGGGGAAGCGGGGGTCCGGCCCTCGAGGAGCTCTCGGGCCCGGTGGCGTTCGACCGGCTCGCCCTCGAGCCGGAAGCTGCTCACGGCATTCCGGACCCGAGCCATCCCCAGGAGAAGCTCATGAAGCTTCGGAGACAGCAACCGCGTCTCGAGTATGCCATCCCAGCGCAGGCAATCGACGGCCGGCCGGCCGGTATCCTCGGCGCTGCGGATATCGGGCCGGAACCCGGCGGTCGTGTCGGCCTTGGTCAGCGCCATATTAACTTATCAAGAAATAGACATATTTAGATTTATTATAAGCCGCCCAGGCAAAGGGAGCTCCGCGAGCGCTCAGCTCCCAGCGGTGGACCCGAACCATCCCTTCGGTTACGCCGGAGTGCTCGCTCGCTGATTCTCGCGACCTGAACCGCGGGAAGATGTTTCACGTACCTCACGCCGTGGATGGCGGTGGCACACTGCCTCGCGTTCACCGTCTGCGGGCTGTGGAAGACGGGCCACCTCTACGAGAAGGGGAGCCTGTCGCTCTATGAGCGAAAACGGACGCAACTGGCACGCCGGGCCGCGAAGCGCACGGAGCTGCCGTCTCGCGAGGAACTTACCGGCAAGCTCATTGGGAGGGCGGCGATGCCCAGGAGGCTCCCATGATCTCCGTGCCCTTCCTCCTCACATCACGGGACTCGGCGGCGAACTACCAGAGGAGGAGAGCAACAACTTTGAGGACATGATAGCCTTCGCTCGATGCGAGGCAAATCCCATCTGCGGCGTCCCTTCTCCTCCCCTCGGGGACGCCGCATGGAAGCAGAGACCTTTGTGGGGTTGGACATCAGCCGAAAGAGTGCCG
>DAHXNZ010000025.1 GCA_027365105.1 Thermoplasmata archaeon
GACAGTGTGGCGGACGTGCGCGAAGCGAGAGCGAAGGTTCTGGGAAGTGATGGCGGACAGACTCGGCGCGCTCCCTCAGGCCGGGGCAGGTCCTCCGTCAGCCGGGCCAGCAAGCTGAGTCCTTACGTTCATTCGCTGCTCAGAACGGATACACGGGTCAATCCGGCTGGGTCTTGGGAGTGGGTTCCCAGCAAGGAACCACTGCCTACAACCCGAACGGGTATCTCGACGTGTACTATGTCATCAGCTCCACGGGAATCATCGTCTCGAGCGGTACGGGCCTTTCCGGTTCGTTTTCAAGTGCATTGCAGCAGGCGGTCACGTCCTGAGCAGTCGAATGCAAGGCGCTCTCGAGACTCGGAGATGGTTTCCCGAGGCACCGGCACTTCGGGAGATCTTTTCGTCCCCGAGCTATCTCATCATCTACCTGACCTCCGCTCCGCTGGTCGGCGTTTCCTATGCGCTCCTTCTTCCCGGGCTTACCCTGGGCTCGTACCAACTCTGGGTCCTTCGGTTCCTCACCCCCGCGGAGGCGATCTTCGCGGGAACCATGGGGATCCTGGTGCCCTGGGTCCTTCTCCTGAACGTCCACCTGTGGAGGCACCCCGAGTGCCGGTCCACGGAACGGTCAACTGCGGGCGGCCCCGTCGGGGCATTGCTCGTGAGCGTGATTCCCAATGCCTTGTGCTGCACGCCGATCATCCCCCTGGTCCTTGCCGTGTTCGTCTCCGGGGCCACGCTGGTGTCGCTCTCCGCCCCGGTTCAGTACTTCTTGGGGACCTACGGCGCGGTGCTCTACGCCGTATCCGCGCTGGCCCTCTGGGGCTCCATACGGGTGGCCTCCCGGCGCGTGTGTACCTCCGGGTCGTTCCCCGGTCAGAGGCCCGATTCCGGTCCAGCGTGAAGGCCGAGGCGTCGTTCGAGGAGGCCGAACGAGCATCGGATTCTTCATGGTTCGAGCCGCGCTGCTCCTCGCCGGTCCGGTTCGGCGTTGCGGATCATGGCGTCCCTGACTTCGACTCTGAGAGCGGGTAGTCCCTTCGCCCACCATGGACGACCCGGCACCGACGGTAGCGTCCGTCGGTGTCCGCAGCGGTAGCCTCCCCGACCTTTTCGTGCCGGAATGTTCGCCGGTCCCGATCGGTGCGGCATCCGAGTCTGGGACAACGACGTATCCCCGCGGGTCAGGTCCGCGACCATCCAGGTTTCTGTCGGGTCGGGACACCCACCGGTGTTCCGACCCCCGCCGACCCTTTGGCCACGCCCCCGAGCGCAGTCGGTGGGGGAGGCGCGACCTTCCGGCAGAACCCTCTCGGCGAAGTCGTCTCCGGGGCCCAAGCTGGATCCGCGGAGCATGGCCGAGGACCAGTCGGACGGGCGCGATCGAGGGCGTCCTCGAGACCCTCAAGGGGCGCGCCTCCCGCGGCCATGGGAGGATCCCCGCCGACTTCCTCGGTCCCCTTTCCGAGAAACGAACGGAGTCGGGTCGAGGAAAGCCGCCGAACCGGTGAAAGGTCCGCATGAGCCGTTCCCGGTGGGGCCATTTCTGCGCCGGGGGCCGGCTCGACGACGACCGGGTGCGGGACGGCCGGACGAGGGTCGCACTTCGGGGCGACCCGGAGGGATCGTCCTCAGCCACCCCCGTTGAACGGGGGGATTCGTTCCCGGTAGGGCATAGCCCCGAGCGGATTCGAACCGCTGTCGCCGGCTCCAAAGGCCAGCATGCTTGGCCACTACACCACGGGGCTAGGCTGCTCGAACCGGGCCACGGGAATAAGAGGATGGTGGAGCCACCGAAACCCCGGGGGCCGGCTCTTGTAGGGCTGCCCCATCCCGCCGGCATGCGGCGGACCAAGATCCTGGCCACGGTCGGGCCGGGCTCCATCCGTTTGGGCACGCTGGAGCAAATGGTCCGGGCCGGCGCCAACGCGTTCCGGATCAACTTTTCCCATGGGTCGGACAACGAGCATGCGGCCTATCTCAAGCGGGTTCGGTCGGTCGGCCGAGCCCGGGGCCGGCAGGTGGCCATCCTCGGGGATGTCCAGGGACCCAAGATCCGGCTCGGGATCATCCAGTCCGGGTCGGTGCGCCTCACCCCCGGCCAGCGATGGATCCTGGACTCGGAGGTGAACCGCCCGGGCAACGCGACGCGCGTCGGAGCCCAGGTGCCGCGGATCTCTCAGGCGGCCCGGGTCGGCGACCCGGTGATCCTCGGCGACGGCCTGGTCGACCTGGCCGTGGAGGAGGTCCACCCCCGACAGCTTTCGACCCGTGTCGTGCACGGAGGCGTGGTCTCCGAACACGCCGGGATCTACTTTCCCCGCGCCCATCTCCGGACTTCGGTCCTCTCGGCCAAGGACCGGCACGATATCGCGGTCGGGGTCGAGCACGGGATGGACTTCCTCGGTCTATCCTTCGTGCGCGACCGGCACGACGTCCGGCTGGCCCGGCGAGTGCTCGATGCGCACCCCGGGGGCTCTGCGGTCGGCCTCGTCGCGAAGATCGAGCGGGCCGAGGCGCTCGATCACCTCGAGGAGATCCTGGAGGTCGCCGACGGGATCATGGTGGCCCGGGGCGACCTCGGGATCGAGGTCCCGCTCGAGCGACTGGCGCTCGAGCAGAAGCGCATGATCCGCGCGGCCCATCGCGCCGGCCGGTTCTCCATCGTCGCCACGCAGATGCTGATGAGCATGGTCCACGCTCCCCGCCCCACCCGGGCCGAGGCGACCGACGTGGCCAATGCGGTGCTGGATGGGGCCGATGCAGTGATGCTGAGCGAGGAGACGGCGATCGGCGACTTTCCCGCCGAGGCGGTGGGCTGGCTGGACCGGATCGCCCGGGCGACCGAACCCGCCATCGTCTCGGCCGCGTTCCGGGACGATCCCATGCCTCCCGCCGACCGGTCGGTCGCGGAGCGGGCGGTGGCCCGGGCGGCGGTCGACCTCGCCGAAGGAGTCGGCGCCCGGGCCATCGTGGCGCCCACCCATTCGGGACGGACCGCCCGTCGGATCGCGGCCCTCCGCTCCCGCATCCCGATCCTCGCCCTCTCCCAGCGGCCCGAGACGCTCCGGCATCTGGCCCTGACCTGGGGGGTGGTCGGTCGGCCGGCCCCCGAGACGAAGGGCGGGCTCGTCGAACTCCGTCGGGCGGCGTACCGGGTGGCGGAGTCGGAGTTCCGGACCCCGGGGCCGGTCGTGCTCACCGCCGGATTCCCGGTCGAAGGGCGTCCGACCAACCTGGTGACCCTCGTCGAACCGGTCGGTGACCCCGACCCCCGGGTCGTTTCGTCCCAACCGCGTCGGGATCAGCGCGGCACGTCGCGGGTCTGAAAGTACCGAAGGAACCCACGGGCGGCGAGATCGTAGTCAGAGAACTGGGCCCCGGTGTCGGCCGGCTGGTGCGGGTGGCCGGCCGCCCGCTCCCGGTCGGCCTCGTAGGCCCGGAGCCGGTCGGCGATGTGTTCGGGATCGGGCGCCTCCCGGAACGCCTCCCCGGCGACCGCCCGCCACTCTTCGACGATCGACCGGTACTCCGCCAGGGCCCGGAGCCCGTCCGGATCGGGTCCGAAGTGGCTGCGGACGACCTGGTGGACCTGGGTGCTCCGCATGCGGTCGAGGCTCGCGTAGAGCAGGTCCAGGTCCAGATCCGGAGGAGGGACCGCCGGGCGGGTCCGCCAGCTCGTGCCCAGGCGAACTCCGGCCGCATCCCCGGTGAAGACGGCCGAGAGGGCGGTGTCCACGAAGGCGAGGTGATGCCGTGCGTGGCCCGGCGTCGCGAGGACCTCGAGCCCGCCGGACCGGAGGGGCCAACGTTCGCCCCCCGTGAGCGGGCGGATCCGGTCGGCCGGGACCGGGGTGACTCCTCCGAAGAGAGCGTCCATCTGCGGTCCCCACGCGAGGCGGGCGCTGGCTTCGAGCCGCGTCGGGTCGATCAGGTGCGGGAGGCCGAGGACATGGGCGTAGGCGGTGGCGCGGGGGAGCTCGGTCAGGAGGGCACCGAGCCCCCCGGCGTGATCCAGGTGGATATGGGTGACCGCGACCCGGCGAACCTCGCTCCGGTCGATGCCGGCCGCCTCCAGTCCCTCCAGCCACCGGGCCTTGCAGGTCGCGGGGCCGGTCTCCAGGACCGTCCAACCGTCCTCGCCCGGGAGCAGGAACGAGGCGATGAGGCCCGGCGAGCCGCGGAAGCCGAGGTCCAGCATGAACCGCCCTTGGCCCAGGTCGTACACCCCTCGATCCGTCATGGAACCCTACCGGCCCGAGAGGAACCATCCGTAGTTGGTCAGGCCGAAGGCGAGAATGGCCAGACCGCCGCTCAGCGCCATCGAACCCGCCCAGACCGGCCGGCTCCACCGCCAGACCTTCGCCCCGTCGAGCGGTCCGAAGGGGATCAGATTGAAGGCCGCGAACCAGGCGTTGAAGAAGGTCAGCAGTGCCAGGGCCCCGATCCAGAACGAACTCGACCCCAGCATAGCGGCCGCGAAGGTTCCGCCCAGGAAGCCGCCCGCAAAGAGGAGGTTGGCGGCCGGCCCGGAAAGCGCCGTGCGCCCCCAGGCGCGAAGATCGGCCATTCCCTGGACCACGGTGGCTCCGGGCGCCGCGAAGAGGAAGCCGGCAAAGGCGGTCAGCAGCGAGAAGATGAGCCCGAACGGCGACATCCTGAACTCGGCCCAGAAACCGTGCCGCTGGGCGTAGTACTTGTGCGCCATCTCGTGGGCCAAAAAGCCGGTGAGCGCCGCGACCGCCGCCAGGAGGACCACATCCAACGAAATGCTGTACGCTCCGCTGGCGACGGCCAGGGAAAGCGCCCCATCCCCATTCAGGATGATGGCCAGGTCGACCGTGAGGACCGCGTAGGCGATGAGGATGTGCTCGAGCTCGACCCGGCTCGTATGGAAACCGGGGGCGGGGACCGGGATCGTCTGGTTGGTCGTGTAGGAGTAGGCGAACCGGTTCGGGCCGTTCATCGGATCCCCCGCACCGGCGCTTCCGGGAGCCACCGCTCGACCGGTAGCGCTCCCGAGGGCGGGGCACCGGTCAGCAGGGCACGGATCAGGTCCACCCCATCGGCCAGTCGGGGGCCGGGCCGGCTGAAGTACGCTTCGTCCGCAAGCCAGATCCCTCCGCGCGGGTGGATCCGTCCGAGCGCCGCCCGGACGTCCGGGGTCGACGCGATCTCCCGGCGGGTCCGCTCGATCGGGAAGCTGCACGGGGAGAGGATCACCAGATCGGGGTGGAGTTCGCCGAGGGCCGCCCAGCGGGTCCGCTGGCCGGGCGCTCCCGGCCGGGTCTCCAGGGGGATGCCTCCCGCGCTTCGGATCTGGTCGGGAGCCCAGAGCCCGGCCAGGATCGGTGGGTCCAACCACTCGACGATCGCCACCCGGGCCTCCCGGGGGTCCGGTCCGGTCGGCCGGATCCGCTCCCGGAATCGATCGGTGACCGCCCGCCCGGCCGCGGGGTCTCCGATTGCTCGGGCGACCTCTTCGAGGCTCGCGGCCACGTCGGCCAGCGTCCGGGGCGACAGCGAGACGATGCGGGGGGCGATCCCCGCGGTCGCACACGCCGAGGCCACCTCGGCGTCGGTCACCGAACAGACCCCGCACAGGTCCTGGGTCAGCAGGAGGTCGGGGTTCAGCCGCCGGAGGGCCGGGATATCGAGTTCGTAGAGGCTCTCGTTCCGGCCCCGGACCGACTGGACCCGGGCGTCGATCTCCGCGGACGGCCGCTCGAAGTCCCGGGTCCGGGGACGCATGACCGCGGGGAGGCGCCGGACCTCCGGAGGATAGTCGCACTCCTCGCTTCGCGCCACCAGTTCGCTGCCGTGTCCGAGTGCGAAGACAATCTCGGTCGCGCTGGGGAGCACAGAGACAATCCGCATGATCGGCGAGGAAACCTCCCCGGACACTCCTTAGCTTTGCGGGGTCCGGATCTGCGATTCCCGTCGGCGGGAGAATTCCGGGGTTGGGGGGTCGGCCGGGCCGCCGGTTCAGACGGTGCCCGCTCCCGGGGCCATCTGCGCCTGGATGGCGGCGGCGTCCTGGGGGCTCAGCCCATCCCGGAGCGCCCGGGCCCGTTCCTGATCGGCCTCGGCCTTCCGGCCCAGCCGATCGAGCAGTTCGGCTCGCAGGTACCCCAACGCGGGGATCGGGCGAGATGGGCTCGGCCGCTCATCGAGCGCCTTCAATGCGGCGGCCCACTCCCGGCCGGCCGCCAGGGCCACGACGAGGTGCACGCGCAGGTCGTCCCGGTCCGGGTAGGTTTGTACGAGACGGCGGTACTCCGCCTGCTCGCCGTCGGGATCTCCGGCCGCTCCCCGGGCCGCGGCGAACCCCACCCGGGCATCGAGGTCCTCGGGCTCCAACTCCAGGCTCCGGGCAAACGCGACGTGAGCTTCTCCCGCCCGACCCAAGGCCAGGAGGGCCCAACCCCGACCGTTGAGGGCGGGCCGGTACTCCGGCTTCTCTTCGAGGATCCGGTCGTACACCTGCAGGGCGAGCACCGGAACCCCCCAGGCGAGCCAGCGGTCGGCCCTCTCCTCTCCGGCCACGGTGGCCCGGGCGGTGGGCAGGCTGGCGCCGGCCGGTTCGGAGCGGTCCGGAAGCCAGGGTGCCCACTCGGATTCGAGATCGAACTGGCGGATCAGCCATCGGAACCGCTCGGCGTCGACGAGGCGGGCCCCCCGGGCGGCGATCGCGGGTCGGATCTCCGGAGGGATCGGATCCGGGGTGAGGATGACCACGGTGGCTCCCTCCCGCTGCCCGTCGCCGATCCAGTCGGTCCAGCGCTCGAGCGGGATTCCCGTGGCCGATGGGGCGAAGATGAAGAGGAGCCCCTCCCGGGTCCGCACCAGCAGCGCGGCTCCGACCGGCCGGGCCGCGACGAGCCTCTGGTCGAAGGCGTCCAGGAGGCGCCGGGCGGCCCCCACGAATCGCTCATCGAGCATCGGGAGTTCTAGAGTTCGGCAACTTAATACGATGGCCCCGATACCCCCGTCCACCGATGAACCTCGCCGAACTGGGGCAGTGGATTCCGACCCTGGAACGTGGCCTCCACCGATCGTACCGGACCGAACGTCGGGCGGCTCCGGCGTCGTTGCGGACCTACTTGGACCACCTCGACGAGTTCACGCTTCGGGGCGGGAAGCGGTTCCGCGCGCTCCTCGTCCTGGCCGGCTACCACCTGGTCGCCGGCCGATCGCCTCGCCCGGTCCTCCCCGCCGCCGAGGCGCTCGAGCACTTCCAGAGCTGGATGCTGATCCACGACGATATCATCGACCACTCGGAATTGCGTCGCGGCGGCCCGACCCTGCATCGGCGCCTGGCGGCGCCCGGAACGGACGGGCTTGAGGCCGCCGACCCGGACGACCTCGGGCGGGGGCTGGCGATCACCCTCGGCGACCTGGAGGAGCCGTTCACCGTCCGGGCGCTCCTCGAGGGCCCGGCGACGGCCGACCGGCGGCTGCGCGGGCTCGCCGAATATGTCCGGATGACCCGGCTCACCGCGTACGGGCAGTTGATGGACATCCGCAACGGCGCCCGGCCGGTCGACCGGGTCTCCGAGTCCGATGTCCTGCTGGTCCACCGGCTCAAATCGGCGGTCTATTCGGTGAGCTCCCCCTTGGTGATCGGCGCCATCCTGGGCGGGGGCCGGGACCCGCTCCTGGAGGAGCTCCGGGCGATCGGAGACGATCTCGGGGTCGCGTTCCAGCTGAGGGACGACATGCTCGGCACCGGGTTCGCACCCGACGATCCGGAGAAGAGCGCGAACGACCTCATCGAGGGCAAGCGGACCCTCCTCGTGGTCCGGGCCTGGCAACGCGGGAGCCCGGACGACCGGGCGACCCTCGCCCGGGTCCTGGGCCGACCCTCGGCGACCCCCTCGGAGATTGCGGCGGCCCGGACGGTCATCGAATCGACCGGCAGCCGGGCGTACTCCGAAATGCGGATCGCCGCGCTGGAGCGCCGCGCCCTCCGGCGACTCGACCGGAGCTCCCAGATTGCGGCCGCGCGGAAGCCGCTCGTCCGGGAAATCTCCGACCGGCTGATCCGGCGGAGCCGCTGAGTCGACCCGTTAGGCCGTCGGGGTGTCGGAGGCCAGGCCGAGTCCGGCCGACTGGAGCGCCTCGGTGATCTCCTTCTGCATGGTCGTGTAGCGCTCCTTCAGGTGGTTTTCCTGCCGTTCGACGGCCTTGAGTCGGATCTCGAGGGTCTCCTTGTCGTCCGACAGCAGGCTCTGGACCTCCTTCTTGTTCGCCGCCCGGACGAGGAGACCGCCGATCGGCCGGTAGATCGGCGCCTCCTCCGGGACCGACTGGAACTCCTCCAGCGTGTGGGTGAGTTCCCGAAGCTTGAGGTCCATCTGGAGCCGCTGCTGCTGGACCGCCCCGAGCTCCTGCTGAAGCCGTTGAAACTGCTTGATGTCGTTCTGGATCTTCGCCGGTATCGCCACGAGCCGACGAGACCCGGCACCGAACATAAGCGCTTCGGCAAGGGCGCCGCCCCGGTCGGCCCGGGGCCGCCCCTGCTCCGCCCGGCTCAGGGCGGGTGGGCGAGCGCGACCCCCACGGAGCGCTCGGCCAGCTGGATCCAACCCAGGTATGTATTGAGGGCCGCCCGGGCGGCCCCGGAGTCCCGGGCCACGATCTCGAGTGTCAGTCGACCGGGCTCCGGGTGCCGGAGCTCGGTCCGGGTCCTCGGGACCTCCCGGGCCGCCTCCGGTGCCAGCGCTCGGGCGATCCACTCGGCATGTTCGGGTTGGGCGCACCGGACGACGATGGTGATGGCCCAGCCCGAGTCGGTCATGCCTCCAACCGGGGGCGGATGCGGGCCACCAGCCGGTCGCACTTGAGCGCCGCCGCCTCGACGTACCGGGCGGGGTCGAGCTGGTCGGCGATCTCCGCGGGGGAGAGCAGCCGGGTGACCCGGGGATCCTGCGCCGCCCGCTCGGCGAGCTGGGCCGGCCCCTCGCCCTCCCGGGTGAGGTTCCGCAGGAGTTCGTGGGCCTCCGATCTCGGGAGGCCCCGGGTCGTGAGGGCCAGCATCAGGCTCTCGGTCATCGCCGCGCCCCGGGAGCCGGCGATGTTGGAGGCCATCCGGCCCGCGTCGACGTGCAGGCCGACGACGACCCGGGTCATCTTGTCCAGCGTGTCGTCCAGGAGCAGGATCCCGTGCGGCAGGACGATCCGCTCGTTCGCGGAGTTCGAGAGGTCCCGTTCGTGCCACTGGACCATGTTCTCGAGCGGCGGAAGGGCCAGGGCCCGGATGAGCCGGGTGAGGCTGGTCACGTTCTCCGAGAGCATCGGATTGCGCTTCTGGGCCATGGTCGACGACCCGACCTGGCGCCGTTCGTCGAACGGTTCGGCGACCTCCCCGATCTCGGTCCGCTGGAGGTTGCGGATCTCGGTCGCCACCCGCTCGAGGGAGGCGGCGGTGAGGGCCATCCAGTTGGTGAACTCCGCGATCCGGTCCCGGCCGACGATCTGGGTGGGGCCCTCGTCGGCCCTGAGGCCCAGCCGGGCGAGGGTGCGCTCCTCCACCTCGACCGCCCGGGCACCGAAACCGGCCCCCGTCCCCACCGCGCCGGAGATCTTGCCGACCACGAGCCGGGGGGTGAGTTCGTCCAGCCGGTCCCGGTGGCGGAGGAACTCGGCGGCCGTGACGGCCATCTTGTAGCCGAAGCTGAGCGGGACGGCCCACTGCCCATGGGTCCGGCCGAGTTCGGGCGTTGCCCGGTGCCGGGTCGCTTGGTCGACCAGGGCCCGGATCAGGGCGGTCAGGTCGTCCCGCAGGATCCGGCGGCTCTCGTCGAGTTCCATCGCCAGCGCCGAATCGGTGATGTCGGCGCTGGTCGCGCCGAAATGGACCCAGCGGCCGGCCGGGCCGGCCGCCTCCGCGAGGGCCCGGGTCAGGGCCATCACATCGTGCTTCAGCTCGGCCTCGAGGTGGTCCACGCGTTCGAGGGTGACCGCCGGCCCTTCGGCCGCCCGACCGATCGCCTGGGCCGCCTCGACCGGGATCATCCCGAGCTCCGCTTCGGCCGCGGCGAGGGCGGCCTCGACCCGGAGGCTCCGCCGCAGCCGGGCCTCCCGATCGAACAGCGCCCGGATCCGGGCACGGCCGTACCGGCTCTCCAGCGGACAGAAGAGGCTCTCGGGGGATCCGCCCATGCCGCGAAACCCGGGGGTCGGTATATTAGGGTAGCTCCGGCGTGTTCCGATCGAGGCCCCGGAGCAGGCGGTCGACTCCGGTCCCGAACTGGATCGCCCGCTTGGGCTGTCCAAGGATCGGTTCCGGCACCCCCCGGCGTCGGGCCCACTCCCTCAGGAGCGGTTTGGTCAGCAGACCGGGCATCCGCTCGGCGATGCTCCACCGCTCGACCGCCGCCCGGACGGCCGGATGGGTGAACGGCGCACCGACCGAACGGCCGAGCTCGCCCGCGATCCGCTCGAGCCAGGGGCCGTCTTCGCGGTCCAGGCGGTCGAGGTCCGATCGGCTCCGGTCGGCCGCCGCCTCGGCGTCGATCCCGCGGAAGTGGGCGTAGCCGAGGAAGAGCTCGTCGGCGCCCTGGCCGGTGACGATCGGTCCGGCGGGGGCCGACTGGATCGCCAGCGCGAGCGCCACGGCGACCGAACGGGACGGTCCGCGGAGTCCGCTCCCCGCGGGCGCCCAGCGTTCAACCGCCCGGGCGACCGAACCCCGGTCGATCGCCCCGAACGCCCAGGAGAGCCCCAGCGCCCGGGCCGCCGACCGGGCCACCCCTTCCTCCGGACTGCCGACGAGCCCGATCGTCCAGAGCCTAAGACGGCCGGTATCCGAGAGGGCATGGGCCAGGAGGGCCGAGTCGATTCCCCCGGAGAAGAGGAGCACGATCGGGCCGGATTGCTCCCGGAAGGGCGTGAGCGCCGCCTCGAGGGCCGCATCGAGACGGTCGAACCGGTCGTCGCCCTCGTCGGTCGCCATCGCCCCGGCATCGCGACGAGGCCTTATCCCTCCCTCCGGTCGGTCCCCGGGTGGTGAAGATGCCCTCGCTGGAACCGGCGCTCCTGGTCGACCGGGACGGGACCCTCAACGTCGATCTCAACTATCTGGACGATGCCGATCGGCTCGAGATCTTCCGGGGGGTCGGCGCGGCCCTGCGGCTCGCCCGCGCCCACGGCTTGCGGATCATCTGCGTGACCAACCAGTCCGGGATCGCCCGGGGCCTCTACACCCACGAACAGGTCGCCCGCATCCATGCCCGCCTCAACGAACGGCTGGCCGGCGAGGGCGCCCACGTCGATGCCTTCTATTACTGCCCGCACCGGCCCGAGGATGGCTGCCGGTGCCGCAAGCCCGGGACCGGGCTCCTGGAACAGGCGCTCCGAGAGCACCATCTCGATCCCCACCGTTCGGCGATGGTCGGGGACCGGGTGCTCGACGTGATTGCGGGCGAGTCGTTGGGCCTCCTGACGGGATTCATCGCCGGGGGGCCCCGGGCGGAGGACCGGCTCGGGGAGCTCAACGCGTCCGGCTCCACTCCCGACGTGGTGGCCGACACCTTCCTCCTCGTGGTCCTCCGGATCCTGGCCCGGGGCTAGCGACCGGTCCACCGACCGGAGGGCCCGGGCACCTTCCCGGGGGGGCGGCCCCGGCCCCCGGCGCGGACGCGGGCCGCCGGTCGTCCTCGGCCGGGTCGGGGCGAACGGTTATCCCGATTTCGGACTCGCTTC
Organism: Thermoplasmata archaeon; assembly: GCA_027365105.1. Classification (GTDB taxonomy): domain Archaea; phylum Thermoplasmatota; class Thermoplasmata; order Lutacidiplasmatales; family UBA184; genus Lutacidiplasma. The sequence continues at coordinate 11,707 of DAHXNZ010000025.1, forward strand.
CGGCACCGTGGTGCTTTCCCTCTTGGATGCGGCCATCGGGGTCGTCGCGACCCTGGTGCTTTCCGGCCTCGCCGTCGTGGGCCGGGCACTGACGCCGGCCGCGGGGGCGGTCGCGGCGGGGTTCGGGGCGGTCATCGTGATCAGCGCCGGATTTCCGTACCTGGCCCTCCTGGTGCTGTTCGTCGTGGCGAGCTCGCTGGCCACGCGGGTCGGGTTCGACCAGAAGAGCGCCCGCAAGGTCCAGGAAGGGATCCGGGGCGAGCGGGGCATTTCCAACGTGCTCGCGCACATCCTGATCCCGACGGCGATCGCCCTCCTGATCGGGCTCGCCCCGTCGGTGCTCTCCCCGTCGTCCGGGGCGATCCTCTTCGCCGCCGCGCTCGCGTTCGGGGCCTCGGACACCTTCGCGAGCGAGATCGGCGTCCTCTCCGGAACGGCCCGAAGCCTCCTCACCGGGCGGCCGGTCGAACCGGGCACCAACGGGGGGGTGTCCGGGCCGGGCGAGGCCTGGGCGCTCGTGGGTTCGCTGGCCACCGCGGTCCTCGGGGTCGGGCTCTTCGCCGCGTTCGCGAGCCCGCTGTCCGATCCCGGCCGATTCGTCGGGCTGGTCGCCGTGGCCGGTTTCGCGGGATGCCAGATCGACTCCATCCTCGGGGAGCTTCTCGAGAACCGCGGCCTCCTCACCAAGGGGAGCACGAACTTCTTGGGGATGCTCTCGTCGGTCCTGATGGCGCTGGGGGGGCTGTGGCTGCTGGGACCCCACTGAGCCGCGGCCGGGCCGGCCCTCCCGAGGGGAGCGTCGTGCTGCTCTCCGGCGGCATGGATTCGGCGACGTGCCTCGCCATCGCCCTGCACCGCCATCCCCCGGTCCATGCCCTCACGGTACTCTACGGCCAGCGGCACGACCGGGAGATCCGGGCCGCCCGACGCCTGGCGCGCCACTTCGGGGTCGAGCCGCACACGGTCCTCCGGCTGCCGCTCCGGGGGCTCCTCCGCTCCTCCCTCACCGACCCGTCCCGCCGGCTCCCCCGGGCGGGCGGCTCCGGCCGACGGATCCCCTCCACCTACGTGCCCGCGCGCAACACTCTCCTGCTCGCCCTGGCGCTGGGGTATGCCGAGGGCCACGGCCTCCGCCATCTCTACCTCGGCGCGAACGCGATCGACTACTCGGGCTACCCCGACTGCCGGCCGGAGTTCCTCCGGGCCTTCGAGCGGCTCGCGGCCCGGGCGACCCGGGCCGGCGTCGAGGGCGGGGCCCGATTCCGCGTCGAGGCGCCGCTCGTGCGGTTGTCGAAGGCCCAGATCGTCCGGCTCGGCGACCGGTACGGGGTCCCGTGGGAGCTCACTTGGAGCTGCTACGCCGGCGGCGCCCGCCCGTGCGGACGGTGCGACGCCTGCCGCTTGAGGGCCCGGGGGTTCCGCGGAGCCCGACGGATCGATCCGACGGTCGTATAGGGGCCGGCGAAGGGGAAGGGTCAAGGCCCGCACCTCCCTCCCCGCGAGCCTCCCGAACGATGACGCCCGGATCTGAAGTGGTACTCGAAGCCCTGGACTTGGGCCACGCCTACGCCCCGGGGCGGTACGCCGTCCGCCACCTCTCCGTGGAGCTCCACCGGGGGGAGGTGCTCGGTCTGCTCGGACGAAACGGGGCCGGCAAGACCACCACGGTCCGGATGTTCACGACCCTGCTGCCCCCGACCGAAGGGACGGCGCGCATCCTCGGGATGGACATCCGGACCGGGGGCCGGGCGCTGAGGTCCCGGCTCGGCGTGGTGCTTCAGGCGGAGTCGCTCGACTTCGTCACGGTCGAGCGGAACCTGACGCTCTACGGATTCCTCTGGGGGGTGCCCCGGGAGGTCGCCAAGAGCCGGGCGGAGGAGATGATCGAACTCTTCGAACTCGAGGGCGCCCGGCACCGCAAGCCCTGGGCGCTCTCGGGGGGGGAACGCCGCCGCTTCCAGGTGGCCCGGGAGCTCATGCACGACATGGAGATCCTGTTCCTCGATGAGCCGACGGTCGGGTTGGATGCGATCGCCCGCCGCCGGATCCTGGAGTTCCTGAAACGCCGCTCGCGGGCGGGACTGTCGATGGTCTTCACGACCCACATCCTCCACGAGGCCGACCTGCTCTGCGACCGGGTCGCGGTGATGCACCAGGGCCGGCTCCGGGCGCTCGCGACCCCGGCGGAGCTCAAGCACCGCTACGCGGGGGCCCGGGAGGTGTCGATGTCGTTCCGGCAGCCGCTTCCGGCGACCCTGACCGCGGCGCTGGGAAGAGAGCTCGCGGGCCGCGGCGGCAGCTCCCCGACGACCGAGCCCGACCCGGTCGGGGCGGGAACCTCGATCCGGTTTCGGGTCGAACACGCCGAGGAGCTCCTCCCCTGGCTGACCCGGTGGGTCCAGCTCCAGGGGCTCGAGCTTTCGAGGCTATCGGTCGAAGAGGCGACCCTCGAGGGGGCGTTCCTCGGCCTCATCGGGGACCTGCCCGGGGCCCCGGAGACCGCGCCGGGCCTCCCGACTCCGGGGGCCGGGACGTGACGATCCCGCCGGTCCTCCGGCTGGTCGTCCGCAACTTTGCCTCCAACCTCGATCCGCTGACGGTGCTGATCCGGTTCGGACAGCCGGCGATCACGATCATCGTCCTGGGGACGATGTTCAGCACGATCATCTCCAGCAGCGCCACCGGCGGCGGCTCCTACACCTCCTTCCTGGTCCCCGGCATGGTCGCCTTCCAGATGATCACCGGCGGCGTCGTCTCGGGGAACCTGTTCTGGCTCGATCGCCGGTGGGCCATGACCGAGCAGATCTTTTCCGGCCCGTTCCGTCGGTCGGAGTACCTCGGCGGTCTCGTGCTGACGACGCTGCTCTTCGCCCTCGTGGGCGTCGGCGTCATGCTCCTCGCCGGCCTCCCGTTCATCGGGATCCCCTCCCTTTCGCCGCTGGCGATCGGGACCGTGCTCCTCACGGTCGCCCTCGGGAGCGTCTTCTTCGCCGGGCTCCTGATCGCGCTCGGGAGCCGGCTGCGCTCGGCAAACGCCTACTTCACGATCCAGTCGTTTCTCCAGCTGTTCGTGATCTTCCTGTCGACCGTCTACTACCCGATCACCTCGGCGACGCCGAAGGTCCTGGCCGCGATCTTCTACGGCAACCCGCTCACCTATGCCGCCGACACGATCCGGGATGCCTTTGCGGGCACCCTCGGCGGCGGCGACCTGGTCTCCCTGGGAGTCCTCGGAGGACTGGCCCTGGTCGCCTTCGGGGCGGCCGCCTGGGGGTTCCGTCGACTCGACCTGGGCCCCATCCAGTAGGCGGGTCGACGCCGGGCGGAGGCCCGGGCCGGCCGGTCGGGATCGGAATCACACGACGGTCGGCGCGACCGTGGACGTGCAGAAGGCGCACCGGGTCGCCCGGGCGTGGATCGTCGAGTAGCAGGACGGGCAGGACCGGGTCGGTTCGGGCGGAGCGGCCGACGGGGGAGGGGTGCGGCGGGCCCGGAGCTGTTCCATCGGCCGGACCAGGGCGAAGAAGAGGACGACCAGGACGATGAGGAACGTCAGGATCGCCTGGATGAGGAGGCCGAACGTGAAGGTGCTGCCGAGGACCGTCACGTTCCCGACATTCGAAAAGTTCGTATGGAAGACCGTCCCGATGAGCGGGGTGATCACCGAACCGACCAGGGCGGTCACAATCGCGGAAACCTGCAGACCGATCACGAACGCGACCGCCATCGAGATGAAATCGCCCCGCGAGGCAAACTGCTTGAACTCCTTCCAGGCGCCCATGGTGTCGGTCGATCCCGGCGAAGAGCGGGGATTCGGGTATTACAACCCTGCGGTCCAGGGGCACCGACCGTCCGGGGGGCTACATCGTCCCGAGGGGGGTGACGCCGATCAGCTCCAGGGCCGTCTCCAGGGCCCGTCGGGCCGCCGCGACGAGCGCGATCCGGCTCTCCCGCTCGGGGCCGGCGGTCAGGACCGGGACGGCGTGGTAGAACCGGTTGAACTGGTCGGCGAGGTCGTGGGCATAGCCCGCCAGCGCGTGGACATGGCTGGTCCGGGCGACATACTCGACCCGTCCGGGCAGGGCGAGGATCCGGCGGAGGAGGGCCTGCTCCTCGGGGTGAACGAGCTGGGCCGGGTCGTACGGGTACGGCGGCTCTTCGCGCCCGGCCTTGCGCAGGAGGCTCGCCGCCCGGGCGTGGGCATACTGGAGGAACGGGGCCGCCCTTCCCTCAAAGCTCAGCGCCTCCTCCCAGCGGAACAGGACGGCCTTCTCCGGCGCCACCCGGAGGATGTGGTAACGGACCGCGCTGGTCCCGACCGCCTCGGCGATCCCCCCGATCTCGGCGTCCGACAGGTCGTCCCGCCGCTTCCGGACCTCCTCCCGGGCGCGGCGGACCGCTTCGTCCAGGAGGTCGTCCAGCCAGACACCGGTCCCCCGGCGCGTCGACATCCGTCCCCCTTCGGGCACCGTGAGGTCCTGGTAGATCACATACTCGGCGCGGCGGGGCTCCCCGATCTCGGCGAGCAGAGCGTCGAGGGTCTGGGCGTGGAGCCGGTGGTCCTGACCCAGGACATCGATCACCCGCTCGAACCGGGCGAACTTGCTGAGGTGGTAGGCGACGTCGCGCGTCACGTAGAGGCTGGTCCCGTCCGCGCGCCGGACGATGATCTTGGCCTCCTCCTTGGGAAGCCGATAGCCGGTCGCATCGATCGCGGCGGCGCCGTTCGCCTCGACCCGCGCGTGGGGGGCCTTGAGGAGGCGGTCGATGACCGCGCCGACCGCGCCCGATTCCAGCAGGGACGATTCCCACACCCGCTCGTCGAACCGGATGCCGATCCGGGCGAGCGACGCGAGCATCCCGTCGAGGATTTCTGAGATCCGGGCCCGGTGGTCGGGCGGCGGGTGGCCCCGTTCGACCTCCTGCACGATGGCCGCGACCTCCGCCTGGGCCTCCGGGTGGCTCTTCAGGTACTCGCTGACGGCGGGGTAGGGCCGGCCCAGGCGCCGGTCGGCCTTCTCCGCCGGGTCGACCGTCGGGGCTTCGGCCCGGATCTCGGGCGGCCACGACTCCGGAGACCGGGACCAGATCCAGGTGATCATGGCGGCCTGCCGACCCATGTCGTCCACATAGTACTGGGTGACGGCCGGGATCCCGCGGGCCCTCAGGACGCGGACCAGGGTGTCACCGATGATCGCGTTGCGGACCCGGCCGACGTGGAACGCCCCGGTCGGGTTGGCGCTCGTATGCTCGACGCAGGCATTCGCGGACGACGGCTCCCAGTGGCCGTAGCGCTCCCAGCGCTGGAAGACCGTCTCCAGTGTCTCCCGCGCGACGGTCGCGGGCTCCAGGGTCAGGTTGACGTAGCCGTGGGCGGCGTCGGCGCTCCGGAGCGGCGGCGCCACCGGGCGGAGCCGGGCCACGAGATCCTCGGCGAGCCGGGGGGGCGTCCGCCCGGCGGTCCGGGCCCAGCGGTGGACCGCCAGGGCGAGATCCCAGCCCTCCCCCCCGGTTCGGTCGAGCGCGCTCTCCAGGACCGGGCGCTCGACCGGGAGGGACTCGGCCCGGAACGCCTCGAGGAGCCGGTCGACCAGCGGCGGGGCCAGTCGGGACCACGGGTCGGGAGGCGGCCGGCTGGAAGGGGACGAAGAGTTCACGGGTTCCGGGGGGAGAACGCTTTAGCGGGGGCACCATCATAACGGTTCCCTCATGGTCGACACGATCCTCATCCGCTACGGCGAACTCGCGCTCAAGTCGCCGCCGGTCCGGCGGGAGTTCGAGCGGCAGCTCCAGCACAACATCCTGGAGCAGTTTCGGACCGCCGGGATCTCCGGACGGCTCCGGTCGGACGCCGGCCATCTCTACGCGGAGGTGGAGGACGCGGCCCCGGCGATCCCCGCGCTCCGCCGGGTCTTTGGCATCACCTCGGTGAGCCGGGTCGAGGAGGTGCCGGCCGAGCCGGCCGCCATCGAGGCCCGGCTCCTCGCGCTCGCCGACCTCCGGTTGGGCCGGGGGGACCGGTTCGCGATCCGGGCCCGTCGGACCGGGAGCCATCGGTTCACGAGCCAGGAGCTGGCCCGGGACCTGGGCCGCGCGGTCCTCGACCGGTTTGCCGACCGGGAGCTTTCGGTCGACCTCGACTCCCCGACGGTCGAACTGTTCGTCGAGGTCCGGTCGAACCGGGCCTACCTCTCGGAGGATCGCACCGCCGGCCCCGGCGGGCTTCCCCTCGGGGTCGCCGGCCGGGTCGTGGCGCTGGTCGACGGGGTGCGCGGGGCCCTGGGGGCGTTCCTGCTGATGAAGCGCGGATGCCGGGCCCGTTGGGTCACCCGGCCGGAGGGCGCCGACCTCGTCGCCTCGGTGCTGGCCCGCTTCGATCCGGCCGGCCGTTCGTTCCCGGCGGGAGGAGACGAGACGGCGCAGGCCCGCCAGATCTCCGAGATCGCCGACGCGGCCCACGCCGACGGGATCGTCCTTCCCCTCGAGGTGGAAGGGTTCCCCCACGCCCGGGCGGTGTATGGGGAACGGGTCGTCTTTTCCCCGACGATCGGATGGACCGACCGGGAGGTCGAGGAGCGGTGGGCGCGCGTCCGGGAACTCGCGGGGTAGTCCAGCGCCGCCTCGCCGACGAGGCGCCCCCGGCGGCCTCGGCGGCCGCGTCCCCTCCCCCGGGCCCGATCGTCGTGCCGGCGCCGCCGGTCCCCCACCTGGGCGACGAAAGCGCCCGGCGGCTCTACGAGCGCCAGCGCCGGTGGGTTCGGGCCTCCTCGGATCCGGAACCTTCGGGCGGTTCCGGGCCCCCCCCGACGGACCCCGCCCCTCCCGACGATTCCGGCGAAGGCGCGAAAGGTTGAAGTGCCCCGGCTCCTCGGTCGTCCGGGTAGCACGATGCCGACGTGGGAAGTGGCCGGACAATTCTATGCCCGACGCAACAACTGGCAGCCGTTTCGCAAGCGGTGTGACGCCCCCAACGAGGCGGCGGCCCGGGAGTGGATCCTCTCGGAGCTTGGCGGCTGCCACCATGTCAAGCGGGCCCTCGTCCGGATCGCGGAGGTCCGGGAGGCTCCGGCGGCATGAGTTCACCGACCCCCGCCAGCCCCGAAGAGCGGGCCCAGGAGGAGATGGCCCGGCTCGACGCCTACCGCAGCCAGCTCAACGCGATGCTTCAGCAGCACCAGATGCTGCAGTCGTCCCGCCGGGACCACGAACGCGCCCAGCAGTCCCTGGACGGTATCGAGCGGACCGGGGCGGACCGGGAGATCCTGATCCCCTTGGGCGGAGAGACCTACGTCCGGGGGACGGTCCAGCGCAGCACTCCGATCCTCATCGGGATCGGTTCGGGAGTGACCGTCGAGCTGCCGAGGGAACAGGTGGTGGAGACCCTGGCCCAGCGGATCACCCGGATCGACGCGGCCACCCGGGAGCTCGAGGGCCAGATCCGCACCTTCGAGGACCGGATCCAATGGCTCTCCCAACGGCTCGATGCGCTCGCCCGCGGTGAGCCCTTGCCGTCCGGGACTGCCGAAACCGATGTGGGCGGCGATTAGGTCCCGCCTCCGTCGTTCGGAAGGGGAACCCCCGCCGTCTCCGTCCGCCGGCGCTTCGGGCCCGGCAAGGCCCGGGGGCACCTCCGGACCGACCGCTCCCTCCCCGGGGCCGGACCCGTTCACCGAGAGCCTGCTGGGACATCGGATCCGGGAGACGTCGTTGGAGGAGATCACCGACCAGCTCGAGATCGCGCTCCTCCAGTCGGACGTTGCCCTTCCGGTGGCGGAGCGGCTGATCGCGGACCTCAAGCGGGCGCTCACGGGCAAGAAGCTCCGATGGGGCGCCGACCTTGAATCGGCCGTCCGGAGTTCGCTGGAGCGCTCGGTCCGCACCCTCCTCTCGAAGCCGGCGCCGCCGTTGGCCGAAACGATCCGGGCCTACCAGCCGAAACCCTTCGTGATCCTGTTCCTTGGGGTCAACGGGACCGGGAAGACGACCTCGATTGCGAAGCTCTCGGGGTGGCTCCGGCGCCAGGGGCTGACCTGCGTGATCGCGGCCGGCGACACGTTCCGGGCCGGCGCCATCGAGCAGCTCCTGGTCCACGGCGAGCGGCTGGGGATCCGGGTCGTCCGCCAGCAGGAGGGCAGCGATCCCGCCGCGGTCGCCTTCGATGCGATCGAGCATGCCCGGGCCAAGGGCGTCGACGTCGTCCTGATCGATACCGCCGGCCGCCAGCACACCAACGACAACCTGGTCGCCGAGGCGCAGAAGATCCGGCGGGTCGCCCACCCCGCCCTCACCCTCTTCGTCGGGGACGCGCTGAGTGGCAACGACGTCGTCGAGCAGGCCCGGCTCTTTCACAGCGCCCTCGGGATCGACGGGCTCATCCTGACGAAACTCGATGCCGATGTGAAGGGCGGCGCGGCGCTCAGCACGGTCTTCACGGTCGACCGGCCGATCCTGTTCTTCGGCACCGGCCAGGGGTATGACGACCTCCGACCGTTCGACCCGGAATGGATGATCGAGCGGCTGTTCCGGGAAGGCGACGCCGCATGAGCCCGAGCCTCGATGTGGTCCTCGTGCGCCCCAAAGAGGACGGGAATGTGGGCGCGGTGGCCCGGCTGGCCCGGAATTTCGGCGCCGAACGGCTCGTGATCGTCGACCCGCGGGCCCCGATCTCCACCGAGGCTCGCCGGCGGGCCATGGGCGGGATCCCGATCCTCCAGCGGGCGGTGCGCGCGGCCAGCTTCGAGGAGGGGGTGGCCGGGGCCGACCTGGTCGTCGGCACGACCGACCTGTCGACCGGGCGGTCGACGGCGTTCCTCCGCCGTTCGGTCTCCCCCGAGCGGCTCGCCGAAGCGATCCGCTGGGTCGACGGCCGGGTGGCGTTGCTCTTCGGCCCGGAGGACAACGGCCTCTCCCGCTCCGAGCTCGCCCGATGCGACCTCCTCGTCCACATCCCGGCCCGCCGGGAGTTTCCGACCCTCAATCTCTCCCACGCCGTCGCGGTCGTGCTCTACGTTCTCCATCGGTCCCGCGCGGTCGCCGCGGACCCGGCATCGACCCCCGCTCCCGAATTGCTCACCCTGCGGGGCCGGGAGAAGGAGATCTACCTCGACCGGATGGCCGGCCTACTTCGTATCACGGGCTATCCCGCCCACAAGCAACGAGGTTTAATCCTCCTGGTTCGTCGGATGATGGGGCGATCGACCCCCACCGACTCCGAGTATCGGATGATGCTCGGCTTCCTCCGTCAGGTCGAACGAACCCTTGGGCAGAGATCGGATGTCCGAAAGCAGGGATTGGCTCAGAGTGCGCGGCATCGGCCGGGAACGGTTCGTCGGCTACCTCGCCGACTACCTCGCCGGCCTCGGGTACGCCGTGGAACGCGGCGAACGGACCGAGCCGATGGAGAGCTGGATCAAGGGCCGCCTCGAGCGCCCCAACCCCGCCGTGCCGGCGAGCGCCGGTGAGCTCGAGTTCCGGTTCTACCCGACGAGCGGCGGAGCCGCGGTCGTCTGGGAGCACCCCCAGGCGGTCGACGAGGCCGACCGGGGCCGGCTCGACCGGCTGGTCCGGGAAATGGCCACGCATCTCGAGCGGGCGATCTCGACCGAAAGCCACGCCACGGCGAAGCTGATCCGGCCCTCGGATTCCCGCCTCCCCTGGGGAACGGCCGCATCGTCCGCCGCGGCCCCCTGAGCCGCCCCGATCCGGCAACGGGGCGTGGGCCCCAAAGTCGAGCCCGGAGCCGAAATTGGCCCGGCCTTCGGACCCGATGGTGGCCGGGGTGACGGGTCGCCGCGGAACGTGCATGGGACCGGATCGCACGGCCGGGGACGCCCGCACCCGACGGCGGCCGGCGACGGCCGAGGTCGCGCCCTCGGCTAGTGGACCGGCTATGAAGTAACTTCGGCCTTCCTGGTTCGGAGCCAGACCGGGATCCTCGCCTGGTGCCGTCGATTCTTCCGCACCGTGTCCCGAAACCGCTTCCCCCGCCGGATCCGCTCGTC
>DAHXNZ010000026.1 GCA_027365105.1 Thermoplasmata archaeon
CGCCCTGAGCGGCACGTCAACAGCTCGATTACCACGTTCCGACTCACCCAGGCACGGGCATGGCTGCAGAAGCACCCTTGCGGATGGTGCGGAAGGGGATCCTAGTTTAGTGACACAGTAGAACTAGCGGTCCCCCGGGAGTCGATCGGGGCCCCCTCCCCGCATTCGGCCGGGCGACAGGTCAGATCCGGCTCCGAGGGGGCACCCCGGGTCGTCCGGGGCGATCCATCATCGGGCCCGGACCGGAAACCGACGGCCCGGCTCCGCCTCCACGAAGGGCGCCCCCTCGCCACCTTCTCCCGAGGCGGTCCGGGCGCCCGCCTCCTGGCGGGCCGTTCTTCCGCCGCAAATGGTTATAAGGCGGCTCGGGTCGGCGCTCTCCGCATGGGCAACATACGCCAGACCTACATCAAGCGGGTCGCGATCGAGTTGATCCGACATTATCCGGAGGAGTTCACCGCCGACTTTGCCCACAACAAGCAGAAGGTCCTTGAGTTGACCGACCTGGGGGTCACCGTGGACGGCCATCTGCAGGCGATCCACAAGAAGCTCGCCAACCGGATTGCCGGCTATGCGACCCGGTACACGAAGCGCCAGCAGCGCGTCGTCGCCTGAGCCGCTGCCCCGCCCCCCCCCGTTCCATCCCAACCTGAGTCCGGCCTCGCTGCTCCGGGTGGGCGGGGCCGCCCGGGGGACTGCGCCTACGGCCCGGAGTCAATCCAGGATCTGCAGCCCGTCCTGGAGGTGGACGGCCTCGACCGGGGTCGTGGGGCGGCCGAAGAGCAGGCCGCGGGAGTTGGCCACCGCACACGCCCCGACGATCGGAACCCCGAAGTTGGCGGTCGAACGGTGGACGGGGACCCCGAGCACCTCGGTCGCGACCCCCGCTTCCAGATCGGTGGCCTTCGGATGGACGATGACCCCCCGATTGGTCGCTAGCCCGGCCATCCCGACCGTTCCGAGTCCCGCCAGAGTGCCCCGTCGGGCCGGGACCCCGAGGGCCTTGGAGATGGCCGCCAGGGCCCGGTCGGAGAACTCGGGGTGGACGAGGGCCCCCCGATCGTTGACCAGGATGTTGTTGCCCAACGCGCTTTGGAGGGTCCGGATGACGGTCACCGGGGCGATCCGCTCCAGGGCCGACTGTTCCGACCGGTCGAGCCGGTCGGTGACCACGACCCCCGTTTGATTGAGCGCGACCAAGGCGCCGAGAACCTCCGAATCCAGGACGGTCGTCGGTTCCAGGCCGACCCCGAGCGTCCGTTCAAGATCGTGGGCCAGGCTCTCGGAGATCGAGGGCGGGACCAGGGCTTTTCGTTCGGAGACCCGGAGATACACACCGAGGTAGGGGCTCCCCCCGACCAGGCCGCGGCCGATCGGCACGCCTCCCGACCCTCCGGTGCCGGCTACGCCCGGTCCATGAGGTCGACCTCGATGAGACCGTCCTCGAAACGAATGACCTTGACCCGGACCCGGGAGGGGATGTGCTGGATTCCGTGCTCCCAGATCGTCTCGTTGAGCCGCGGGTCGATCCAGACATCCTCGACTCGGCCCTTGAGGTGGCGGGCGACGAAGCGGCGCACCGTGTCGAGGGCATGGCCGGCCCGGCGCCGTCGGGACGGGGCCAGCTGGCTTCGCCGCAGCGGAATCACGTACTCGCGTTCGAGGTCCTCGGTGTGACCGGTGGTGGTGTCTGCCATGGTGGTACTGTCCTACAGGTGGAGGTGGCCCCGCTTCCAGCTATGACGTTTGGGATGCCGAGTGACGGCGCGGTTGGTCCGTTGCATGACCCAGGCCGGCACCCGTCGGTTGGTCTTGACCGCGCGGAACAGGCGAATCTTGCGGGCGAGCGACTTTCTCCGGTTTGCCATGTGACTTCCCTTCCTTACTTTCGCGTGATCCGGATTTCCCGCTTCTCGGGCAGGATCCGTTCGAGCAATGACCGAAGCATCGTGTCGTCGACCATCCGAGCCAGCCGTCCGGAGGCGGCCAAGGCGAGGAGCTGCTGCTCGACCGACTGGGCCGCTTCGGGCTTGGCGAGCCGGATCCGGCCGAGCCTCTCCCGGGCCTCCGGGGTCAGGATCCGCCGGAGCGCTTCGGACCGTTCCGCTTCCCGGCGCTCGGCTTCGGCCTGCTGCGCGGCGTACGCCCCGGGGGAGCCCCCGGTCGCGGCATACTGCATCTCCTGCAGTTCGCGCATGCGACGCCGCCGAAGTTCATTCAGCTCCGCCTCGTCTCCGGTCGCCATCCTCCACCTCCTCCATGGTCGGTCGGGTAGATTCCCTCAGAGGTACTTGGCCAATTCGGGTCGGCTCTTGGCGAGCTCGACCAGGATCTGACGGGCCGTGGTGTCCAGGAGCTTCTGGCCCTCCGAACTGATCCGGCGACCCTCGTTCTTGTAGGGCTGGACCAAGCCCGAGGCTTCGAGCTGCTGGAGGATCTCCCGGGTAATCGACCGGGAACCGGTGCGGGTGTGGTACGGGGCGCTGCCCCGGTCCCGGCGACCGCCGTATTCCGCGCTCAGCCGGGTCGTTCCGATGTGGCCGCGCACGTAGACCTTCCGAAGCACCGAAGCGCTCCGCAGAAACCACCAGTCCGGGTCGGTCGGAGCCCGTTCGCGGTGGACTCCCGTCTTGGCAAAGAGTGCCCAGCCGGGGGGCCGGATCTCGGGGCGGTTCTTGAGTTCAGTCGCCAGGCGGGGCAACAGGAGGCCCGGGGGCACATCGTTGGGGTGACTCATGGACGCGCGGCGCCCACGAGACCGGGGTATTTAAATTCGGGGGGCGCATGGTGGAGCCTCCTTTCGAGGGTCGGGGACGGAGGCGGTGGGGTGAGGAGCCGGTGCGCAGCGCTCCTGCTGAGCGGCGGAGGATCGCGACGGTGGGACCGGCACCCGAAGGCGCTGATCCCCGTTCGGGGCCGGCCGGCCCTCGAGTACATGGCGGAGGTGGCCGTCCGGGCGGGGTGCGAGCCGATCGTTGCGGTCACCGGCCCCGGCCAGGAACTGGCCGAAGCCTCCCTGGGGAGTCTCCCGGTTCGGATCGTCCGGGTCGACGATGCTCCCGAGTTGCGCACCGGATCGATCCAGGCTGGGCTCGCCGCCCTCCCGTCCGACCGGGATCTCCTCCTTTGGCCGGTCGACCACCCCTTTGTGCGGGCTGAGACGGTGGCCCACCTCGTGGCGGCCCGGACCACCGAGCCCGAAGGGAGCTGGTGGGTCCCGGAGTTCGGCGGCTTGGGCGGGCACCCGGTCGTGATTGCGGCGTCGGTCCTCCCCCGGATCCGGGCGCTCCGGCCGGACGCCCCGCTCCGGGAGGCCCGCCCCGACGCGGCCGCCGATTTCCGCCGGCTCCCGGTCGGGGATCCGGGGATCCTCGCGAACATCGATACCCCGGAGAGCTACCGTTCGTTCCTCGAAGCGGCCCGGGGCCGGGGAGAGGTCTGGTGAACCGCCCGATGCTCCGGGAGGCCCTCAGCCTCCTGGATCGGCATCAGCCGTTCGTCTGGGCCGCCGTGGTCCGGAGCGTGGGATCGGTCCCGGGCAAGGTCGGCGCGACGCTGATCCTCCGGGCCGACGGCTCGTTCATCGGGACCGTCGGCGGAGCCGCCCTGGAGGAACGGGTCAAGGAGTTGGCGCGCCGGGCCTTCCAGGAGCAGCGGAGCGACCTGCATCATTTTGAACTCCAGACCGGTCGGCCCGGCGGCCTCCCCAGCCTCTGCGGGGGGGCCGTGGATATCGCCGTGGAGTATGTCCGAGCCCGGCCCCAGATCCTCCTCTGGGGAGGAGGCCACGTCGCCCGGGCCTTTGCGGACCTCCTGCCCTCCCTGGAGGTGGACTTCGCCGTGGCCGACGACCGGCCGGACTGGGTCACCGAGGCGCGGTTCCCCCGGGCCACCCGCCGGGAGGTTGTCCCCCCGGAGGAGCTCTGGTCCCGGCTGGAACCGACCGAGTTTACTCATCTCTACGTCCTCGGCTACGATGCCGCCAAGGATCTCGAGGTGCTCGCCGGGTCGGCGCTACGGTTTGAGGGGATCATCGGGCTGATTGCCAGCCGGACCAAGCGGGATCGGCTCTTTCGAAGTCTCCGCGACCGCGGTCTCCCCCCCGCCGGGCTCGCTCGGATCCGCTCCCCGGTGGGGCTGGCGATCGGCGCGGAAACTCCCGCCGAGATCGCGGTCAGCATGGCGGCCGAACTGGTGCGGGACCTCCACCCCGAGAATTTACCTACCCGGGGCCTTGCGGACCGCGGGACCGAACCGGAGCCGTAGATGAGTACACGAACAGTTCCCATACGATTTCAGCTGAACGGACTCCCCGTCGAGCGCTCGATCCCGCCCGAGCGGATACTCCTCGACCTGATCCGGGACGAACTTCGGTTGACCGGTACCAAGCGCGGGTGCGATCTCGGGACCTGCGGCTGCTGCACGGTCCTGCTGGACGGGACCCCGGTCCTGAGCTGCCTCACGCTCGCCGCCCGGGCGGACGGCCGCTCGGTCACGACGATCGAGGGGATCATGACCGGAGGCCGGCTCCATCCCGTCCAGGCCGCCTTCGTGGAGTGCGGGGCCACGCAGTGCGGATTCTGTACACCGGGCTTCGTCCTGACCGCGGTGGCCCTGCTTCGGGAAAACCCGCACCCGGACCGGGCGACGATCGTCCGGGCGATTTCGGGCAACCTCTGCCGGTGCACCGGGTATACCAAGATCGTGCGGGCCATCGAACGGGCCTCGGAGGTGGCGCCGTGAGCCCGGGGACCTCGCCCGCCTCGCCGTACCGGCTCCTCGGCGGCCGGATCCCCTATGTGGAAGGACCGCTCAAGGTGACCGGAACGGCAGAATACACCGACGACATCCACCGATCCGGCACGCTGGTCGGGCGGGTCCTCCGGAGCCCGTGGGCCCACGCGCGGATCCTCTCCATCGACACGAGCGAAGCCCGGGCAGTTCCGGGGGTCGCCGCCATCATCACCGGCGAGCAGTACCCGACGCCGTTCGGCGTCCTGCCGATCACCCACGACGAGACGATGCTCGCCGTCGGCAAGGTCCGCTACATCGGCGACATGATCGCCGCCGTCGCGACGATCGACGAGCCGACCGCCGAGCGGGCGCTCGGCAAGATCCGGATCGAGACCGAACCGCTCCCGGAGTTCTCCGATCCCCGGACCGGGCTCACCCCGGTCCCCGAGCCGATCCACGAACGGGGCCTCCTGGGCAGCAACATCCAGAAGCAGGTGCTCCAGCACTTCGGCGACGTCGACGCCGCGCTCGCCCGGGCGGCCGTGACGGTCCGGGTCCGGGGCCAGTTCGCCGGGGTCACCCACGCGTTCACCGAACCGCTCGTCACCATTGCCGAGGCGACCCCCGACGGCCGCCTCACCGTCTGGAGCGCGACCCAGGTGCCGCACTACCTCCACCGGACCCTCCATGAGGTGCTCGGGATCCCGATGCACCGGATCCGGGTCATCAAGCCGGAGGTCGGTGGCGGCTTTGGCGGCAAGTCGGACCCGCTGCCGCACGAACTGGCCTGCGCCGCGCTCTCGATCGCGACCGGTCGTCCGGTCAAGATGCTCTTCGACCGGGAGGAGGTCTTCTACACCAACCACGGCCGCCATCCCACGCAGAACGACGTGCGGATCGCAGCCGAGGCCGATGGAACCCTCCTGGCCTACGACATCGACACGATCATCGAGGGTGGAGCCTGGAGTTCGTTCGGCACGGTCACGACGTACTACAACGGGGTTCTGGCGATGGGTCCCTACCGAGTGCCGAACTTCCGCTACCGGGGGCGGCGGGTCTACACGAACAAGCCGCCCTCCGGCGCCATGCGAGCCCACGGCGGCACCAACATCCGCTATGCGGTCGAGGTCGGCCTCGATGAACTCGCCGAGCGGCTCGCGATGGACCCGTTCGATCTGCGCGAGCGCAACGCGCTCCCCCCGCACAGCACCACCGTGAACCAGTTCCGGATCACCTCGACCTCCTTCAAGGCCTGCCTTCGGGCGGTCCGGGAGCGGAGCGGATGGAGCTCCAAGTTCCGCCGCCTGCCCTACGGACAGGGCATCGGGCTGGGCTGCGGCTTCTACATCTCCGGATCGAACAGCCCGATCCATTTTACGCCCAAGATGCCGCAATCCACCGTCCATCTCAAGGCGGACATGGACGGGGGAATCGCCGTCCACTGCATGCAGGCCGACATCGGGCAGGGATCGAACACGCTCATGGCCGCGATCGTCGCGGAGGTGCTCGGGGTCGATCTCGAGCGGGTCCACGTCCAGCGGGTCGACTCCGACGTGAGTCCGATCGACCTCGGCAGCTACTCGAGCCGCGTGACCTTCATGATGGGCAACGCCGCCCGTCGGGCGGCCGAGGCGATGCGCGGGCAGCTGGTCGACGCCGCCGCCGGCCTCCTGGGGTACCCGGCCGAGCAGTTGGAGGTCGTTCATGAGCGGATCCAGGTCCGGCACCGCCCCGAAATCGGGGTCGATTTCCTCGCCGCGCTCCATCGCGCGATGGAAACCCGCGGGGCGCTCCAGAGCTCCGGCGCCTACACCGCCCCACCGATGGGCGGTACGTTCAAGGGAGCCCGGGCCGGCACCGCGCCGGCCTACTCCTTCGCGGCGTACGTCGCCGAGGTCGATGTCGATCCCGAGACCGGAGTCTACCGGCCCTCCCGGGTGTGGGCCGCCTTCGACTGCGGCCGGCCGCTGAACCGGCTCGCGGTCGAGGGCCAGATCGAAGGCTCAATCCACATGGGACTGGGCCAGCTCATGGGCGAGGCCATGGAATACCGGGGGACCCGTCTGATGAACCCGTCGCTGCTCGACTACAAGATTCCGATGCCGGGACAGATGCCCGAGATCGAGGTCCTGCTGGTCGGGGAGGACGATCCCGAGGGCCCCTTCGGGGCCAAGGAGGCCGGGGAGGGACCCCTCGTGGCGATCCTTCCGGCCGTGGCGAACGCGATCTACGACGCGGTCGGGGTCCGGTGCCCGACCGTCCCGATCACTCCGGACCGGCTCCTGAAGGCGATCGACGCGCGTCGAGCGGGCCCACGGCCCTGGAAAGGAGGGTAGCGATGCACCTCGATGCGTTCGAACTGCACCGGCCCGAGAGTCTCTCCGAGACGCTCCGGTTGGCCCAGACGTGGGCCGGCCAGTCCGACTTCCTGGCCGGCGGAACCGATCTGCTGCCGAACTACAAGATGCATCTCAACTTGCGGCCCCACCTGATCGCTCTCGACCGGGTCTCGGAGCTCGGGGGCGTTTCGCTGGACCGGTTCGGGGCCACGGCGACCCTGGGTGAACTCGAGCGCTATCTCGGCCAGGCCCGGGCGTACCCGGGCGTTGCCGATGCGGTCACCGAGGTCGCCACGCCCCTCGTCCGCGCGACCGCGACCCTCGGCGGCAACCTCCTTGTCGACACGCGCTGCTTCTTCTTCAATCAGAGCCATTTCTGGCGCCAGAGCCTCGGCTACTGCCTCAAGGCCGACGGGGACCGGTGCCATGTCGTGCCGCAGAAGGAACGGTGCTATGCCACGTTCTCGGGGGATCTCGCCCCGGCCCTGATGGTCGTGGACGCCGAGGTGGAGGTCGCGGGGGCTTCCGGCGTCCGACGCCTCCCCCTGCGGGATCTCTACGACCGGACCGGGGACGGCATCCGTCGGCTCCGCCTCGCCCCGGGAGAGCTGCTCGTCGCCGTCCACCTCCCATCGGAGGCCCGACAGTTCCGGGCCAGCTACCTCAAGCTGCGGATCCGCCCCTCCTTCGATTTCCCGGAGCTCGGGGTCGCCGTAGCGGCGAGGACCGACGGGGACCGGATCGAGGCGCTCCGCCTGGCCGTGGGGGGGCTCGAGACCTACCCGCGGCGGTTCGACGAGCTCACCGATCCCTTGGAGGGTCAGCGTTGGTCGGAGGAGCGCATCCGAGACCTCGCCGCGGCGGTCTCCGCGGCGGTGCGGCCGGTCCGGAACACTTCGCTCGCGCCCGACTACCGCAAGCGGATGGCCGGGGTCTACGTCCGTCGCGCGATCGATCGGATGCGCCACCGCGGCGGGTGAGCGATGGAGCCGGTCTTCGAACTGATCTCGGTGCAGCGGCTCCGGGTCCACGAAGAGTGCGATCCGGGTCACGTCGAGGAGCTGGCCCGGGCGATCGCCGAGGCCGGCGTGGTCCAGGAGCCGGTCTGGGTCGCACGGGGTAGCGACGTCATCCTGAACGGCCACCACCGCTTTGCCGCCCTCCTCCGGCTGGGCGCCGAGCGGATCCCCGCCTGGGTCGTGGAGTACGATGCGCCGGAGGTCCGGCTCGACCGCTGGAACCCCGGCCCACCGATCACCAAGGAGGAGGTCGTCGCCCGGGCCCGGGCCGGCCACCTCTTCTCGATCCAGACGACGCGTCACACGATCGCCTCGGCGCTGCCCGCCCGTCCGACCCCCCTCACCCTCCTCGGGGTCCCCCCTCGTCCGACTTGGCCCCGCCCGTAGAGATAGCGACGGACCCCGAGCCCGGCACCGGGCCGGGCGGGCCCCCGTCGTGCGGCGCGTTGAAAGGTCGGAGCCCTATCAGTTCCCGCGCCCCTTTCTCCGGCTGTCCCGGAGGTGAGGAGAGGCTCGGCGCACGCTCCGGACCCGGAAGGTAATCTCGGCCCGCGCAGAGCGCCGGCGACCCGCCTTTCGTTGACGGCGTCCAAGGGTTCCGAAGGCGGAGATCGCTCGACGTCGGGGCGTGGCCCGGAAGACGGTGGCGGAGCGGGCGAAGCATCGGATCAAGTGGGGGCCGAAAGGCGGACGGGACCGCGAGCATTCGGGATGCCACCGCGGCCCGCCCCGTAGCAGATGCAGAGGATCCAGCGCATCCTTCCGGAGGGCGCCCGGGCCCGGATGCCTTGGGTGGCGGGCTGAACTCCCCGCGGCACGCCACTGGGATCTCGGCCTGTACCAGTTCCCGACCGCCCGGGGCGCCGGTCGCGCAGCCCCTCAGGGTCGAAGACCTAACGACCAGAGGCGGGAGGGAGTCAATCGCGGCCGACTCCACGAGCCATCGAGTTCATCGAGCGGAGGGCGCACTTCCGGCCCTGCCTGAGCGCGAGCCGTGCGGACGGCGCGCTCGGCCGGGCTCGGGGATGCGCGGTCCAGCTGCGGCCCGGCGGGCCCCCGCTCGACCGACGCGGCTCGGTGGGGGGAGGGTGTCGGAAGCCATGGCGCCTCGAAGAGGCGCCCACGGCGGCCGCCGTCTTGGCATCGGCGCCAAGGATGGAGAGGGGGCTCCGCCGTGGTTCCATCGTGGCCCTCCGGATGGCGTTCTTCTCTCGGGACCCGGCCTTCTCCTCCCGAAAGCGACGGATCTCCTCCCAACCTCCTGGAGCCCGCGCCACTGCTCGAGCTTCTCCCGGGTCAGGTCGACGGGCTTTCGAGACGATATCGGGTTCGGCTCCTCATCGGGGTCAAGAGCGACAAGGGCTCGCGGCTCCCGAGGGAGGAAGATCCTAGGGGCAAGGGGCCCGGGGAGAGCTGGGCTGGGCGCCTTCGGTCGACCGTCAATCCGTGCCTGTCGGGCCACGGAGCCGGGTTCTGACCGGCCAGCGACGCCGCAGATCGCCGGAGCGCCGGAGGGATTCCCGCTCTGGATTCGGAACCGGGCGGTGGCGGTGAGGGCCGCACGATGAATCTTCGGCGATAGAGCCCGTCCAGCGCCCTGGGTACCGATCGGCAGGGTACAGCCCTCCGATGACCCGGGGGCTTGCCCTCGCCGGCATCGTCAAGGATAAGGGGGCCCCGGGGCTCGTTCTGGAGATGCAGTCGCTCGTCGATCACCACCACTGTAAGACCTGCGGCAACCCGTGTGACCCTACCGAGGATACCTGCAGCGTCGAGTGCGCCGAGCGCCGCAAGGCTGCCCTGGATTCCCGGCGGACCACCACCTATGTCCTCTACGGGATCATGGCGCTCATCGTCCTGCTCTTCTTGGTGAGCTACGTCCGGCTCTGATCCGCGACGCCCGCCGCGCCGACGGGTCGTGGCGCTGGGCGGCACCTTTGATCGCCTGCACCGAGGGCACGAGCGCTTGCTGTCCGCCGCGAACCGCCTCGGCGGAGAGCTGCGGGTCGGGGTGACCACCTCGGCCTACCTTCACCGCCACCCCAAGCCGGACGGAGAGCAAATCGAGTCCTACCGTCGGCGCCGATCCCGGATCCTCGCCTGGCTCAAACGGCATCGCCGGCGCCCGTTCCGGGTCGTCCCCTTGAACGATGGGGTTGGCGGTGCCATCGATCCCGAAGTCACCCACCTGGTGGTTTCGGTTGACACCCGGGCGGCGGCGCGGAAGATCCAAGCGATGCGACGTACGCAAGGGCTCGCCCCGGTCCGCCTGATTACGGTACCGCTGCTGAAGGCCGAGGACGACCAACCAATCCGCTCCCGGAGGATCCGGGCCGGGCTCATCGACCCGGAGGGCCGACGACTCAACCGCCCGATTCGGCTGACCGCCCGCTTCACGCTTCGCCGTGAAGCCTCCGCAGCTGGGAGATTCCTTCGCGAATTCCAGCCGTCGGAGGGGGCCGGGCGGAACCTTCGGACCTCCTCCGTGACGTGGTGCCTCAGTTCCAGCCCCGGCCCGCATCCGGGGGAGCGACGGCTTCGGGCGACTGACACGCATTCGGGCCAACAGCATTCCGTCCGGTATCGAGATCGGGGGCCCGACTTCGAACGGCAGCTTCGGCGCCTGGTCGTTCGGCTCCTCCGTGGGCCGGCCCGAACCGAGCCGGGCCCTGGGCGGACGACCCCCGGGCGGGGCCGCGACCCGAGGGAAGCTCGCCCGGGCGAACTGCGTCGACCACCCAAGCGTATAACTCCCCCCTGGCCTTGTTGAAGTGCGCTCATGGAAACTTACCTGCGCGTGCTGATCCATTCCCAAGGCAGTTCGCCCACGGAAGTGGCCCGGAAGCTTTGGAAGGCAGGCTTCGTCCCCGTCCAGGGCAACTACGACTTCGTCTACGACTGGGAAGGAACGCCGGATCCGGAAGAACTGGTCGACCTGACCGAAGAGGTGGGGCGGGTCCTTGCGGGCTGCCGGGTCCTCTACGAGCTGGAAACGATCGACCCGAACGGAACGCCCGACCCGGATGAGACCGGCACCTAGCGGAACCCGAATACACTTTTATCGACTGTCCGGGTGATGCCTAGGGCCGTGCAGCGATATCCGGTCCGCCGAACCCACCTCCGCCGACTCACCTCCGTGGAGATTGACCGGTTACTGCGGTCGCACTTCACCGTCCACCGGGGATCCGACGGCGCTCCCGAAGCCCGATACGGCGCCATCGCCCACCTCACGGCCCGACGGGTCGAGAAGGATCTTGAGGTCGAGGTACGCATGGACCCAAAGGTCCCGGAGGAGGTGGCCCGCGAGACGATCCGCCGGTACAACGCCTTCCTCGAGGACGCCACGGGCTTCACCGCCAAGGAAAGGGCCAAGCGGCTCAAGAAGTCGGCCACGGACGAGGAGTGATCCGTGGCTGTCGGCTCCGGCGCCCCGGGCCCCGGGGGCACGGAACTGGAACTCATCCAGGCGGCCGTCGCCCGCCATTTTGCGATCTACGAAACCCGGATCGGGCCGCGGTCGGTCGTCCTCGCCATTCACCTCAGCCCCGACGGCCTCTCCCGAGGATTCGACGAACTCCGGCGGGAACTCGGCCCGAAGGGTTACGTCCCCTTCCTCCGATACTCCGGGGGCGAGCACTTCATCGAAGTCTTCCGTGGACCGCCGCGGCCGACCCGGCCCCGGCCCGCCCGTTCGTGGATCAACATCGCGCTGCTGCTCGGGACGGCCGCCACGACGATCTTTGCCGGCTCGCTCATCGAGATGGCCTTTGTGGGCGGTTACACCCTGACCCTCGGGGATGTCGCCGGTGGCGCCCTCTATTTTGCCCTGCCCCTGATGACGATCCTCGGGCTCCACGAACTGGCGCATTACCTGGTGGCCCGGCACCACCGGGTCGATGCTTCGCTCCCGTACTTCCTGCCGCTCCCGCCCCCGGTCCTCTTCGGTACGATGGGAGCTTTCGTGAACCTGCGCGAACCGATCCCGGACCGGAAGATCCTCTTCGACATCGGGATCTCGGGCCCGCTGGTCGGCTTTGCCGCCACGATCCCGATCCTCCTCACGGGGCTCTACCTCTCGGCGCACACGGTCCCGCTCTCGGTCACCTACTGCGCCCCGTCCATCCTGGGCGTCGCCTACGGCAACCTGATCGTCGGGCTTCCGCTGTTCATCCAGGCCCTCACCTACTTCTTCCCTTCCAGCCTTGTCACCCTCCACCCCTTGGCCCTCGCCGGCTGGTTCGGGGTCTTCCTGACGGCGATCAACCTCCTCCCCGCCGGCCAGCTCGATGGAGGCCACGTCTTTCGGGCCCTCTTCGGGGACCGGGCCCGATTCGTCAGCTACGGAGCGATCGGCCTCATGGTCGTCCTTTCGATCTTCTACCTCGGATGGCTCCTCTTCGCGCTCCTGGTCTTCATCTTCGGCGCCCGGCACCCCCCTCCCCTGAACGACCTGGTCCGCTTGGACATCAAGCGCTATGCACTCGGGGCGCTGGCTGTCGCGATCCTGCTCACGGGGATCGCGCTCGTTCCGCTCGCGGTGCCGGCCGGGGCGGTTGCCCTCTCGGACTCTGGGCTGACCCCGGTACCTTCCCCGCCGCCGTGGGCCCACGTGGCGGCCAATCTCTCGGTCCGGGTCCAGAACGGCGATCCGGTCGCCCACGGCTTCCTTTTCGGCGGCTCGGTCCTGGCCGTGAGCGTCAGCGGTCCCAATAACACGACCGAGATCCTGACGGGTGCAGCCTTACGGCAGTATGCCGCAAATTCGACCTGGGTGTTCATCCTCCCCAACGGCAACCTGACCCGTCTGACAGGGGGATCGGTCCAGACCCCGACCGCCCAGTACTCCGAACTCACCGGCGGCGCCCAGGGGACGGTCTTCGTGAACTACCTCAACCCCGATCCGGCCCGGTCGATCCTGCTCCAAATCTCGACGAGCGAACTCTGCGAGTCAGGCACCGGGACCGCAAGCGTGAATTTCACGATCCTGACGATAGCGCCCTAGTGGACCGGCTATGAAGTAACTTCGGCCTTCCTGGTTCGGAGCCAGACCGGGATCCTCGCCTGGTGCCGTCGATTCTTCCGCACCGTGTCCCGAAACCGCTTCCCCCGCCGGATCCGCTCGTCGTTCCGATACGCCACCGCCGCGTCCAGCGCCTCCCCTACCTCGGTCACCGTGGTGAAGTGCGTTCCCGGCAGGGCCAACTCTTCGATGTCCCTCGCATGAGTTTCCACCGGGTTCATCCAACTGGCATGCGTGGCGCTGGGGACCAGCACCACGTTGTTCAGCCTCGCCCACCAACGGGTCTCTTGCGTCCAGTGCGAGCTGAGCCCGTCCTGGATGATGTAGACCACTTGGTCGAGGGGATACTTCGCCCGCTCCTCCTTCAGGAACTCCAGCCACCGCACCGCGTGCTTCGTCGGCGCCACCTGTCCGGACAGCTGCTGATGGTAGACGTTCAGCATCAGGAAGTAGTAGGTCGTCCCGAACTCCTTGTGATACTCGGCGGGGATTCGCCCCGGCCGTTCTCGGGGAAACCACCCCGAGCCTCCTTGGGGAATGAGCTGGACCGGCCCGATCTCATCGCCGCTCAGCACCACCGGCGGGTTGTGCGGCATTCGGGTGAGCTTCTCGATGTACGCCTTCTTCACCTCCCGCTCGGGGTCGTGGCTCTCCTTCCATGTCCGTAGGGACTGGTGGCTCACCTCCGACTCGAGGAGAATAACCCGCAACCACTCCTCACTGATCGAGTCGACCACCCCGCGCTTCATTGCCTCCTCCCGTAGACGGGAGAGCGACCACTGGGTGTAGGGAAGGCCGAGGTCCTTCGGGCGGCTGAGCGCGAGGTTGACCAGCGCCTTGCGCTGGTCCTCCGTGAATCGAGTGGGGCGGCCGGGACCCCACTTGGGCTCGAGCATCTTGAACCCGTGCAGGTTGAACGCCTTGATCAGCGTCCGGACGTAGTCCTCGCTCATCAGGGCGATGAGGGCGATCTTGGGGGGAGTGAACCCCTGGGCCGAGGCGAGGATCACCTGCGCTCGCTTCACCTCGACGGCGCTCTGGTGGTGGCGGACGATCCGTCGGAGCTTGTTCCCTTCCTCGTCAGTGATCTCTCGAACCCGGACGACCATGCCTACGGGTAGAGCAGACCCTAGCCTAGACTTTTCGGTCCAGTTTCCCGAACAGATTTCCTAGCCGGTCCACTAGATTGACCATCGTTCGAACAACGTGGTGAACCGAGGGTTCGCTTCCGCCACGGGACCCGGCCTGGATCTTCCTGTGTTGAGGGCACTCCACCCAGGGCACACGGGCATGAAGGTGGGTCTGAAAGTGGCAGCTATCGAGGTGACGCCAGAGTCATTCCTCCTCATTGTCGAAGAGGGATAGGGTCTGGCAACATTCCGGACAGGGCCAGTTCGTTCCGTCCGGATGGGCCACCCAAACATCGACGCGGCGATCGGCAATATTCATCTCCACGCGAACGACCGTCCACGGCTCCACGATACTCAGGACGTGGCGGCAGAGGTCGGTGTCCTCCACCATCGGCTTCCCCCGCACGGGATGCACCGAGGCTACCGCAAGCTATCCCCGACAAAGCCTGGAAAACCCATTTGTTCTTGGTTGGGAGGATTGGCACCCCCAACTCGACGGTCGCACCGCCTTTGAATCGCACCTTCGCCATGCCCCCTCTCGGACGGGCCAACGTCACGTCCTCCAGCAGGGAGGCGAACCATCCACTTTTGAACATCGAATCGGGTGCGGGGAGAGGGATTTGAACCCACGAACCCCTACGGGACCAGACCCTGAATCTGGCGCCTTTGACCAGGCTTGGCAATCCCCGCGCATCGGCGGCGACCTTCAGCGGCCTTATGACGGTTCCGCCGATTCCGGCGCTCGGATGGTGCCAAGCCCCCTATCCCACCTGGGCCTTTAGAGGGTGAGGTGACGAGACATCTGGCTGGAGGGAGGACGGCGCAACCGCTGTCCGGCCTCTCGACCCATCCGTTTCGGTACCAAGTCTTCCCGCCCCCGCTCCGTCGATGCGGCCCAGGTTCTGCTCGGGCTGGCGCTGGCACACCTCCCGCCAAAGGCGGCTGAGCGAGCGGAACCGAGCCCGCCGTGAGAAATCCGGCGTCAAGGATCGTGGAACCGCTCGGGCTACCTCGGCTTGTCTGGTTGAAGGGCCTGTGCTGCACCCCATTAGAAGTAGACACTTGGGGTCAGGAGAGGTAGGGAGAGGGAACGACGAAACGACGACGGGGGGGAAGGGCGAGCGACCGAAGGGAGCGAGCCCGAGGGGGGGCCCGCGCCCCGCCGAAACCCTCGAATGGGCGGAGTCCTCTGGCCGACCACCGGAGATCCCATGACCACTCGCCGAAGGTTCTCGCCCACCGAGAAAGCGCAGGTCGTCATGGAGACCCTTGTCCCCAAGGCTAACGTGGCCGAGATCTGTCGGACCCACGGGGTCCACTCTTCTCAGGTCTACGAGTGGAAGCGCGCCGCCCTCGCCGGTATGCACCTGGCGCTCACGGGCTCCGCCTCCCCGGATGCGACCCTGAGGGCCGAGAACGCCCGCCTGAAGAAGCTCGTGGCCGAGTCCGCTCTGGTCATCGATCGCCTCCAGGAGACCCTCGGAGGGAACTCCGTGGGAAAAAACGACGGAGGTGGCTCATGAGGACCCTGGTCGAGAAGCGCGAGCTGCGCCCCACCACGGCGGCCCGCCTCTTCCATGTCTCTCGGGCCAGCCTCTACAAGTCCCTGAGCCCCGGGCCGGTCCACCGCCTACGGGAGGACGAGCCGGTCATGCACGGGCGAGTCCGTCGGGTGGCGGAGGAGCGCATCACCTACGGTTATCGAAGGGTCTGGGCCGTGCTCCGCCGTCAACAAGGGGTCTTCGTCAGTCGCAAGCGCGTACGCAGAATCCTGAAAGCCGAGGGGCTCCAAAGAGAGGTCCACTTCCCACGACCTCGTCTCCCGGCCAACGGAAGTCAGTCGGCCGAGCACCCCGACGAAAGGTGGTTCTCGGACATCACCTATCTCCAGACGACCGACCGAGGCCTCGTGGGCCTGACGGTGGTGGAGGACGCGTGCACGAGGGAGGTCCTCGCCTGGTCGCTCCTCCCCTCGTGCGGAGCTGCGGATGTCTTCCAGGTCCTGGAGGACGCGGTCCTCGAGCGCTTCCCCGAGACAGGGAAGGCCCACGGCGTGAGCCTACGTACCGATGGGGGCGCGCAGTACACCTCGAACTACTTCCAGGACCAGGCACGCCAGCTGGGCGTGCACGTGGAAGCCTATCGAAAGCGAAGACCCGAGGACGGGGGCCTGATCGAGAGCTTCAATGGTCACTGGAAGATCGACTATCCCTGGACGAGGGAACCGACCACGTTCCTGGAGACGCGGACCCTGACGGGGGCCTGGATCACCGACTACAACGAGTGCCGCCCGCACTCATCGCTGGACTATCTGACGCCGAAGGCATTCTACGCCACACAGAAAACGGAGGAGAAGGAATGAACGCGAGAGAGATGGAGACGGGAGCCATCCCTCTCCCCACACCCCTCTCTACCCTGTCTGTCTACTTTAGGGGTAAGCACGTCAGGCCTTCCATCGATCGCCCCGATCCACCATTTGGCCCGGCACCAACAGAACTCCTTCGAGATCAATCAGTTCCCGAAGTTCACCATGATTTCCGTGGGCTTGGGGCCATTCTTCAGGGTCCGCCCCAAGCTGTCACGCGCCGCGACACTCCTTTCCCGACGATAGGCTCGGGCGGCCATCCGGTACGGCGACGGATCATCGAGGATGGTGGGCACGGATACCCCTCCCAATGCTGGTGACTGGGAACTCGTTGACGCCGCTTACCCGGGCGATTCGACACGCCGTCGCTGAGATGCGTGAACGGCATTGGGCTGCGGACGGCGCTCTCCACGGATTCGTGCCGTTGGGGGATGTAGCACAGGGATCTCCAACTCGGCCGAGCTCCCCGCCGGGAGGGGCAGTAGGACCACCCTAGGACCGCGGGCCAGAGTTGGGAGCCCTGCGAACCAGATCCTTTCGCCCAAGCATCGAGACCCAAAAACATGATAATCGGCCGGTGACCCTCCGACCCCGGCTGCTCCCGTAGTCTAGTCCGGTCAAGGATAGGGGCCTTTCGAGCCCCGGACGTGGGTTCGAATCCCGCCGGGAGCACCACCATTCTGCGGAAACACCGCTGCCTTCTCGTGGGGATTCTAATGCCCAGCGTCGATGAAAGTGTCGCTGTCGCGGAGGGGAGGGTCGAAGAGAAACGGCGACTCCTGAGCGATCTTACCCTACCGCGGGTGGGTACATCGAGAGAGTCCGAGTTGCGATGCTTGAAATGCGGAGGGAAGGCGGAAGACCCGGAATGGACACCCTCCCGGACGTACTCGTCGGGCGACTCTGGAACTGGCGGAGAAGGTTCTCGCCCTACGAGGTCGCGGCCTCCCATGGAGTGCAGTGGCTCCAGACGGGCCCGCCGGCCGGAACCTACCGGAAGGTCAAGCCTCCCTCGTCGACCACAACCGGGAGCAGGGCAAAGGGTCCCTGGCGGGTTTGGAACGCCTTCGAGGGGCACCCCCTCAGCCTCACGGCCCGAAAGGCGCTCCTATCGGGCCGTCTGATAGTGCAAGAAGAGCTCTCCGTACTTGAACGACTTGGCCTCTACCAGACGAAGAGTCTGCTGGTTCTCTAGGCTGCCGAAGAACTGGTGCCCTTTCCCCAAGATTACCGGGAAGACGGCGAAGTAGTAGTCGTCGATAAGTCCCAGCCGCATCAACTCCAACCCTAGGGCGGGCCCAACGACCGCCATGTCTCGTCCCCCCTCTGACCTGAGCCGAGCGATGGCGCTTCCAGTTTCCCCTCCGACGAAGCGCGTATTGGCCCACGTTGTCTTGACCGGCGTTCCGCAGAAGACGACCTTTTGAGCCTTCTCGGCAAACTCCGCCATCTGTCGGAGCCACGGATGCTCTCCTGACGTTCGCTTTTCAAGAGGCCAAAAGTCGGCCCATTGCTCGAAGGTCTTCGGATCGAAGAGCAGGGTGTCGATCGACCCCCATCTCCTGGTCCAGATCTCCTCCGCGACGAGTTCAGGTTCGTCCGGGAACGGATGGTCTGACCCGGGGTACGTAGGGAAGTCGTTGTACCCATCCAGGGTCACATACATGTGGAGACTGATTCTGCGAGCCATGGTTGGCAGAGCCCCGGCCGATAGGGAGCCACCCGTGGTCATAACCCACCGGATTCTAGCGCTCGCGATCCGAGTGCTCAGGAGCGGTGAAATGGGGAACTTCGGTTCCAGCTCGAGGTACTCGCAACGCGAGACCAATGAGGAGCGCCCCCACCACGGCGAGGGCAACCAGGAAGAGACGCACGACGAAAGCGGTTGTGCCGGGTCCCCCGAGCGATGCCTCGAGGTAGGCACCTACTCCGGCCGGGGCACGTACAATCCCGCCGAGCACTCCGAACATGAGTCTCAGGGACCGGAAGCTCGGCATACCGACATAGCCATCCCCTGTGCGCTACAAACCCGCACAATCTCTCCCGGCCCGGAAGGGTCTACCGCGAGAGTTTCGGACCCGCTGAGTTCCTCGTGGGCAAGGGGCCGGATATGCCCGGCTCGAAAGGATCCCGGCAAAGAATTTCGGACAATCCGGAGCCCGACATGGGCAACCCGCGCGTGCGCCACGGCCGCTGGACCAATCCGGGACTTGACCCGGCTCAAGTCTGGCTCCCATCCTCAACTCGCTTCAGCACACGGAGCGCCTTCAGCGTGATCCACTTGCTCGGCTTCCCAGGCTTCTCGATCCGGAGCTGGGTCACGCCCCTTCGATATTGGGCAGCCTTTGGCCCGGAAACGTCGGGATGCACGCGGTCGATGCGCCAGGTTCCATCTGGTTGTCTCTTATCCACGAGGATCTTCAGCGCGGGTCGAAGCCGCCGGTCCCCAGCGAAGCCAAGCTGAGTCAGCACGTCGAGGCCGACCAAGATATCGTAATAGTAGTGATTCGGATAGTGGAGTCGAAACCAAGGGGCGTATCGCGGGCCTTCGTTGAACAGCCGACGCCGAAGATAGAACTCAGCGCCCCTCGAGATCGCGGCCTCCACCCTGGGCGAGCGCTTGGACCTCGGGAGCGAAGCGAAGGCGGCGAGTGGCTCCCAGACGTCCAGCGTTCCGGGCGTGCCGGGGGAGCAGTTCCAGCCACCGTCCTGGCGCTGGTCTTCGAGCAGCCAATCGTACAGCTTGCGGACTCGAAAGTCGTCGGAATAGCCGAACCGGGTCAGCATTCGGGCGGTGTTCCCCACGACACACGCCTCTTCGTAGAAGAAGTTGAACGGTGAGCTGAGACGGAGCTTGAACTCGAAGAGGAGGTCGGCAACCCGCTTGATTCGGGGGTCGGAGGCATCGAGGCCGAAGTCCGCGAGAACCAGGGCTCTCCAGTTCGTGGAGAGGTACTTCGGGTAGTACAGGAAGTCGACCCACTCCTTCAGGTTCGTCGGCTCGCGTGGTTCCCAAAATCCCTTCGGGCCCTGGGTACGGAGTTGGTCGTAGGCCCAGCCAACCCGGGTGATCTTCGAGCGGGTGGACTTGACCTCCGTGTCCGCTTCCTTCCGCCCCAGGAGGTCGACTAAGGCTGCGTAACGCACAACGGGCTGATCCTCTTCCAAGAGCCATCGGATGACATTCGCATCTCGATCTCGGCTCGCGGATCCGGCGTCATTCTTCATCCCGGGGCGCGTATTGTCCGGGTCGCTACAACCTTTTGGGAGACTGTCGGGAGGTAGCCGACGGCACCCTCGCCTCGTCGGAAGCTGAGTCAGCACGTCGGGGCCGACCAGGATGCGGTTCTCCGCCTTGATCTGCTCGGCTCGTCGGAGCCGCTCGAAGAGTTCGCGCCGTTCGGATTGCGGGAGGGGCCGATCCTCAGGGGCGTCCGGGGAAAGGGCCTGTTCGAGGTTCAGGGTGGCTAC
Source organism: Thermoplasmata archaeon (assembly GCA_027365105.1). Taxonomy (GTDB): domain Archaea; phylum Thermoplasmatota; class Thermoplasmata; order Lutacidiplasmatales; family UBA184; genus Lutacidiplasma. Next base: position 20,079 of record DAHXNZ010000026.1, read on the forward strand.
GTTGCCCTCGAAGGGCAACGGTCCGGATCTCCAAAAGGTCGTTTCGGTCGAGTGGAATCAGGTGGGGACCGCCCAGAAACGTGAGCTGCTCCGATAGAGGGACCTCCCAAGCGGGGCGCGGGTCGTCTCGGTCGTACCCGGGGAAGGAGTGAGGTCGAAGAGCCGGTTGGAGGCGAAACCCCCGAGGAACCTGCTTGATGAGGCACGAGAAGCGGTCGTGGCGGAGGGCTGAGGAGTAAATCGAGTAGGAACGCGTCCCAGACTTCCCGTCGCGGAGAAAGTAGAATCTCCCGCACTGGCCCGGAACGAATCCCATCGGATCATCCGGCGCAAGAAGGGAACGTAAGGGCGTGAGCCCGGGGAGCAGCCTCCCCGTTCGCGGTGAGGGTTACCTGACGCCGGTGGGGTTGGTTCGCTCGTGACGGTCCTCCGACAGGGCGAGAGATCGCCGGTCGTTGTCCGCGGCCCCGGGGAATTACCTCAGGACCTGCGTTGGGATTCAGATCAGGGTTGACGAGGGGAGGCATGGGGGTCCCATCGAGATGAGATTGCGCCTGCCGTCGCTCTCGTTCCCTCGACGCCCTCTACTTGTAAGCGGACTGGTAGGTCTTCCCCTCATCGTCCCAGATCGTAATGCAGCTCCCCTCGCACTCACTGAGGCACGCGTTGCACAGAATGCACTCGTGACCGTTCTCGGCGACGCTCTTCTCCTCCCGGAACTGGAACTTCGCCGCGACCTCGGAGTCGTCCTGCACATTGGGAAATTCAGCACGAGGATGCATGACGAAGACGTTCACGGGGCAAACGTCGAAGCAGTGCCGGCATCCCGTGCACTTCTCGATCTGTACCTTGACGTCCATCGTTCCTCGGCTCAGAGCGTCGGCAGGCAACCCGCGTGGCCAAGAACGAGGTTCTGCGGCACGTTCAACCCGCCCTCCCGAGGGGAGACTTTTGGAGCCAGGGAGAGAACCTGGCCGGAACTCACGGCATCGGAGGTGGTCTCTGGGGGGTCGAGATGCCGGTTACAGACCTGACTTCCCCGCGATGTGCGGACTAGGTGCGGCCTAGCCGCCTGTTTCTCCGTCAGTGATCTACCTTCTACAAGACCGACAGGTCTATTAGGCATAGTCCGTATATACGGACTATGGCCACCT
>DAHXNZ010000027.1 GCA_027365105.1 Thermoplasmata archaeon
TGACAGTGTGGCGGACGTGCGCGAAGCGAGAGCGAAGGTTCTGGGAAGTGATGGCGGACAGACTCGGCGCGCTCCCTCAGGCCGGGGCAGGTCCTCCGTCAGCCGGGCCAGCAAGCTGAGTCCTTACCAAGAGAGTCTTAGCCAAACTTGGCCTGCGTCAACCCATGGTAGCCAGAGGCAGTCAGCTGGCGTTTCTCAGCCACAGTACTTCGGATGGACCCGAGCCGCTGACGGAGATTGACCAGATTATCCGTGTCCTGGGTGTAGAGACTTTCGTTGCCCACCGAGACATTCAACCTTCACGCGCATGGCGCGATGAAATCAAACGCAACTTGGAAAGGTGCACGGTGTTTGTCGCGTTGCTGACGGACAAGTTTCACGAGTCAGAGTGGTGCGATCAAGAGTTCGGGTCGGTGCTCGCCAGGCCAGATGTCGTCGTAGTGCCTGTAAACGTGAGCAAGCGCTCGTACGGCTTTCTTAACGACAACCAAGAACTCCCGTGGAAGACAGGCAGGTATGTCAGCTTCAGCGAGACCGCCGGTCGGCTTGCGAAGTGCTTGATAGACCGACGAGTGGTAGACCGTGAGTCTATGATTCGCGGACTCGCGAGCGCCACAAACTTCCGTTCTGCCGACGTTGTGTTTGCAGCAATGTCCCCGCTATTGAAAGCCCATCCGCTAACGATCTCCGAGGCACTTGCATTGTCCCCGATCATTATCGCGAATGACCAAATCTACCGAAACAGTGGCGCACAGCCGCTCTTCGGGCCCCAACTAGCCCCGCACCTTTCGGCGATTCCGAGAGCTCAACGAGAAGCCCTGGAGAAACTGGGTTTCGGGACCGCACCCCCATAGTATCGCACGTCGCAACCCAGGTTTCTGTTCTCCCCGGCCAGCAACTGAAGCTACTCACGCCGAGATCGGGAGTATTTCCTCGGCCCCGACTGCCGAATCGCCCGCCGCTCGGTCCTCGTTCGAAAGGCGTCCCTCGTCGGCCTCGGCAAGGAAGGGACGGAGCTCGCCGCCCGACTCAAGCTCGGCAGGGGGGCGGGAAGGGAGGCCGTCGGTCTTCGTCCCGTGGAAGCGGCGCCTGCTGGGATGGGGCGCGCGGAGGCGCGGCGGGCGGGGCTGGCCGGGGTATTTAAAGCACGAATCGGGCCGATGGACTGGTACGACTTGTGGGCCTCCGTAGCAGAGCGCGGTTTCTAATTAATTGGGCCCGGACGGATTTGAACCGTCGATCGACCGGTTATGAGCCGGTCGCTCTAGGCCGGACTGAGCTACGGGCCCGTCGATCAACAGGAGGCGCCGCCGAGCGGGTTTTCTGGGTCACGGATCGTCCGTTTGACCCCTTCGAACCGCTGACCTTCCGGTTAACAGCCGATCGCTCTACCACTGAGCTACGGCGGCACCGGCAGGGCCGAGCCTGCATCGGGCTAATATCCTTTCCGGCCGGATTCCGAGACGGGCCGGTGCTGCGAGGCCCGCTCCTTGAGGTGTCGGATATGCTCGCTCATCTGCTCCAAGGAGGCGTCGAGCGACTGCCAGAAGAGTTGGGCCCTTTCGGTGACGACCGCGCCCTCGGCCGACGGCTGGATGACGCCTTCCCGTTCGAGCAGATGGAGGGAGTAGCGGACCTTGTGGATGGGGAGCTTCAGCGCTTCGCTGAGGCGGATGATCCCCATGGGGCGCTTGTTGGAGAGGATTTCAAGGATGTCCACGTTCCGGGACATCAGGTCCAATTCGGTAGCGATCCGGTCGATCAGCGCGGCGGCCGGAACATTGGATGCTCCTTCCGGGGAGTACGGGGCTTGGTTGGGGGGCATGGACCTACCTGGAGTGGGGAGGATGGTCGGTTACTTGAATCTGATTGCTCCTCTGCGGCGTCGGGTCAGGCGGCGATTCCGGCCTCGGCGGCCTCCCTTTCTCGGCCCGCACATGGGTTCGCAGGAGCCGGGCCCTCCCGGCCCTACGAGGAGGACCGCTCGGCAGTGCAGGGAGCCTGACACAACCCCCATGCCGACATGGGCGACTCCTTGACCAAGGGCGGGGGCCTCCCACGGTCTCGCCCTCTTCGGCCGCTCGCCCGACCGCCCCAGTCCTTCTGCCGTCGCCTCCTCTCCCCCCTCTCCCTCCTCTCCGGACCTTCAGTGTTTACCTCTATGGGGGTGCAGCACAACGACCTCCCTCCGTCCATGAACGGAGCCCGTGGGCCCGCTCTCGGAGGATACTGTCCCCAACTCGCCGGAAGGGGAACTGTCTTGGGGTGGAAAAGACTGGGCGCGTCGATGACCTCCTACCTCCTCCGACTGGAGTGCTCCCACTGCCGGCGGCCCCACGATCCCGGAACCCGCCAGACCGTCTGCCAAGGGTGCGGATCGGCCCTGCGGTCAGTCTACGATCTGGAACGGCTTCGATTGGACCACCCGTCCCCGCCATGGCACGAGCGACCGCCGGGACTGTGGCGGTACGAGGAGCTCCTCCCGCTGGATCATCCCTCGGAGGCGGTGCGGCTGGGGGAGACGGAGTCTCCGATCCTGCCCCTGACTCCGCCCGAGGCCCGGCCCTCGCTGACGGTCCTGATGAAGGACGATGGCGTCCTTCCGACCGGCTCCTTCAAGGCCCGGGGAATGGCCCTCGCGGTCTCCCGGGCCCGCGCGCTGGGGCTCCGGTCGCTCTACGTTCCCAGCGCCGGTAATGCCGGCGTCGCGCTCTCGGCCTACGGGGTACGGGCGGGACTCCGGGTGCATGTCTACCTCCCGGATTCGACCCCGGCTTCGGTCGGCCGTCGCTGCGAGGAGTTCGGGGCCGATGTGACCGCCGTGCCGGGTACCATTGCCGACGCCGGCCGGGTCGCCCGGGCCCGGGAGCCATCGGAGAGCTTCGATGTCTCGACGCTCCGTGAGCCGTACCGCTGGCAGGGAAAGAAGACCATGGGGCTCGAGCTGTTCGACCAGTTTCGCCGGGAGCGGCTGCCCTCGGCGATCCTCTATCCGACCGGCGGGGGCACCGGCCTCGTCGGGCTCTGGAGCGCGTTTGAGGAACTCCGGAGCCTCGGCTGGTTGTCGGACCCGCTGCCGCGGCTCATCGCCGTCCAACCCGAGCAGTGTGCGCCGGTTGTCCGGGCCCTCGAACGCCGTGCCGAGGAGGTCACGCCCTGGCCGGAGCCCAGGACCGTCGCCCCCGGCCTCCGGGTTCCGTCGCCCTTCAGCTCCCGGGCCATTCTCGGAGCCATCCGCGCCTCCGGAGGGGGCGGAGTCACTGTCTCGGACGACGAGATCCTCCGGGCCCAGGCCGACCTTCGACGCCACCAGGGCATCTCGGTCTGTCCGGAAGGAGCGGCCACCTGGGCCGCGCTCCCCCGCCTGCTCGAGCGCGGTCAACTCCGCCCCGACGAAACCGTGCTGCTGTACAATACCGGATCCGGCCTGCTCTACGGGGAGTGACCCCTCGGACGGTTGCTCGGGGCCGCATCGGGCCGAGGGCGCTCGGGGGCCGCCGCCCGGAGGGAGGTCAGGTCCCGGCTGCCTGGATCGAACAGGCGACCTGAGGATCTCCACGGGGGCCGCCGGATCCTCCGGCAGTCTCGCCTACAGTCCCCCGCTCTGCCACTGAGCTAAGCCGGGATGCTCCGACCAACCTCGGGCATGGTATAAACTTGCCGTCCATCCCGCGCGGCCATGAAGGTCCTCGAGCACCGCCGCCACAGCCGGCGGGATCCGGGGGGTACCCACCTGAATCGGGAAGGGGTCGCCCTCGCCCGACGGATCGGTCGGACGCTCGCTCCGTTCGACCGGGTCGTGACCTCCCCGAAGCCCCGGGCCGTCGAAACGGCGGTCGCCCTGGGCTGCGCGGTCGACGGGGTCACCGACGAACTCGCGAGCCTGCCGGATGAGATTGACCAGTGGGTCGATGGCGCGGACAGCTTTGCCGCGTTCGCCCTCGCGGGCCGCCGGCGCCCGGAGGTCCGACGGTTCATGGAGCGCCAGGCAGAACTCTGGCAGGAGGAACTCACACGGATCCCGGAGGGCGGCCGCCTCCTGCTCGTTTCCCACGGTGGGCTGATTGAATTGGGCACCCTGGGGGCACTCCCGCTGCCCGCGGCCGGGTTCGGCCCGGCGCTCGGCCTGGTCGAAGGGGTCCGGCTCTACTGGGATGGCCGTTTTGTCGGCGGTGAGGTGGTCCGGGTTTCCCCCGGCGTCGCCTCCGCGACCACCGACCGGACGCGGGCGGCGACCTCCCCGGGAGTCCCGTCGGCCCGGACCGGGCGCAGCAGTCCCCGCTCCCGGTAGAACGCTTCGAGCGGGGCGGTCTCCTCCCGGTACACTTCGAGCCGGGTCCGGATTGCCTCGGGCCGGTCGTCGGGCCGGTGAACGAGCGGGGCCTGGTCCAGATCGCACCGCCCGTCGACCTTCGGCGGTCGGGTCGTGAGGTTGTAGACCGTCGCGCAGATCGGGCAGACCCGCCGGTCGCCGAGTCGCCGGATCAGGAGCGTCGGATCGATCTCGAAGGCGACGACCCGGTCGATTGCGGTTACGGATTCGAGCGCCTCGGCCTGGGCGCGGTTGCGCGGGAACCCGTCAAGCAGGAAGCCCCGGGCCGCCTCGGGACGGGCGAGCCGTTCCCGGATCAGGCGGAGGACCAGATCGTCCGGAACCAGCCGACCCGCCCGCATGTACCCTTCCGCCTCGATCCCGAGCGGACTCCGCTCCCGGACCGCAGTTCGGAGCAGGTCGCCGGTCGAGAGGTGGGGAACGCCGAGTTCCTGCGCGAGCGTGGCCGCCTGCGTCCCCTTCCCGGCGCCGGGGGGACCCAAGAAGACGATCCGGTGCATGGGGGGCCGACTCCCGCCCCAGCGTAAAGGGTTGCGGCCCGGCACCGGACCCGGCTACGGCTCGACCCGGCTTCCCTCGAACGCCCGGCCGCGGATCGCGCGTTCCAGGTTGTCGAGGTCGCGGCCCTGGACGACCGCGAGAGGGATCCGGGCCCGGGTCAGCGCCTCCGCCCCGGTCCGGTCAAAGAGGAACTCCTGGCCGGCCGCTCCGCTCGAGCCCCGCTGGACCATGCCCCGGAACTCCGCCCAGCTCATCCGCTCGATCCGGTGCGCCTTCGGGTGGGTCCGGGGGTCTTCGGAAAAGATGCCCGCCACGTTGGTCGCATTGACCACCCGGGCCGCCCGAAGGCGGACCGCGAGCAGCGCAGCGACGCCGTCGGTCGTATGGCCCGGTTCGGTCCCTCCGAGGACGACCGGCGAGCCCCGGTGGATCTCTTGGACGGCGTCCGGGATGGTCACCGGGGGTCGATGCGGCGTCGGGGGCCCGATCCGGGCCGCGAGGATCCGGGCGTGCAGCCGGGTGACGTCGATGCCGATCTCGTCGAGCTCGAACTCCGTCAGGCCCAGTGTCCGCCCGAGCCGGATGTACTCCCGGGCCGTACGACCGCCCCCGGTCGTCACGGCCAGGGGAAAGGCCCGGCCCAGTCGACGTAGCCGCTCGGCGAGCCGGTCGAAGTAGGCCCCGTCCCCCTCCCCGGTCACGAGCACCGATCCCCCGATGGAGACGACAACCGGGGCGCGGGAAGCGGGCATGACGTCGGCCCGGGGAGACCCGGGTTCGGATAGGGTTGTCGGGCGCCGACCCTCCGGCGGGGGGCCCGCCGCAACCGCTTTGCCGAACCGGGGCCTTCCGTCCCCGAGGGATCCATGGCCGAACTTGGGCTGCAGCGGGAGAGTCCGTGGGACGAGGCGACGACATTGGAAAAGCTGACGCGCGCGCTCCAGGCCCGGGGCTTCGGGATCCTGGCGACCCTCCGGGTCCACGAGATCCTGAAGGAGAAGACCGGGACCGAGATCCCGCCGCTCGTCATCCTCGACGTCTGCGCTCCCCGCTATGCGCTCCGGGCGTTGACCGTCCACCGCGGGAGCGCCCTGGTCCTGCCCTGCAAGATCGTCCTCACCCAGGAGCCGGGTCGGCTCATGGTGGTGCTCCAACGGCCGACCGTAGTCCTCGACCGGCTCTTCCCCGAACCGGCGCTCCGGCACCTGGGCATCGAGGTCGAGCAGGAGCTGGCGGAGGCGATCACGGCCGCCACGGCCCCCGACTCCGGGGCCGGTCGGGCAGGTTAATCTGGCTCGCCGGCTCCCTCGCTACGATGGAGGCCCCGCAGACCCTCGCGAAGCGGGCCGCCGCGGCCCGGGCGATCGACGAGCTTTCCCCGGGCCGGCGGGTGGCCCTCGGCACCGGCTCGACCGCGGCCGAGGTGCTGCGGGCGATCGCGGGGCGGTTCGGCCGACCGGCGCCGTTCGACTGCGTCGCGAGTTCCCGGGCGACCGAGGAGCTCGCCCGGAGCCTCGGGATCCCGGTCCGTCCCCTGAAGCCCGACGACCGCTTCGATCTGATGCTCGACGGCGCCGATGAGGTCACGGCCTCCCTCGACCTCACCAAGGGCGGAGGGGGCGCGCTCTTCCGCGAAAAGTTCCTCGCCCGGCTGAGCCGTCGGGTCGTGATCCTGGTCGACGAATCGAAACTGGTCCGTCACCTCGGGGAGTCCCACGCGATCCCGGTCGAAGTGGTGCCGTTCGCCCGGCCGGTCCTGGCCCACCGGTGGGCCGAGGACGGCTGGAAGGTCACGGCACGGCCGGGCCCCGACGGGCGACCGTTCGTGACCGACAACGGCAACGAGATCCTGGACCTTCGCCCCCCGCAGGGTCTGGAAGAACCGGCGGAGGTCGACCGGGCGCTCGGCCGCATCGAAGGGGTCGTCGAGACCGGACTTTTCTGCGGGATCGCCGACCGGGTCGTCATCGGTCACCCGGACGGGACGACCGACGAGCTTCGGCGGCCCGACCGCTGACCTTCCGCCCGGGCCGGGGCGTCGGCCTTATCCGCCCGAACGCCTCGCCCCGAGCGATCGATCGGAGGGCGAACGATGCAGGGAAAGTACATCCGCACACGGCTGGACGATGGAGTCGGCTACATCGAGATCGGCAAGCCGAAGGCCAACACCTACGACCTCGACATGATGCACGAGCTCGACCAGGCCATCGAGGAGATGCGGTTCAACGACGAGGCGAAGGTCCTCGTGCTGACCAGTACGATCCCGGGCTTCTTCAGCGCGGGGGCCGACATCGAGATGCTCAAGCGCAGCCAGCCGGACTTCAAGGCGATGTTCTGCCTGCACTGCCAGGAGACGCTCGACAAGTTCGCGGCCACCCCCAAGGTGGTCATCGCCGCGCTGCCCGGCCACTGCGTCGGGGGCGGGCTCGAGATCGCGCTGGCGTGCGATCTCCGCCTCATGGCGAAGGACTCGGGCAAGATCGGTCTCCCGGAGGTGACCCTGGGGGTCCTCCCCGGCACCGGCGGGACCCAGCGGCTTCCGCGGCTCATCGGGACCTCCCGGGCGCTTGAACTCATGATCACCGGCCGGCTGCTGACCCCCGAGGAGGCGCTCCAGATCGGCCTCGTGAACTACGTCTTCCCGAAGGAGAGCTTTGCGGCCGATGTCCAGGCCTATGCCCGGGCGCTGGCCCACGGCCCGTCGCGCGCCGTGAGCCTCATCAAGCGGGCGGTGCTCGAAGGGATCGAGATGCCGCTCACCGCGGGCCTCGCGCTCGAGCGGGAGCTCCAGAACCGGCTCTTCATCACCGAGGACGCCAAGGAAGGGATCGGCGCCTTCGTCGAGAAGCGGAAGCCCACCTTTAAAGGGCGCTGAGCCGTACCTCCGGTGGAGCATCCCATGAGCAACGTCCCCCCCCCAGCTTCGGCCCCGACCGGGGCCCCGGTATCCCAGGCGATCAAGGACGGAGGCGCCATCGAACCGGTCCGGGAGATCCTCTGGGGCACCAGCGCCGGGGCCCGAAAGTTCGAGACCGCGGAGGAGCTTCCCGAGGAGATGGCCCGGCTCGTCGTGCGGCTCATGACGGTCCAGGCCGATACCGAGTTCGCCTCGATCCAGCAGCACCGGCCCTGGCTCGACCGGGCCCCCACGCTCGAGGATCGCTGGATCGAATCCCGGATCGTCGCCGACGAGGCCCGCCATGGACTCCAGGCGTGCCGGATTCTCCGGGACTTCGGCGAGCCCGGCCAGAAGCTGATCGACGACCTTCTCACCAAGCGTGAGGGGGAGCACAAGCTCGACGCCTTCAACCTGCCGTTCGAGCGCTGGAGCGACGTCGGGGCCTTCACCTGCTTCGTCGACCGGGTCGGGGTCTACCAGCTCCGGGCCTTCCAGGAGTGCGCGTACGGCCCGCTGGCCCGGGCGATGCCGCTCATGCTGAGCGAGGAGCAGCTGCACCTCAATTTCGGGTACAACGTGCTGCGCCGCATGGCCCAGCACGGCGCCGCCTACGCCGGCTCGAAGGAGGAGGCGCAGGAGGCCATCCGCAAGTGGTACCCCCGGGCCCTCGACATGTTCGGCCACTCCCACTCGGAGACCAGCCGCAAGGCGATCAACTTCGGCCTCAAGCGCTGGACCAACGAGGAGGCGCGCGAGCGGTACATCCGCGAGGTGACGCCGCTCGTCGCGGCGATGGGCCTCGAGCTACCCGACCCGGAGTTCGACCGCCGGGTCCTCTGAGCCGGCCCGCGGGATCCATCGGACCCCCGGTCCCGGGCGAAGGATCCGGGTCTCGGTGACCCCCCGGAGCGCGCCCAGCCGGCGCGCGATCGACCGGGCGTAGGGCGCCGTCGTGAAGACATGGACATGGGCTCCGGCGTCGTGCGTGTAGGCGGCGAGGTACCGGCCCGCCTCGTCGTTGATCGACCGGACCTCGTCCAGGATCGCCCGGGAGCTCGGGGTCAGATAGTCGAGCGGAGGGTCGGTCGTCTCGCAGACCTCCCGGAAGCTGTCGCACTCCTCCATGACGACCGGGAACAGACGATCCGGGTCCCGCAGGATGATCGCCGCCTGCATCCGCCGGAGCCGCCGGCGCAGCTCCTTCTGGCGGCGGCCGTAGACCGGGCTCGTCGCGACCGACCGCTGCATCGCCTCCTGGGAGCGGATCGACTTCACCGGCGCCCCGGCGACGAGGCAGGCGATGTCCCGGAACGCGGGCCAGTGCTCGGGCCCCCGGAAGGGAACGGCGTAGGAGTCGTCCCCGTCCCAATGCCGGCCGGCCCGCCAGTAGACGAAGCCGCCGTAGATCGACCGGGTCGCGCTCCCCGATCCTCGACGGGCGTAGCGGGAGAGGATCCGAAGCCCCCCGCGCAGGCGCAGTGCGGCCATGGCCGCCCCCGCGAGCGCGGCGAACCCGCTCGCGCTCGAGGCCATTCCGCTCGCCGTCGGGAAGTTGTTGCGGCTGACCACCCGGGCGGACCACCGCCGCCCGGCCCGTTCCCGGAAGAGATCGAGGAACCGGCGCACGTCGTCCCGGGGGCCGCCCTCGACGGCCGTTCCGTTGAGTTCCAGGGTGTCGGCCGGAAGATCGGGATCGAAGGTCACCCGGGTCCGGGTCGAGAGCCCGGCCAGGGTGAGGGAGAGGGAGGAGTTGTACGGGACGTTGTACTCGGGGATCCGCTGCCCCCAGTACTTGACGAGGGCGATGTTCGGCGACGCCACGCAGGTGGCGGAATATCTTCCCGGCGCCCCCACCCCGGAACCTCGCTTCGGGCCTAGGGAGGAGAGTACTTATCCCCGCGGCCCCCACCCCGAGCGATGCCGACATCCACCCGTCGGGCGGCCGATCCCCGGCCGACGGCGCCTCCCCGGGACCTCTCGCTCGCCGCCGGCCTCAAGGGCTTCCATCAGGAGGTCGGCTTTCGGATCGACCCCGAGCAGAGCGGACCGGGGTTCTGTACCGTCACCGGGGTCGTCGAGGCCCGGCACCTCAACATCAACGGGGTCGTCCACGGCGGGGTCTACGCGACGATCCTGGACACCGCGATGGGCGGGGCGGTGATCACCCAGCTCTCCGAACCCGAGACGACCGCCACGACCTCCCTCTACGTCGAGTTCCTTCGGTCGGCCCGGGAGGGCGAGACCCTCACCGCCCGAGGGGAGGTCCTGCGCCGCGGGCGCCACCTCGCCTTCGTGGAGGGGGAGCTGCGCGACGGCCGCGGCGTCCGGCTGAGCCAGGGCCACGGAACCTGGTACATCTGGTCCCGCGAGGAGCCGCCGCGCTCCCGGGGGCCGGTCGGCCCGAAGTCCTAGGCGGCCGGCTTCGCCGGGGCCACCCCGAGGCGTTTCCGCAGCCGTTCGGCCGCCTCGAGCAGGGCGAAGCCGTTGCGCCGGCCCCGCTCGCCCTCCGGTACGGGATGCTCGGCGAAGAAACGCCGGACCTCCTCCGGATAGTCGAGGCCGAGGACCGGGATCGCGCCCTCGATGAGGTCGCCGATCATCGTGGTGCCCTTGAGCCTCTGCTCGAGTTCCGCGAGGTGGGCCTTGAACCAGGTCCAGGCGATCGGGCGGGCGACCGGGTTGGAGATGGCGGTCAGGATCACCGCGTAGAAGTGGCCGAGGTTGATCTCGCCGGCGAGGCCGATCTCCAGCGCCTTCTCGACGAGCGCCGGCTCCCGGTTCCAGGCGAGGGCGATCTCGAGCTTGAGCGCCTCGCTCTCCGAGGGCCCCGCCGCCAGGGCGCGACGCAGCTCCTCGAAGGCGACCGCGCCCTCGGTCGCCGACCGGGCAGCGGCGACCGCCCCCCGGACATTGGGATCGAGGGTCGACCAGTGGACGAACTCCTCCGAGAGGTCCCGGGCGAACGCCGGGTCGGCCCGGACCCGGGCCCGCACGATCGACTCCCGGAGCGAACCGGCCGACGAGTCCTCCCCGGGCCGGGCGGTGAGGCCGATCCGCTCGAACTGGGCGGCGAGGAAGCTTCGGGCGAGTTCGCCGATCGCCGGCGCCGATCCGGCCCAGACCACCAGCGTATCGAGCCGGGAGGCGTAGTTCGACACCGCCGGGAAGTCGCTGCCGTGACGCAGCGCCTCCCCGAACCGCGCGAAGGTCGAAATGTCGACGTCCCCCGAGAGCAGGAACGCCCAGAGGTCCTCGACGATGCTCCAGCGGTCGGCCGGGCTGCGCCGGTCGAAAGTTGCCCGCAGCCGGTCATAGAGCGCCGGCTCGTAGAGGGAACGGTAGAACCCCAGGGCGTCCGGATTGAGGTGGACGGTCGCCCCGGCCTTCGCCGGTACGATCGTCTCCCGGCCCTCGAAAAGGAGCCGCGTTCGGACGCCGTCGATCTCGAGGACCATCGGGATCGGCCAGACCTCCTCGTTCGGGGTCGGGGCATAGCTGAACCGCTGCTGGCGAAGCTCCAGCCCCCGGTCGGTGAGCCGCGCCCGGACCACCGGGTGGCCGGGCCGTTCGATCCAGGGGCGGAGGATCCGGGCGACCGGCTCGCCCGAGGCCCGGTCGAGGGCCTCCCAGAGGTCGGCGCTGCGCGCGTTGCCCCAGGCGTGCCGGTGCAGGTAGTCGGTGACCCCGGCCTCGAACCGTTCGCTGCCCAGGTACCCCTCGATCATCCGGAGCACCGAGGCGCCCTTGCCGTAGCTCAGCCGATCGATCGCCTGATTGACCTCCCGGGTGTCCCCGACCTCGACGACGATCGGGTGGGTCGTCGGCAGTGAATCCAGCATGAACCCCCAACGGGTCCAGATGCTGAGGAAATCCTCGAGGCTCTTGAGTTCCGGATACCGGCGTTCCACCACCTTGTGCTCGACGAACGTGGCGAAGCTCTCGTTGAGCCAGATGTCGGTCCACCAGGCCGGGGTCACAAGGTTGCCGAACCACTGGTGGGCGATCTCGTGGACGATCGTCGCGACCGTGTAGCGCATCTCCCCCGCCGGCGTCGTCGGCGCGATCAGGAGCTGCATGTCCCGGAACGTGATGGCGCCCCAGTTCTCCATCGCCCCGAAGGGAAACTCCGGTACGGCGATCAGGTCGAGCTTCGGCAGCGGGTACGGGATCCGGTAGTACCGTTCCAGTTCCTCGAGGCCGGCCCGGGCGACCTCGAGGGCCCGTTGGCCCTCGGCGCTCCGGCCCCGCGGGGCGAGGATCGACAGGCTGACTTTCCCGGCGGTGGAGTTCAGCCGCTCGAACGGTCCGACGCCGAGGTAGAAGAGGTAGGTCGCCATCGGGGGGGTCACGGCGAACTCCCAGCGCCGGCGGGACCCTTCGGCCCGGGTGGACTCGACGGGCGTGTTGAAGACCACTTCCGGCGAAGCGTCCGCGGTCGCCGAGAACCGGAACTTGGCCTTGACGTCCGGCCGGTCGATGCAGGGAAAGATCTGGCGGGCGCCGGTCGGTTCGCATTGGGTCGTCAGGATGTGGGTCGACCCGAACCGGGACCGATAGAGACCCATGAGCCCGTGCTCGACGACCGCGCCCGAGAATCCGACATGGATCCGGGCCTGTCCTGCGACGGGCGCGGGGAGCCGGAGGATGCCCCGGGCCGCGTCGATCTCGGGCGCGACCGACTCGCCGCCGACCGAAGCGTGCTCGATCGTGAGGCCCTCACTGTCCAGCTCGACGATCGGGGCATGACCCTCGACATCGAACTCAACGGTTCCCTTCCAGCTCCCGTTCGCGTAGTCGACGTCCAGGTGAAGGCGGTACTCCTCGGTCTTGAGCAGAAGGGCCGGCGCGGTCATCGTTCCCCGACCGGCCCCTTTCGGATGAAGGTTGCGCAGGGGGAGATCGTACCGGATCCGCCGGCGGGACCCGAACCGGTCATCCGCCTCTCAGCGCAAAGGGCAATCGGCCCCCATGGACCGGGTGACCAAGGTTAAATATCGGAGGGCTCGTCCCGAGCTTGGCTGACGGCCAAAGCGGTGGGGAAACACCCGGTCCCATTCCGAACCCGGAAGTTAAGCCCACTGGCGTTCCGCGTGGTACTGAAGTGCGCGAGCCTACGGGAACCGCGGAAAGCTGTCAGCCTCACTTTCGATTGAGCTCGGCCCTCCTGTGCCTGGGTTTCCGCCGAGAGACGGCCCGGCCGAGGCCCGGGGCCACGGCAGGCCGGCCGGCGTTCCGCGGGGCTGAAGAATCATGAGTGGTGCGGTGGGCGGCCGGGCGGGTCTCCAGGGCGATCGGCGGATCGTCGTGGGGGCCGTGCTCGGGATCGCGGCCGGGGTCCTCCTGGGCGTCCTCCCCTCGCTCCTCTTCACGGTCCTCTACTCCGGGAGCACCGGCTCGCTCCCGTTGGGTGCCTCGCTCTTCCAGACGACCGGCCTCCTCGTGATCGCGGGCGCGCTCCTCTTCCTGCTCTCCTTCTCCTTCTACCGCGGCGGGTTTGCCCGGTGGCGCCACGCGGACCCGCGCTTCGACTGGCCGGTCGGGCTCTGTCTCGTGGGTTCGATCGGCGCGATCGCGGTGGTCGGGGCCGGGATCGCCATCTACAGCTCCCCCTCCGCGATCGAGAGCTGCCTCCACGGACGTCCGAGCGGGTGGAGCTCCTGCCTCTTCGGGCTCTCGCCCTGGGCGGCACTGGCCACGTCGGTCGGGATCGTCGGCGGGGCGCTCGGCGGGATCGGGCTGGTCTCGGGGTTCGCGCTCCTCGCCCAGAGGGTCCGCTCGGCCGCCTTCGCCGGGGCGGCCGGGGTCTATGCGCTCCTGTGGGTCCTCGGGGCCGCGTCGCTGATCGGGCACCTGGTCGCCCTCGCGGCGCTCAACCTGCTCCTCGCCGGCCTTCCGTGGGTCGCCCTCCTCGCCCCATTCCTGGTTCTGGCCGGCGCCACCCGGGCGCTCATCGCTCCCGGTCGATTGTGACCGGGCGTCGAGCCGGGAAACCCTATCTCCCGAGCCGGACTGCCCGGCCGATGTTCCTCGGGGCCCACATCGGTATCGCCGGGGGGTGGCCCGAGGCGGTCGCCCAGGCCCGGGAGATCGGCTGCGACTCGATGCAGGTCTTTTCGAAGAGTCCCCGCAGCTGGAACGGGCCGCCGATTCCCCCCGATTCGGCGACGGCGTTCCGGGCGGCGGTCGCCCGGCGGGGGATCCGGCGGGTCCTGGTCCACCATGGGTACCTCGCCAACCTGGCCCATCCGCGACCCGATGCCCTCCGGCAGTCCCGCGCCGCCCTGGACGACGAGCTCGCCCGGGCCGAGCTGCTCGGGGCCGACGGCCTCGTCCTTCATCCGGGGGCCCACCTGGGGTCCGGTCCCGACGCCGGGATCGCCTCGATTGTCGCCAGCCTGAATGCCGCCTTCGACCGCTCCCCGGGCCAGGTCCGGGTCCTCCTCGAGAATGCCGCCGGCCAGGGCACGACGCTCGGCCGGAGCTTTGACGAGCTCGCCCGGATGATCGCCGGGGTCCGGGAGGCATCCCGGATCGGGGTCTGCATCGACACGTGCCACCTGTTCGCGAGCGGACTCGATTTCCGGAGCCCGGAGGCGTACGGCGAACGGATCGACGAGATCGCGGGATCGATCGGACTGGAGTCGGTTCGGGCGTTCCACCTCAACGACGCCCAGGCTCCCCTCGGCTCCCACCGGGATCGGCACGCGAACATCGGCTCCGGGGAGATCGGCGCCGACGGGTTCCGTGGCTGGGTCCGCGACCCCCGGTGGGCCGAGACGCCGGGCGTGCTCGAGACCCCGCTCGATGACCGGGGCTACGCGCTCTATGCGGAGGACCTGGGCCGGCTGCGCGAGGTGGCGGCCGGCGCCCGGCCTCCGCGCCGGGGCGCCCCAAGCTCAAATAAGCGGCCCCGGTCGGAGCGCCGCGGATGACCGAATCAGCCTCGCCGACGGAGATCCGGGCCCTGGAGCGATTGGCCCGGGAGGTCCGCCGGGCCATCCTCGAGATGCTGACGACCTCGGGCAGCGGCCATTCGGGCGGCTCGCTCTCGGTCACCGACCTCGTGACCGCCCTCATTTTCCGGGACCTGCGCTACGACCCGGAACAGCCCGCGGCGCCGGATCGGGACCGGCTGGTCCTCTCGAAGGGGCACGCCGCCCCGGCACTCTACGCCGCCTGGGCGGTCCGGGGGTGGATCCCGAAGGCGGAGCTGGCGACCCTCCGGCGGCTGGGCAGCCGGCTGCAGGGCCATGTCGACCGGGAGAAGCTCCCGTACGTCGAGGCCTCGACCGGCTGCCTGGGCCAGGGCATCGGCATGGCGGTCGGAATGGCCCTGGACGGCCGTCTGAGGGGTTCGCCCCACCAGGTCTATGCGATCCTGGGCGACGGGGAGTGCCAGGCCGGTCCGACCTGGGAGGCGCTGATGGCCGGGGGGCACTACCGGCTCGACCGGCTGACCGTGATCATCGACCGCAACGGGCTCGAGACCGACGGCGCCACCGAGTCGATCCTCGGGATCGAACCGCTCGCCGAGAAGCTCGCCGCCTTCCGCTACCAGGTGCTCGAGATCGATGGGCACAACTTCCGCGAGATCCTCGAGGCGTTCGCCCGCGCCCGGGCCACGCGCGATCGCCCGACGGCGATCGTCGCCCGCACCGTCAAGGGCAAGGGGGTCTCCTTCATGGAGAACCAGCACGGCTGGCACGGCAAGGCGCCGAGCCGGGAGGAAGCGGACCGGGCGCTCGCCGAGCTCCCGCCGCTGCCGGCCGAGGAGGCCGGGCCGTGAGCGCGCCGATCCCCCCCCGCCCCGAGAGCCTGCGCGATGCCTACGGGCAGACGCTCGTCGAGCTCGGGGCGAAGGATCCCGAGATGGTCGTCCTCGACGCGGACCTCTCCGGATCGACCCGGACCGCCCTCTTCGGGAAGCGGTATCCCGAGCGGTTCTTCAATGTCGGGGTGATGGAACCGACGATGATGACGATGGCCGCCGGCCTCGCCCTCTCCGGCCGGACCGTCTTCGCCAGCACCTTCGCGGTCTTTGCAGCGGGCCAGGCCTACAACCAGGTCCGCCAGGCGATCTGCTACAACCGGGCGAACGTGAAGATCGTCGCGACCCACGGCGGACTCACCGTCGGGGGCGACGGGGGGACCCACCAGATGGTCGAGGACATCGGCCTCATGCGCGGGCTCCCCCGGATGACCGTCGTCGTGCCGGCCGACGCGCCGACGACCCGGTCGGCGACCCGGCTGCTCCACGCGACCCGCGGGCCGGCCTACCTGAGGTTGCCCCGCGAGAACCTCCCGACCGTCACCGACGGCGATTTCCGGCTCGGCCGGGCCGCGGAGCTGGCCCCGGGAACGGACCTCACGATCGCCGCGGTCGGGGTGATGGTCGCCCGGGCCCTCGAGGTCGCCCACCGGCTGCGGACAATCGGCCTCTCGGTCCGGGTCCTCGACCTTGCCTCGGTGAAGCCGTACGACCAGGCCGCGATCCTCCGGGCCGCCCGGGAGACCGGGGCGATCCTGGTCCTCGAGGAGCACTCGGTACTGACCGGCGTGGGCGCCCTGGTCGCGTCGGTGACCGCCGAGCAGTATCCGGTCCCCGTCCGGAGGGTCGGCGTCGCCGACCTCTTCGGGGAGAGCGGGGATCCCTGGGCGCTCCTCGACCGCTACGGCCTCTCCGTCGACCGGATCCGGGATGAGGCCTGGGAGTTGCTCAAGCTCCGCGGAAAGGTTCTGTAGGGCGGAGGGATGACGGGGTCGCCATGAAGCTCTTCCTCGACACGGCGAGCGTGACCGAGATCCGAACGATGTGGAACGTCGGGATCCTCGACGGGGTGACGACGAACCCCACCCTCGTCGCGAAGGAGGGCCGCAAGTTCGAGGAGGTCCTCCGGGAGATCTGCGCCCTCGGGGTGCCGTCCGTCTCGGCCGAGGTCGTCGCCACCGACACGGCGGGGATGGTCGCCGAAGGGCGGCGGCTCCGGGAGATCCACCCGTCCATCTACGTCAAGGTCCCGATGACCACGGCCGGCCTCGCGGCGACCCGAACGCTCGCCGGCGAGGGGACCCGGGTCAACATGACCCTCGTCTTCTCCGCCAACCAGGCGCTCCTCGCCGCCAAGGTCGGCGCGGCCTACGTGAGCCCCTTCATCGGCCGGCTCGACGACCAGAGCCAGGACGGGATGGACCTGATCCGGGACATCGTCACGATCTACCGCAACTACCACTACCCGACGCAGGTCCTGGTCGCCAGCGTCCGCCACCCGGTCCATGTCCTGGAGGCGGCCAAGCTGGGCGCCGACATCGCGACCCTGCCGTTCTCGGTCATGGAAAAGCTGGTCCAGCACCCGCTCACCGACCTCGGACTGGCCCGGTTCCTGAAGGACTGGGAAAAGGTCCCCCGCGGCTAGCCCGGCCGACCCCCGACCTCCGGGTTATATCGTTCCCGGGGGGTGGCCGGCCGATGTCGGAGACTCCGCTCCTGGAACGGTACCTGACGCTCACCCGGGAGGCCCTCGTCCGGGTCCGGCCGGGGGCGCCGGCGCGGTCGTTCCTCTCCGGGGCGAGCGACGATTTCCTCACGATGGCCCGCTCGTACCTCGCCGATGCCGAGCACTTCGAACGGACGGGCGACCGGGACCGGGCCTTGGCCGCGGTCAGCTACGCCCATGGATGGCTGGACGCCGGGGTGCGGCTCGGGATCCTGGACGGAGGCGGGGACGATGCCCGGTTCACGCTCTACCGCTGAACGGCGTCCGGGCGGGCTCGGCCCGCGGGACGTCACGGCGATCGAACGGCACCTGGCCCGCCGGGAGGCCCGGCGGGAGCAGCTCTACGAACGGGCCCGGGCGCTCCGACGGCGCGCCCAGCGCCGGATGATCGAGCTCCAGACCGCGACCGTCCCGATCGCTCCCGACCCGGGTCTCGCCGACGCGCTGCGCGCCCTCGCCGAGTACGTCCGTTCCCCCGCGGCCGATGAGGCCGCGCTCGCGCGGGACGCGCTCCAGGAGGGGACCGAGGCGCTCCTGCTCGAGGCGATCGTCCGGGGCGACCCGATCCCCGGACCGGCCCGGCTCGGGGTCGACCCGGAAGAGTACCTCCTCGGGCTCGGCGATGTGATCGGCGAGATCCGACGGCTGGCCCTGACGGCCCTCGCCCAGGGCGCCTGGGACCGGGCCGACGATCAGCTCAAGCTCATGGAGCGGCTCTACCTCGACCTCATGCGGTTCGACACGACCCGAGCGATCGTCCAGCTCAAGCCGAAACAGGATACGGCCCGGGCGTTGCTCGAGCGCACCCGGGGCGAGGTCGTCCTGGCCCGGCTCTTCGGCCGGGCCTCGGCCGGGGAGGGGGCCCGATGAGCGGCCGGGTCCGCACGACCGTCGGGGTCATCGGTGGCTCCGGGGTGAGCAGCCTCTTCGACGACCGCCCGACCCGCGCCCACCGGGTGACGACGCCCTACGGGGCCCCGTCCGGTCCGATCGAGGAGGGGGAGATCGGAGGCACGAGGGTCCTCTTCCTCCCCCGTCACGGACCGGGCCATACGATCCCGCCCCACCGGGTGAACTACCGCGCCAACGTGGACGCGCTCGTCCACCTCGGCGCCGAGGCGATCGTCACGGTGAGTTCGGTCGGCTCGCTCCGCGAAGAACTCCCCCCGGGCACGCTGGTCCTCCCCGACCAGTTCGTCGACTTCACCCGCCAGCGCCCGACGACCTTCTTTGACGGCGGCCGGGTCTACCACGTCTCCCTCGCCGACCCGTTCTGCCCCGACCTGACGGCCCGGGCCCTCGAGGCCGGCCGCGCGCAGGGCGTCGAGTTCGCCACCGGGCGGACCTACGTCTGCATCGAGGGCCCCCGGTTCTCGACCCGGGCCGAGTCCCGGTTCTTCCGGGGATTCGCCGATGTGATCGGGATGACCCTGGTCCCCGAGGTGACCCTCGCCCGGGAGCGCGCGGTCTGCTACCTGTGCGTCGCGATGGTCACCGACTTCGACGTCTGGGCCGAACGGCCGGTCGAGGTCTCCGAGATTCTCGAGCAGATGCACCGCAACGTCGCCCGGATGCACGGCATCCTGGCGGACCTCCTCCCCCGGATCCCCCGTTCCCCGACGGCCTGCCACTGCTCGGAGGCCCTGGACGTCGCCGGAGTCTAGGAGCGTGTAGCCCAACTCGAATTGGGCGGAGGTAGGTCAGGCGTCGCCTTTCAAGGGGAGGGGTGACCCTCCCCTCCCTCTCCTTCCCCCCGTTCTTCGACCTGACGCGGCCCGAGCCAGGTACAGTTTCCTCAGGTTGTGGGTCAACGACCAGAGCTTCCACTCTGCCGGCACCTTCCCGAACCCCCTCAGCAGGAACTGTCTCAGTCCTCGTCCCTGCTTCATCGGACCGAAGACCGGCTCCACCACGCATTTCCGATGCCCGTAGTGGGCCTTCCCGTTCTCGCTCCGCACCTTCCGTCGCATCCTCTCCACGAAGGTCTCGTCGTCCGGAGGTCGACCTCGAGGGTACACCCCTCGCTCAGTCGCTCTCCCGTTGTCGGGCGGACAGTAGACATCGATGATCCGTTCCTCGACCTCCCGGATCGCCGCCTTACCGAAATATCCGGCATCGGCGTCCAACTCCCGTGGGATCATCCCCGTGTTCCGAATCGTGGCGTTCACCATCGGGACCATCGGCTCCTTGTCGTTCGGACTCGGGGTCGCCTCCGCCGCCACGATGATCTGCGCCGTCTCATCCACCATTGCCGGGCAGTTGTACGCCTGAACGTACGACCCGCGGTTCGCTCCGTCCGGCATGATGCGGGAATCGGCGTCAGTGAAGTTGATCTGCGCCTTCGGGTCGATCGGCGCCCCCTCCTTCCCGGCCCCCTTGGCCTTCTCCTTCTCTCGCTCCTCCAACCGCTTCCGCGCGGCTCGGATCTTCTCCAACCGCTCCTTCTTTGTCGTCCCTCCCTCGGGGAGCTCGCGGAGGTAGGGGTTGTTCTCCTTCCCGAACCGACGGTCCTCCTCCGCGTCGACCTCGATGCCCTTGCGGAGAAACTCCTGGATGCTCCGTCGAAGTTCCTCGTCGAGCTGCTGTTCCTTCTCGAGCATCTTCCCGTGGCTCATCGCCTTGTGCTTGGAGGCGCTCGCCTTCACCTTCGTTCCGTCGAGGGCCACGCGAGTCATTCCGACCAGCCCGGCCTCCTGGCACATTCGGAGCACTTCGAGGAAGAGGCGATCGAGGTTCGCCAAGTTCCGCAGTCGGAAGCGGGCGAGGGGAGTGAAGGTCGGGTGCTGGTCGGCGGCGAGGTAGCGGAACGCCACATCCTCGTGGGTCGCGCGGGCCACCCTCCGCGAGGAGATGGTCCCGGTACAGTATCCATAGAGCCAGAGCTTGAGCATCATCGCCGGGTGAAACGCCGGGTTCCCCCCGTACTCGTTCCCGTAGCTCTTGACGAAGGGCGTGAGGTCGATCTCGGTGTCGACAGGGTCGGAGAGGAAGCGGGCGAGGTGGTTCTGGGGCAGCCACTCCTCGAGGCTCGGGGGAAGGAGGAGATTCTGGTGCGGGTCGTATCGACGGAAAACGGGACCTTTCTCGGCGGGCATGATCACCGATAGTCGAGGCCGGTCATAGTACCTCGCTTCGAACTGCCGTCCGCGAGTTGAGCTAC
>DAHXNZ010000028.1 GCA_027365105.1 Thermoplasmata archaeon
CTGGCCGCCATTCGACCGCCGACAGCGATATTTCCACCGGCCAGGATGTCCCCGTCCGACGCAACGTCGGTACCAAATGGATTGAAGTCGAAGATGTCCCCCGCGAAATACGACCCATCGATATTTAGACTACACTGTGCCACGTTCGAGCTGAAAGTGAACAGTTGAGAGCCCGATCCTCCTGTCGTTACGATACCGGTCGTACTCGTGCTAGTTCCCGGGGCGGCTCCACCCCAACACGCCGACCCGAACGTCCACGTAACACCGCCGGAGTTCGATAATGCAGACGGGTAAATCTGGCCCGAAAACACCGCATTTGTGAGCGTTTGAGTCGCCGACCAAGAGTTTGCCGTGGCGAGAATTCCCGAGCCCGCCGTGAGGCTTCCGGTGGTTCCGGTGCCGGTAATACCCGCCGAGAACGTCTGAACGGCCGTCCAAGTGTTCGCGTTGGCGAGGTTGAGGGAGAGTCCCGCAGTCCCCAAGGAGAGCGTAGTCCCATTCAGCACGGCGGCGAACGTGATGGCTCCAGTTGCGGCGGAGACGGAAACACCGTCGCCCGCGACGGCAGATGTCACACCCGCGTTCGCCACCGTAACGGCCCCGGTGGTCCCAGTGACCGTGATGCCAGTCCCTGCGGTGATCCCTGTCACCGCAAAGGAACTCGGGGCCACGTTCACCCAGTTCGACCCGTTGTACTGAAGGAGATGGCCCGTCGCGAGGCTCGACACGTTTAGAGTAGCACCACCGAAACTGATGTTGTTTCCAAAGGTTTGAACCGCAGCCCACGTGTTGGCATTGGCGACGTTGATATCGAACGAAAAAGTTTGCGAGGCGTTCGTGAGATTCAGGGTAGCGTTCGGTGAGTTGAGAACGATGGCACTACGAATCGGGGTCCCAGTCGAGCCGACTTGGAGGCTATCGACACCTGCAGTAGCCGGTAGAGATGCCGAAGCATACCACTTCCCAGTCGTACTATCGAATACGATGATGTCATTGTTTTGCGGCGTGCTTGATGAGTCCCAATCACGGAGTTGCTCAAGTGTTGGGAAACCAAACGCCTGTCCAGTATCAGTCATCCACTCACCTCGGATACAGATACAGCACCACGCTGACCTTTCCCAGTGTCGGTGCCGTCGCGGCGGAGATGCTGACGGACAGGTATTCTACGGGGTAGACGTCGAATGGGAACTTGCCGTCCCCGACGGCGCGGGCGGTCAGGACCGACCCCAAGTAGGATGCCGCTCCGATGGCGATGGAGGTGTTTGGCGCGACGTTCCAATCGGGGTCCGGGGGGTTGGTCGCGCTCCCCTGGGCCCCCGATGGCCGCTCGTCGTTCTCGATGGGCTGGACCGTGATGGCCTGATTCAGGGACGACTTGATGGCGATCTTGTAGGCGAGCCATGTGGGGATGGTGAAGGCGATGGGGACCCACGCGATGTAGTTCGGGTCGGTCCGGTAGGTGTGACTCTTCGTGTCCCGGAGCGCGAACTCGTTGACGATGGTGTATCCCAGGGTCTCCGTCTGCGTGGCAAAGCTGTCCAAGCCCAAGAGGCCGGGGGCCGCGCCCTCCAACTGGGTGGGGTTGAAGGCCGCCATCAGGGTACCCTCCCGGTGGCCGGGAAGGCTTGGATCGGCGGGTAGGAGTGGAGCTGTCGGTAGGACTCACGAAACGCCTGAGGGTCGTTGATCCTCACCAAGTCGACCACCCAACTGATGAGTTGCGGGTTCGCCACGTTGCCCGAAGTCCTCACCGTAACGGAGACGTTGCTACGGTAGGGCAGAGGCGAGTTAAACCCTTGGAAGAACACGCTGTAGAACTGCCCGAAGGGCGGCGCCGGCATTCCGTAGGACGGGACTGTGATGCCCCCCGCAACGTTGCCGGCGGCCATCCCGTTCGCCAGTTCGGAGACACGAAATTTGTTTTCCTTGGAGTCCGCCTTGATGATGACCTGCATCTGGGGGTCCGTAGATACGGCCAGCATGTAGAGGACCCACCCCCGGCCCTCCAGCGTCTCGATTAGAGGCCGCTGGGCGGTCAGGGGCACGGGGGCGGACGGGATCTCCCTGATGTCGTATTCCCACCCGTCAAGGAGGGGTAGTTCGGCGAGAAGACTCATGGCGGCCTCCTAACGGTGGGGCCACCTTAACCCTTCTGCTGATAGCACAGAAGGCTAACGTCCGCCGAGCCAGCTCCGACGAAGGCCTGAAGCCCGTAGCCCGTGGGGATGACGTCCCCCCAGTTGGCCTCGTCCAAGTTCACCGTCGCGCTCGCTCCGAGGTTGATGGTCCGGAGAGTAATCGGAGTCGGCAACCCCGCGACTACCGAGTAGGCTTGGATGCTCAACAGCGTCGGGGTCCCCGTGCGGTTCGTCAGCGTGGCGTTCTTGACCCGCATGGCCATGAAGTCGGGGACGACGGGCCCAACACTTCCCTGACCGTTCAGGAGCAGTTCGGCCGCGCTGGTGCCTACCCCGGCGCCGAGGAGGTAGAAGTAGTCGTCCGGCTGAGGGTGCCAACTGAGGCTATCGGTGGATTCTCCCATTTCAGGCACCTCCCGAGAGGGCTTGCGTCCGCGTGACGGTCTTGGCGTCGGTGTAGAGGCTCGTGTTCAGCGCACTGGTGAGATCCGACTTGGGGTCGCCCAAGGAGATTTTCTTCGACGGCAGGCTGCCGCTGAAGATGCGCTTCAGGGTCTCGGCATCGCTGATCGGCTCGACGATGGACCGAACGATGAACATGTTGATCTTCGGCGCGATTGGGATCATGCCCTCGTTTCCCAGGGCCCAGTTCGCATCGATGCCGCCGAGGATCCAAGTCTCGGTCTCCGGGGCGGGGCGGTCGAAGGGGGAGGCGAAGCCATCGATGAGCCCGGGGTCGTAGTATGAGACCGAGGCGAAGATGTTCTGGTCGAGCGAGACAGCGTTCTGGTTGACGGGCTGGCGCTTGTAGAGGGTCAGGGGGGACGGCGCGGCGCCCCAGAAGAGTTGCAACATCTCGTTCTGGGAGGTCAGGGTAAAGATGTTCGGGACGTTGCTGATGCTCGTCAGGGTCATGATGACGTCGTTGACCCAAGGGGCCTGGGTCCCCGACGGGTAAGGCGACGTGGACCCCGCCGGGGCGAGGGGCAGGAAGTTCGACACCTGAACGGTGAAGTCGTAGGCCCACTCGAAGACGGCCCGCTTGGCGATTCGGGTGACGAAGTAGTTGGTGGGTCGGCCGCCAAGGGCGAAGACCCAGTAGTCGTCTTCGCGGGCGATTCGGGGGGCGATTCGGCTGGTCTCCATCGTGTTTCTCCTCTCGGGTTCTATTCCTTTTCAGGAGGGGCGGATTGGGGCGGGTAGGCCGTCAGGCCTACTCGCTGTTCCAGATCGCCGGGGTGACGAACTCGGCTCCGATGACCGCAACGGAGTACGTCCCCGCCGACTGGAAGTTGATGTCGACCTTCCACGTCTGGTTCTTGTCGAGGTAGTAGGCGCGGATGCCCGGGATGAGGCCCGCGCTGGCCGAGAGCTGAGCCTCGGTCGTCTGGTCGACGCCCTGGCCGTTCCCCTGCTGGTCGATCCACCGGTGGGCCACGACGTTCCCCTTGCCGTCGAGTTCGGCAAGGCCGAGGACGAGCGCGGCGACGTTGTTCGCCGTGTTGATGTCGGCGGTCGAGCTGCTCTCGTTCAGGTTGATGGTGAAGAAGGGCGCGTTCCACCCCGCCGTCACCGAGGTGCTCTGCCAGTTGTGGACGGCGGTGCCGCCGTTCGCGTAGGCGGTCTCGGGCCGGATTTCACGGACGAAGAGCGAGGAGCCGATGGTGGCCCCGGAGAAGCTCGCCTTCGCCTGCATGGCGGCCTGCACCAAGGCGCCGAACGTCCGCTGAAAGTCGTAGACGTCCCGGTACGTCAGGATCGGGACCATCCGGTTCCGGTAGAACCAGATGAGGTAGCCGAGTTCGTCGGCGGTGAGGCCCTGATCGGCACCGAACTGGGTCGGCGCGGGGAAGAACTGCTGGGACGAGAACTCGGGGGACATCAGGCCGAGGCTGTCCAAGGTGATGATGGACGCTCCCCGGCCCTGGCTCTTCAGTTGGGCGACCTGACCGAGCAGGGCGTTGATCTGGTCGAATGGCACGTTCACGGCGGACGGTGTGTCGGACATGGTGCTTCACTCCGCAGTCACCTTAATAAGCGGGTGTGGCCTCCGTGGCCCCCGTGGCACCAATAGAGGAGAGCAGGCGGTCGGTACTCCGGGTTAGGTGCGGTCGGGGGACCAATGACCGCTTCCACGAGCAGTACGACCGGTTGAAGCGGGCCCGTGGGTACCGGACCACCGAGGACTTCGTGAAGGAACTTCTCGACTACGCAGAGAAACTCGGGATGCCGCCCCGGGGATTCGGGGTCGTGGGATGAGGGTAGGTTTCTACTCCGACGCTTACTACCTACCGACCGGCTACGGCAGGAACACCCTCAACCTGATGAGCCGGTTGAAGGACATCTGCGGCCACGAGGTATTCGAGATCTCCCCGAATCACATCGGCCCGCCGATAGAGCCCGTGGCGGGGATGCCTATCTTCGACGGTAGGACGGGCCCGATGACGGTCCGCCTGATTCGCAAACTGAAGCCTGACGTGATGATCCACATCCGCGACAATTGGAGTTTCATCCGCCGGTGGCAACCCCCTGGGTATCATCTATGGCCGGCCTGCAAGTCCGTCGGGGCGAAGCTCATCAATTACACCCCGATAGAAAGCTGCCCCATGCCTCTCGACCTCGTAGATACGGTGACGTCCGAGGGCGACCTGACCATTGTCCACGCAAAGTGGTGCGTGGACCAACTCGTGGCCCAGGGAGCCCCCGAAGATCGCCTGCGGGTCCTGAGGCACGGGGTGGAGCCCCGGATATTCCACCCCGGTGTCGGCGACCGGAAAGCCGCAGGGCTCCCCGACGGTGAAATGCTCCTACAAGTGGCCAGCAACACCGAGCGGAAGATGGTCCCGCTGACGTTCATCGTCCTGAAGAAACTCATCGATTCAGGGCGTGATGCGTTCCTGTACTACCACGGACCAAGGCAGGGATTTTTCTCGCTCGACACCCACGCCAACGCCTTGGGGCTGGCCGGGAAGAAGCGCATCTTCGTCAAGGCGACTGATGACCCATCCCCGGTGAATCTCGACGGCTTCGAGGACCGCGCGATGGCGAATCTCTATCGGACGGCGGACGTGTACGTTACCACGACCGCCGGGGAGGGAGAAGGGGTCCCGATACTTGAGGCGTTGGCGTCGGGCCTGCCGACGGTGATGACGGATACGCCGATACTGCGCGAGCTCTACGGGACGTTCCCGCACGCGTACTTCATCAAGTCCAAGCAGGAGTTTCCGACTCCCTGGGGCTTCGATTGGATTGCCGACACCGACAGCGGCGCCGACTTGGTGAACCGGGCGATGGCTGACCCACGGCCCACTACGGTCGAAGTCCCGTCCTACTTCAAGTGGGACAACATCACGCGCACCCTTGAGGGATATTTGGAGGAAGTCAGTGGCAGAAAGTGATGGGGCAAAGAAGCCGGCCGCGATTTTGCTGAATGGGCTGGTACCCGTGAACGGAGCGACGTTGCACGTCGCGCTTACGGTATCGACCCGGGAGGAGTTGCACCTATTCATCAGCACGGTCATAGCCCCGGCAGCCGAGAAGCTCGGATTCACCATTCAACTGACGGAGTTGCCGCCGCAGACCGATGGACCGGTGAGCCTGTGAAGCTCGTCTTCCACCCTGCCACCGGCGAGAAGCCGACCCGGGTCTTCGGCGATGAGCGGCCCGGGGACAGCACGATGGGGTTGCCCGAACTCGTCGCCATCGAGCGGGAAGCGGAGCGTGTCAAGGACATGGGCCTCCGCCTCGAAGTCGGGGTCTATCACGGCAGGACGTCGGTTCTCCTCGCCCAGATCGGTAAGACGGTCCTGGTCGACTCCTTCGGCGGAAACTTGGAGTTGGCGCCGCCGGACAAGCGTGACTACCTCGGGCCGATGACCAAGCCCGCCAGCGGTTGGGACCCCGACTACCAACTCGGGCACCTGATGGGGAACCTCCACAAGGTCCCCGGAGCGGCCAAGAACGTAATCCTGGTCGCCGGGAGGTCCGAGGCTGTCCTGCCGATTCTCCATCCACACGACTACAGCTTCATCCTGCTCGACGCCGACAAGTCGGAGCAGGCGGTCTTCCACGACCTCGAAGATGCCGTGGAGCTTCTGACACGTGGCGGAACCCTTGTTCTAGACGACTGGCCGGCCTTCACCCACGACGAGACCAAGGGGACCGTAGAGAGGGCTTGGAAGAACTTCGCCAAGGCGTACGGCTACGAGCATCTCGCCGTCCACCTCTACGGCGTCGAGCCCGGAGGGGGGTCGGACCCGAAGACGGCAATCATCCGATTCGATGGGACGGAACCCGACGGCGGGATAAAACTAGGTTGAGAGAATGGGTTGGAGAGGGGGGCGTGGGACCCCCTCTCCGTTGTGGGTGGCGATTCAGGCGATGGCGGCCGAGAAGCGCTGGTTGGCGTTGGGCGGGATTACGGGGGCCGCGTTCTGGGGCGAGCCCATCGCGGAGTTTCCCGACCCGCGGCGAGAGGCGAAGTAGGCCTTCCCGCGAATCACTGCCGCGACGGTGCCGGTCTTCGAGCCAATCGAGGTTCCGGCCACGGCGCTGACAACCCCGCCGATCACGGCGGTGCCGCCGTAGGCGGTGACGGCGGTCGAGGCTACGGGGTGCTGCTTGAGCGGGCCCTTCCCGAAGGCTCCGGCCCCACCGAGGACGAGGGCGGCGCCACCGGTGATGTAGTCGACGAGCTGGCCGTTGGTCCCGATCTGCGGGATGATGGGCGCTCCGAGAGACCCGACCGAGTCGGCGGCTTCGAGGGCGGCCACCTGGGCAACGCCGAGGGCGGCCCCGCCGACAGCCGCCACGGCGCTCTTCGCGGCACTCGCGTTCACACTGTTCCAGGCGGTTCCGTACATTGTTCCTCCCTACTCCGGCCGGACTTCCTCAGAAGTCCATCTCGTAGCCGGCAGCGGCGTTCCCACGGGCGCGGGGGCGCGAGGACCCACGGGCGTTGCCACTGATGACGGCCCCACCGTTCGCGGCGCGGGCTTCGAGCGAGGCGATGGTGGCGCCGACGCGGCTGTGCCGCGCCTCTCGGACCGCTTCCCGCCGCAGAACTCGGACGTACGTCTTGCCGGAGGCTTCCTGAGCCACCGAGGCGACGACCTGCTCGCGGGTCCCGCCGAACGCCTTGCTGGCCCCCCGCGCGAGGGTCGCCGCAGCCGCAGCGGTGCCGGGGTGCCCAAGGGGGTTCCTCGGGCGCCGGCAGAGCAGAACCCCGCTGACCTTCGCCCACGGGGGGGTCGCTCGGGTATACATCTCGTCCATCACTCTCAACGTCGCCATGTCGTTAGACCTCGGCAACTTCGAGTTACACTCCACTTAATAAGCGTTGTTCCTCTCATGGCCGCATGGGCCAGTACGTGGGCCGTTGCCCGAACGCCGAGTGTAAATCGCCGATTCTTTGGACCGACGTCAAGACCGGGGAGACCGACAGTCAGGGGTATCCGATACCCTACTTCCCTCCCTTGACTCCGACACCGCCGGAAGACATCTCACCAAAAGAGTCGGGGCTGAAACCGAGACCGATATTCATCGTGTCCTGCGCCAACTGCGGAACTCGCGGGGTGTACTTCTGGCGGACCCCTCTCCCCGAGGAGACGGCATCGGCGTACCGCAGAGCGTTGGAGGATTCGGGCATCGACGTGGACCAGTACATTCTGACGGGCCGGAAGCTCCCGCCGATGGACTACAAGAATATGCGGCTTCCGAGACCCCTCTACAAGACGCAGACGATTCCCATGTTCATGGAGTGGGTCGGGGCCCTTCCGGATCCACGGCACCGCAAGGCCATCTTAGACGCGCTGGCCCGAGGTGGCTTCCGCTTCGCTACGATTTGAGAGGCGACGCGCCGAGATCGGAGGCAACTCGGGAAGAGGGACCGAGAAGATGCCTCGGGACCCGACGAACCTCACCGAGGAGTCCTCGGCCTGAACGAACTGGCCCCGCCCTTCCCAAGGCTTCTCCTCCGCCAGTTGGCGGAGCTCGGGGGAGACCAACGCCGCCAGCTTCCGTTGGTGTTCCTCCCGCTCGGACCGCTTCGGGTTCTTCCAGCGTAGTGCTTCCTTCGGGAGCTGGGTCTTCAGTGGGGCCCACACGGGCGGGTCGGGATTGGCGGTTTTCCCGTAGGCACTTGACGCGGCGCGCATGAAGGAGGCGCGTTGCTCCATCATCCTCTGGGTGATTCCGCCGGGATGGTTCTGCGGTGGGAGGCGCATGTAGTACGGCTTTCGCCCCTTCGGGAAGACGCGGGCGATGGCGATGTCGTCTCCGGTCTCGGGGTCCCTACGCCTGACGGTTATCCCCATGTTGCGAATGCTCCAAGACGAGCCCGTAGAGGATGTCCGTGGCGCGGCGCAGGGACCGGTTGCTTTCCCGAGCCGCTTGGGCGATATCGTCGCTGAGGGTCGGGTAGCTCCAACGCTCCCCGACGGCGATCCTCTCCAGCCCCTTCCGAATGTCCGATTCCGTCAGGGCCGTGAAGTGGAAGGTGAATCCGCCGCATCGGTCTTCCAACGCCGGGATCCGCTTCACCGGGTCGTTGCTGATCCAAATGGTCGTGACGTTCCGTGAAAACTGTTCGAGGGGCCGAAGAAGCAGTTGCTGATTGGAGGGCGAGAGATTCGCCACGTCGTCGAAGACGATGATTCTCTTCACGGACGGGCCGTAGGAGCTGATGCTCCGAATGACGGGCAGGATCGTAGAGGCGATGAAGGCAGTCGGGTTGTCCTTCATGACGGCGGCGTTCACCTCGTAGAAGTAGCCCCTCCTCCACTCCGGGCCCAACGGTTGCGTGATTCCCATCCGCGCAAGTACGCTGACCAAGTGGTCCCGAGCGAAGGCGGATGCTGTGCTGGTCTTGCCGACGCCCGGGGGACCGATGAACACCATGCACCTCGGGAGAGGGTTCGCGCCGACGAGCGACCTCAAGCGGTTGATGACGCCCACGTTCCCGATGACGTCCCGAAGCGTCTTGGGGCGGTACTTCTCCGTGAGGTCCTGCTCCGCTTTCGCCGGCAGATAGGGGATTGGCGGGGGCGGGGCCGGCACCCCGCCTTCCAACGTCAATTGCGTTCGCTCCTTCGGCTCCTCCTCGGGCGGCGCCGCGCCCTCCGGCGTCTCCTCGCCCGGAAAGCTCGGCAACTTCACGTTCGGGTTGAACTCGATCTTCGGCGGTGGCGCCGATGGGCTCGGCCCGGTGACGGGGCTCTTCCCCGAAGTGATGAGGGACCGGATCTCTTCGAGAAGGCGCCGAATGTCCTCCTGGGTGCCCCCCTCACCGGACTCGCTTGCCCCACGAATCAGGGCGCGCTGTTGGACCGAGGTCGGTATCTGGTCGATGAGGCCGGGGGCGTAGGCCTGAATCAATCGGGCCATGACGGCCTCGTAGTCGTTCGGGTCGATGCCCGCCCACGTATCCGCGCTTCCACCGAAGATGTCGTGGAGCTCCAGGATCATGGGCTCCCCCTCCTTGAAGCGGACGTTCGTGACCGGCTCTTCGAGGGTGATGATCGTGCGGACGAAGTCGACGCCCCACCGCCAGAATCCACCTTCCCCAGAGAAGTCCACTTGCTTGCGAGCAACGGAGGACAGGACCCGGATGAGGAGGTTGGCCTGCCGCCGAGCTCCGTACTGGGCGAGCAGGACCGTCTCCACGGAGGACCCGGCGTAACGGATGGGCCGAAGCAGGAGGGTCAGCCGCTTGCCCCGTTCCTCGGGGTTCAGGTCGGCCGGGTGCTGGCTTTGAAGCAGGTCCATCTCCCCGGGGCTGAACGACCCGGGGGCCAAGCCGCTGAGGTCGAGGCCGCTGATGCGCTCCGCCGAATTGTCCACCACCGTCAGCTCTCCTTCTTCGGCGGTTCCGCGAGGATCTTCCACGCCTCGTAGATTCCGAAGATGGACAGGAGGATCCCGGCGCTGGAGGCGATGATGACGGCGGCGGCCTTGGCCTTCTCCTGGGTCATCGGCGCCGTCTCCGTCTCGGGGTCATGGCCGCGACCATGAACGATGAGGCCATTCGCTTCAGGGGCTCCTTCACTTCGCTTCTCATCGGGATGGAGGCCCACATGGACGACCACGCTTCGTCCGCCGCGAGGTGGAGGGCCCCGGCCGCCATGTTCTCCGGGGTGAGTTTCCCTCGCATGGCCAGCTGAACGGTGAGGTCGTCGAGGGTATGCTCGTGGTCTCCACGATGGGATGGCCCATGCTCCTTCGCCGTGCGGTCGAGGAGCGATTGGACGTCCTCCCCTCCGATTCCGAGGACCATGCGCGTGATGGCCGCGTGGAGTTTCCCATCCGGCATGCTGAGCGTATCACCTCTCGCCTTAAATTCGTCTCGCCCTACCCGGCACGTGCTGAGTGTCGTGGTGCCGGTGCGGGATTTGGGCCAGTGGCCTCAAGTCGTCCGAAACATTTGCGGTGCCGGCAACCCCGGCGAGCTCATTCTTCAGGCCGGGAGCGGGATTGCGGAGTGCCGGAACCGTGGGGCGGCGAAGGCCGCCGGGGATGTCCTCCTCTTCTCCGATGATGATGTGACGATTCAGGGGGACTTTGGCTACTTCTCCGACCGGCCGGAAAGCGAGGCATGGTGGGTCGCCCTCCGATGGACCGATTACACCGGGGACGAATACACCGAGACTGTTTGCCGAACCCTGAACTTTCTCGCCCCGCTGAGCGGGATCCTGGCCTCGGTAGGGAGCTTCCAAGCCGTGAGGCGTTCTGCCTTTGAAGCAGTCGGGGGATACGACACCGGGTCGGTCCACGAGGACCACGCCTTGGCCCGGGCGCTTCACCGCAAGTTCGGGCTGCCGGCTGTGGCCCCGTTCGAGGTCGGGATCCTCCGTCGGACCGTCACCGTAGCCGAGCACTGGGAGCGGCACTTCTCCTCACCGCAGGCATCGGCTCCATACGAGGCTCGGAGGTTCCGATTTACTTACGGATCGGGTCCGGGAAGTCGGGCGCAACTATCGGCTCCGGGTCCTTCACTTCGGAGTAGGTCCTGAAGAAGACGGCGATGTGGTAGCAGGTCCACGCGAGCCAAGCCCGGCCCTGGGGCGTGTCGAAGACGCCGAAGATCGGGCTATCGTTGAGCTTCATGCGGAGCAGTAGGCCGTTCGGCCCGCTCTGCGGGTCCGAAGCCACGCCGATGAGGTAGTAGCGGACGTAGTCCCAGTTCCGGCGGATGATCGATTTCGCCCAAGGACGGACGAATACGTTGTCGAGCCACGCGACATCCACGAGTCCGGGAATGACGTTGTGCCCGTACTCGATTAGTTTCCACGTGTCCGCCGGGGAGTAGCTCGTGAACGAGGACAGGATCATGCTCTCGACCGTCTCCGGCGATGGACGGCTCATGAACATGCGGACGCGGTCCAACACCGTCATGCGGAAGACCTCGGCGACCTTCCCCGTGGCCCCCGGGGGGACCCACGTCTCGGCGGTGGATGGCTGGGCAGTCTCCCGCGTCGGCATCAGGATTCGATGGTCTCGGGGGCCGGCTCCGACTCGGCAGCTGGGGCCGGCTCCGCAGGAGCCGGCTTCTCTTCGGCGGGTTCAGGGGCGGGCTCTTCCCTCTTGGGTGGGGGCGTCGGCGGCGCCGGCTCCCTGACAGGTGCCGGCTCCGGCGCGGCCGGGACGGGCACCGGTTGGGGAGCAGGCGGCAGAGAGATCGGCCGCCCGGCCGCGTCCACTATGACGGGGTCCGAGCCGAATTTCGCCCTCCAATCTCGGAGGGTGTACTGGTTCCCCGTGTCCCTGTCGGTGATGAGCGTATCCTCGGTGATGGTCTCGACCTGTGGGGGTTGGGTAGCTTCCGACGGGCTCGGGTAGTTCGGCTTCGGCACGCCGCCGGCGGCCATCGCCGAGGAGTGTCCGGGACCTCCTCCACGGTTCATCACGCGGGAAACGATCTCGACGCCGGAGCTCGCCATCTCGTTGATTCCCGAGATGAGCTCCTTCGCGCGGTCGAGGTCGGACTTCTGGGTCCCTGACGCCGGGTTCCCCGAGTTTCCACCGAAGGGGATGGCCTTGAGGCGTTGGCTCGCCTGGACGATCCGCTCGTACTTGTCGGCGAGCTCGCTCATCTCGGAGACCATGTCCCGAGGCGGCTCCTTCGTCGCCAGAGCGTTCTGGATCTCGGCACGGAGCGCTTCGAGCTCGGCGGCGTGTTCACGGTCCTTCTCTTCGAGTTTCGCCTGTAGGGTGGCGAGTTTCTCCGCCGCCGCCCGCTTCTCCTGGGCCTCGGCGAACTCCTTCAGGGCGTTCTGCGTCCCCTCGGACGCCTTGGTGACGTTGGCCAGGCGGGCGTTGAGGTCGTCCATCATCGACTTCGTGTAGGCCTCCATCAGTTTCTTGGAGTCCTCGTCGTCCCCCGAGAGTCCCTTGGCGAGGTTGCTCATGACCTTCATTTCCATCATCTTCTCCATGAGGTCACGGGTTGTGCTTTGGGGCGGTGGGGTCGGCCCGGCCTGAGTGCCCATGCCGAGCATCCCTCCCATCGAGGCCATCATCCGAATCTGCATCGCCTGCGTGAGGGACCGCTTCATATCCTCGGCGAAGTCGTCATCGATGGAGAATGGGGATACGTTGGCCGGCGCCGCAGCGCGTTGGCCGAGCATCTGCCGGGCCAATTCGGCAACCGAGATCCCCTTGGACTTCGCCAAGGCCTCAAGCTGGGCTTTCGTCTCCGAGTCGATCGTCATCGCTGTCGGCGCCCCCTTCATCACAGGTCTTCCCCTCCGTTGTTTCCCCGGCCGTGGACCATCTCCGCCGCTTTCATCAAGCTAAGGATATTCCCCTCGGGAATCGGATTACCGTTCATCGCCGCCAGCAACACCGCACGGGAGATGGTGTTGTAAGCGTTGCGGCGGAAAAGGATGGGGTCGGCAACGGCTCGGAGCTGCCGAATCTCCTCGTCCCGGGCCGCAAGCTCCTGCTCGACGGCGGCAATTCGGTCTCGGTTTTGCCACCAGAAAGTGAGGACGTCGCCGAGGAACTGCTGGACGTTGGAACTGTCGAACTGTATCCCGTGTTCGACGTACCACTCGCGGACCATCTCGCCGATGTTGAGGTCCCATTCCGTTTGTTGCTGGGCCCGGCTGGCGATCTCGTTGACGGCGACGGTGCCGGCGACTCCCTTGGCCTCTTCGGGCCACTTGTCGGGACTCGCGTTCGATGACTTCGATAGCGTAGAGCGGGGCCGGGTGGCCTTGATGGGCTTTCCTCTGCGGTACTGGGCGACTCGGTCCGCCGGCACCCCCGTTTCGGCGGAGACGCGCTTGTTGCCGGCGTCCGGGTTCTTCTCCAGGTATCGCACGACCTTCTCGGCGTCGGTGATACCGGGCTCACGCCAGGAAGCGTCCTCACTCTCCCGCTCGGTTGCCACGTCGAAGTCGTCGCCTACCGTCACCACATAGGGCCGATTGGACCCACCTATTTAGGCGTTCGGAAGGGGTTGGATCCACCTGAAGTTAAGGGCCGAGACCGGGGGGCGCGGTGTGGGTTGCCGCGTCCCCCGAGGTTGATGAACGCCTCCGGCAGTCCTCTTCGGGTGGATCCTGATGAGTTCGATTCGTTGCTGCGTCCCTCTTTACGGGTGGAGCCACACGGCGAAGGACAGTGCGGCGACCGCCGTCATGGTGACGATGAACGCAGCAAGGAGGATGAGCTCGTCGAGGTTTGAGCGGATCCTCATGGCTCCACCATCATCTTCTCCGCCAGCCATAGGATGATCTCTCGGTCCTTGTCCGTGGCTCGCCCGTCGTCGGCATGTACGATAGCGGCGAACTCGGGGCCGTTGAGTTCCCGGCCGAGGGCGGTCTCCTTCGCCATGCCGACGAAGTCCTCGACCGGCTCGCCCAACGCGCGGGCCACGACGCAGCAGATGGTCGGGTCCCCGGATCCGTAGAACGGCCCCCATCCCCAGCCGGTGGGCTTACGGATCAGGAGAGGGTCACGGTCGGTCATCCCCCTTCCCACGCGCCGGCATTACGGGTTTAAAGGTTTCGCTTATCCCGGCTTTGAAACCGGATCGACCTTTTGAAACGAGATCGACCATCGTGAAACCGGATCGGTGGAGAACTGGACGCGTCAAACTTGCGGGCGAACTGCCGATTCCGACCTACTCTCCGTTCTACGTGGCCTTGAGCCCATAAGGAGATTGAGTCAGGCGTCGTCATCGAGAGACGTCTGCCCATTTCCGTTCAGCGCCGTCTTCACGTCGTCCCACGATCCCGATAGCGGAATCTCAAGCCGCGCCAGCTTCGGCACGGCCTCCTCGGCCATCGCGTAGAATGTCCGGTCCGATTCGATACCGATGCCGGTCAGGCCCTGATTCTCGCAGGCGGCGACCGTAGATCCGGAGCCCATGAACGGGTCGAGAACCACTCCCCGGCCCATCGGTGTTACGGCCCGCACCATCAGGCGCAGGAACCCTTGCGGCTTGAGAGTCGGATGGGGAGCGATCTCCCGCTCCTCCGGCGTGGCGAGTCCGCTCGCAATCAGGTCCATCATCGGTCGGTCTGCAGATATGCGGCGCAGACCTCCGGTGCCGTACTTCCGAAGATTCGCAGATAGCGTCCCGCTGAACGGCTTGCGGAACAGGAGCCACGGCTCCCAGCACCCCCGGGGAATCGTAGAGACGAACGGAAACTCCTCCTCTGCGCCCTTGGGCTTGAAGCCGCCCCGGAACGTCCGCAACACGCGGATAATGGACCCCCGAACCTCAAGCCCCGACTCCTCGAACGCTTCCGAGACGTAGTGTGCGAGCAGGGGGGAGGAGGCGATGACGACATGACCGCCCGGGACTAAGACCCTCTCGAACAGTTCCCCGAACTCCGTGAAGAACGGCCGGATATCCCTCCGCTGCTCTGGGGATAGATCGGTGAACCGTGGGAGGAGCTTTCGGTCGTGACCCCCTATCTTCATCTTGACGCGCCATACGCCGCCGTTCTCGGAGCGCATCTTCTCGACCTGCTCCGCATCGAACTCCCGAACGCCGTACGGGGGGTCCGTGACTATAGCGTGAATCGAGTTCGGCTTCACGCGTTGAAGCCATGCATGGGAGTCTCCGAACACCAATTCGTACACGCTATGCCCTGACCGAGATCTCCTCGGGACCGGCGACAGTATCTCGGCGCTCTTACGGAGGACCAGAACTGACGCCATCTACGCACCCCTTGCCGCCTTCTTTCCTTTTCCCTTAGATGTTGTGGTGGATACGGCAGGGGCGGCGGACGCGGCCGTCGGGGGGGCCGTGATGACCTCCACGACGGCCCGAGCCTTCCGCACGCGCCGCCACCGACCATCGAGGCCCTGGACCTCGATGGGGTCGCGGCACTCCTCCATTCCATAGGCGGTACGATGGTAGTGCAATCTTGGGATTTCTACCTCCCCCGGATCCCAATAGATCTCGGCGGTTCGAGCGCCCGAGCAACGGACGGGGCTCATTCGCGGGCCTCCGAAAGAAGCGCCTGGAGGCGAGCCACGACCTCCGCCGCGAAAAGGGCCCGCCCGTACTCCTCGTGTGCGATGAGGTCGTCGCCCCGACGCCTGGCCTCAATCATTCCGTCGCGGGCGTCCTCGTAGTTGCGGTCGAACTCCTCCATAATGGCTACGATTCGTGCGCGGAGGTCGGCGGTCATGCCGAGACCTCCACGATGGCCCGCGCCTTCCGCTCGCGCCGCTCCAATTCAGCCGCAAGTCCCTCCAACCGCATCCGGAGGTCGGAGGACCGACGCGAATACTCCGAGTAAATGAATGGGGCGGTCATTCGGGCGCCTCCCGCGAGTAAACCGTCGTGTGGGGAAATCGCTTCGCACCGGTGGGGTCGCGAAGCATGGCCATGATTCGCCGGTGTAGTCCGCATGTGTGGCACCGCTCGGGCCCCTCCGGCGGCGACCACCAATCGTGGCCCGCCTCGGACGAACACGGGGGCGGCACGGCTTCGAGTAGTTCGAACCGCTCCTCGTATTCATTCGCGTACCCCTCCTCCCATACACCCACGCGGACCCACGTCGGCCACCCGACCGGGGACTCGAGGGATTCATGAGCCATCTTCGCGGCGATCTCCATCGCGTCTTCTATGTCGTTCGCCTCGAACGCGTCCGTGAGCAGTGGGCGCCACGCGATGTTGAAGCAGGCGCGATATGTACTTCCCGTCATGGGCCTACTCCTCCTTTATAGAGCCTCGGGTAGGCCTGCTGGGAAAGGCACGTTGTCTTGGTCGTCGCCGGTCTCGCTCTTGTCTCGCTCGTTGGCGCCCATCAACCCTACCATGCGCCGGCATTACGTATATAAAGCTTTCCCCAAGCTAAATGTTAGCTCGGATTTGGCGCCGTCTCCTCGCGCGTGCGCGCGCATTATGCGCGTGCGCACGCGTACGCGCGTACGCGCTCGGGCGCCCGCGCGCGCCCGCGTAGAGCCGGTCGGGGAGCGTTTCCGGGGCGGTTTTGGCGCGCGTCGTTTGCCGGACGTTCGGCAACGGATGGCGGGGTCGCGCGCGCATTATGCGCGCGCGTACGCGTACGCGTACGCGCCCGCGCACGCGTACGCACGGGCGCGCGGACGCGCGCGCGCGTAGAGCCGGTCGGGGAGGGAACCGGCCCGACGCCTCGTCCACGGTGGGCGCGGCGGGCCGGCTTGGGATGGGGGCGGGGGAGGGGATTACTCGTCCTCCCCCGCCTCGTACATCACGACATCCTCAGCGATGGCGCCGCAGTCGGGGCGCTGGTAGAGGGAGTACCGGTCGCGCCCCAGGCCGCATAGCCGGCACCGGGACGCGGAGTGGACCCCGCCGTGGAGGGACTCCTCCGAGATCTCGGCCCAGTCGTGGGTCCGCGTCCCGTCGGCGCACTCGGGAGTAGGGGGGTCGATCCGGACCTCGAAGTCCTCGCACTCCTCGGGGTCGTCGACGGCCTCGACCCGGACGCGTACCCAGGTAGGGCGGTACGGGTCCCATTCGCCCCCCCGCGCCCACTTCTCGGCCCACCCGCACGCGGCGTCGAGATCGGTAGTTACGGTTGTCGCCTCGCCGCCGCTCCCGCCGTCGAGTAGGACCCGGTAGGCCGGGTAGGAGGGGAGGGGAGGGTCGGGACCGTCGCCGACCCAGTCAGGGAGTGCGGCGACGGCCTCGTCGAGGGAGGCGTATACCTTCGAGTCCCAGTCGTCCCAGATTCGGACCCGCCCGCCGGCGAGGAACTCGTACGCGACAGTCGTTGGACCCGCCGTTTCCTCGTCGAGCCCGAGCCGCTGAATCTCGGTGTCGAGCTCCGCGCGGTCTTTGGCGTGATTGTCAGTCTCGCTCTTCGTCTGCTCGTTGGCGTCCATCGTCCCTACCGTGCGCCGGCATTACGTATATAAGGCTTCCGGGCCTCGTATGGCCTCACCGCGACGAACGCCTCACCGGCGAGGGATAGGCCTACTCGGCTGTATCGCCGCACCGAAGCGCGATAAATCTCGCATCCGGTATCCAAGTCGAAGGCATGGAGACAGAGAAGGCCAACCGTCCCGCACCGGCCATAGACCCGGTGTGCGATTCGGAGCGCCACGTCGCGGGCGAGCTCCTCTTTGCCGGCTCCATCGTAGAGGCGCCGGCGGATGGGTCGGACCGGGAATTGCCCATCCATCGATCGCCCCACCCACTCTTCCCCCTCCGCGACTTCGCCGTCGGTCATCCCCCTTCCCACGCGCCGGCATTACGGTTATAAAGCTTCCGTTACCCCGCCAGCCCACGGGGGCGGAAGGAGTCGCAGGGTAGAATTCCGAGATGGACCCAGTCCCAGCATGCGGCGTCCTGGCAGAACCCCCCGGCCTCGTGGAGCTCCCGAGAGTGGCCGCATCTCGCGCACGTACCAGACTCGTCGGTCATCGCCCCACCGGTCGAGTCGCGCCTACTGCTCCGGGACCTCGGCGT
Source organism: Thermoplasmata archaeon (assembly GCA_027365105.1). GTDB lineage: Archaea > Thermoplasmatota > Thermoplasmata > Lutacidiplasmatales > UBA184 > Lutacidiplasma. Next base: position 18,055 of record DAHXNZ010000028.1, read on the forward strand.
CCCCGTAGAGCCCCGAAAGCTGGAGGGGGAACGCGGCACGAAGGGCGCGCTCCTCGGCGGCCTTCCGGAGCATGGTAACCGGCATGGTCTCCCATGCGTACGTGGGCTTCCCGGCGGCGCTGTAGCGACAGGCCTCCGAGAATTCGACCTCCTCGACGAGGGGGCGCGTCCGGTCGGTCCGATAGACGGTGCACGTCGCGCGGATTGGGTGCCCGTCCTTGTCGCGCTCCACCGTGATTTCCCGTCCGTCATAGACCCCGGACCGCTCGGCGAGGGCGCGGAACGCCTCGATCCCGAGGTAGGGGGTGAGTTTCTCGCCGGCCCGGAAGCGGATGTACTTGACTTGCCCGCTCCATACATCGAGGTTGTACCGCTCGGCGAGGACCAAGCCGAATTGGATCTCCTGGGGGGTCGCGTCGGCCGGGAAACGCCCGGCGGCCCGAAGGATGGCGATCTGCTCGGCCCGAAGGGGTGACGGCACGGCCGGTGGCGCCGACGGCGAAGCCTCGGGTAGCGTTGTCTGCGCCACCGGCTTCTCTTTCTCGGCTGCCATCTCGGCTGCCGTGCGGAAGTTCGTTGCCCGGCCGCATCCCTCATCGGTCCCGTGCCGGAACTCGCACCGCTCCTTGTCCCACACTGCGTCCGTCGCGGTCGCCTTGTCCGGCCATGCGAGCGGCGTCCCCGCCGGGATCTCCGCATGGCAGAGGAAGCACACCCTCGGCCCGACCAATCTGTTCTCCTTTTGTCTCGCCCCACCGCTCATGTTCTTTCTCCTTCTCCTTGTTCGGGGTTGTCCCCCTGAACCATTACGAAAACCTTGGCCGGCGGCCCGAAGGCCGGGCACACCGATGGCTTGACGATGGCCCAATCGACGCTGTCGGGAATGAGGCGCCGCATCTCGCCCTGGGGCTTGCGAACGGAGAAGTCTAGGAGAAGGGCTCGGCAGATGAGGATCTGCTTGGTCGGCGACGAGTCGTCCACGCGCCCCGGGCGGACGTAGTCGAGCCCGTAGAGCCACAGGTCGTAACAGTCCCGCTTGTTTCCATCGGGCGGGGACCACAGGGAAAGCCACCGACCCAACCATCCACCGTCGCGGACGCGGGTCCCCGAGAGGAAAATCGACTCGTCGAAACCGAGGAGGCCATCGAACTGAACGATGACGTCTCTCCCCTTGACGTCCGAGCTGAGAATCTCGGTGATACGCTTCGTCTTGTACCCCTCGCCCCAATCCTCTCCGAGTAACGGTTGCATCGCTGTACCCACCTTAGCTCGCGCCGGCATTACGCTTTTAACCCTGTCGGTGGCTGATGGGCCCATGCCCGAGCAGTGTCCCCGCCTCAACTGGCGTGGCTCCATTGAAGCCATCTCCGGGGAACTCCCGGCGATGCTCGCAAGATTGTTTCCACGCCTCAACTGGCGTGGCTCCATTGAAGCGAGGGCGGAGAGGATCCATCGTCACGGTTACCCTCTAGTCTCC
>DAHXNZ010000029.1 GCA_027365105.1 Thermoplasmata archaeon
GATCTCGAACGAACTCATGGAGAAGGTTCCCTTGGAACCCCACCGGACACACCCCCAGTGGAACTACACGATCCGGCCCAGTCCGTGACGGGTGAATGTATCATGTTATCTATTTACACTCCCTTACTCGGAGGTGTTCGGGCAGACGCGGGCGAGCCATCCGGGAATGACCCAGCAGTTGGGGGATGGAGCGTATGCCATTCGGGAGGTCGTGCGAGTCACCACGGAAGCGGGCGTCAGCTGTCGGTTCCTGCCGAGGCGTAACGCGAACTTGAAGGCCTACGGGGTCTCGGGGTGGAGGCCCTCCTACTGGGGGCTGATTGTGAACCCGCAGGGGTGGTTGGCCGACTACCACCTCCGGTCGGTGTCGGAAGTGGTGTGGGGAGCGATGAAGGCCCGCCACGCGCGAAAGATCCTGAAACGACTCGGGGTCCGACAGAAGACGGAAGCGAGCCTGCGAGCGGTGAGTTACAACCTGAGGAGGCTGGCGTATCTGAAGTGGACCGAACGGGAGCTACGGCTGGATCGAATCGCCGCCTGACGAGAGGGGAACACGGGAGGTTTTGTCCCAAGCTCGGGCGCCGACCCCCGAAGAGGCGACGGCGGCGCGCCGGCCCAGTGTCGCCGGCGTAACGAACCGGGGCGCCGTTATATAGCCCCCCCGGGTCCCCCGCTCCATCCTCGGCGGGGCGACTCACCATGCAAGGCGGATTCAACCAGGAAATCGAGCAGCGGCTCCAGACCGGCACGACAACCATCGGCATCGTCTGCAAGGATGGCGTGGTCCTCGCGACCGAACGCCGTGCGACGGCCGGCAGTTTCATCGCGAACAAGTCCACCCAGAAGCTGTTCAAGCTGGATGAGAACCTCGGCGTGACGATCGCCGGGTACGTAGGCGATGCCCAGGCCCTCGTGCGGTACCTGCGCGCCGAGATCAAGCTCTACGGGCTCCGCCGGAACGGCCCGCTGACCGCGGAGGGCGCCGCCACGCTGCTCGCCAACATCCTGAACGGCAACCGGATGTTCCCCTACCTGGCCTGGCTCATTCTGGGCGGGGTGGACTCGAAGGGGGGCCATGTCTTCAGTGTCGATGCCGGGGGCGGCTCGATCGAGGACCGGTTCGTCTCGGTCGGGAGCGGCTCGACCTTCGCCTACGGGGTCCTGGAGGAGGGGTACTCCCGGGAAATCTCGGTGGCCGAGGGGGTCGATCTGGCGCTCCGGGGCCTGACCGTCGCGATGAAGCGCGACTCCGCGAGCGGGGACGGCTACCTGGTCAACGTTATCACCCCCAAGGAGTACCGCGAACTCACCGAGGACGAGATCTTCAAGCGGCTCAAGGCGCTCAAGATCCCGCTCCCCCCTGCCCTTCCGTGAACGCGGGGCGGGATCGCCCGCCCTCGCCTCCGGCCCAACCCTTTCTCCGGTGAATGAGTTTCGATACGCTCGTAGAGCAGACGCGGCAGGCCCTCAAGGAGGTCCTGCCCGAAGAGATCGAGGTCAGCGACATTGAAGTCGAGGGCCCCCACATCGTGGTGTACACCCGGCAGCTCGAGGCGTTCCTCTCCGGGGGCGACTACCTCCGTCAGATCGCGCAGCGGCTGCACCGGCGAGTCCTAGTCCGTACCGATCCCGGGTCGCTCATCGATCCCCGGGAGGCGGAGAAGCAGATCCGGGCGCTCCTCCCTTCCGAGGCGGAGATCACCCAGCTCTTCTTCGAACCGGAGACCGGCGAGGTCACCATCGAAGCCTCGAACCCGGGCGCCGCCATCGGACGGGGAGGTTCGGTGCTGAACGACCTCAAGCGGAAGATCGGCTGGATTCCGACGGTGGTGCGGACGCCGCCGATCCCTTCGAAGACGGTCGAGGAGGTTCGGACCCACCTGCGGAACGTCTTCGACGATCGTCGCGCCTTCCTCAAGAAGGTCGGAGTGCGGATCGCCCGCGAGCCGTCGCCCGAGCGGATCTGGGCCCGGAGTACCGCACTCGGAGGCTACCGGGAGGTCGGGCGGAGCGCCCACCTGCTCATGACCCAGAATTCGAAGGTCCTGATCGACTGCGGGATCGACCCGGGGTCGGACCGGACGCCGTACTTCAACGCACCGGAGCTCCTGCCCCTCGACTCCCTCGACGCGGTGGTCGTGACCCACGCCCACCTCGACCACTGCGGGCTGGTCCCGGTCCTCCTCAAGTACGGGTACAAGGGCCCGATCTACTGCACCGCGCCCACCCGGGACCTCATGACCCTCATGCTGCTCGACGCGATCAAGGTGGTCAACGCCGAGGCGCGCAAAGCGCTCTACGACTCGGCCCACGTCCGCGATCTTGTGACGCGGACCATCCCGCTCCGGTGGGGCGAGACCACCGACATCGCCCCGGACATCCGCCTCACGCTCCACAACGCGGGACATATCCTGGGCTCGTCGATCTGCCACTTCCACCTCGGCGACGGCGACCACAACATGGCGTACTCGGGGGACATCAAGTTCGAGAAGAGCTGGCTCTTCAACCCCGCCGCGAACCGGTTCCCGCGCCTCGAGACGCTGGTCCTGGAGTCGACCTACGGCGGCTTTCGCGACGTGCAGCCGAACCGCCAGCAGGCCATGGTCCAGTTCACCTCCCTCACCAACCGGGTCCTCCAGCGCGGGGGCAAGCTGATCATCCCGGTCTTTGCGGTCGGGCGGTCCCAGGAGGTGATGCTCGCGCTCGAGGACCTGATGCGTCGGGGCGAGATTCCCCGGGTCCCGGTCTACCTCGATGGCATGATCTTTGAGGCGACGGCGATCCATACCGCCTACCCGGAGTTCCTGAATAGCCAGCTGCGGACCCAGATCTTCCAGCAGGGCGACAACCCGTTTCTGGCCGAAATGTTCCACCGGGTCGACTCGTCCCAGATGCGCTACAACCTCCTCGACTCGAAGGATCCGTGCATCGTACTGGCGACGTCGGGGATGATGAGCGGCGGGCCGGTGATGGAGTATTTCCGGGCGTGGGCTCCCGACGAGAAGTGTGCGCTCGTCTTCGTCGGGTACCAGGCCGAGGGGACCTTCGGCCGTCGCCTGCGTCACGGGCTCTCGGAGACGACCTTCATGGACGGAAGCCGGGCCGTCAGCGTCCCGATCCGGCTCGAGGTCGCCGTCGTCGAGGGTTTCTCGGGGCATTCCGACCGGGTCCAGCTCATGAACTTCGTCGCGTCGATGGAGCCCCGGCCCCAGCGGGTCATCCTGAACCACGGCGAGGAGTCGAAGAGCATCGACCTCGCGACCGGCCTCCACAAGCGGTTCAACGTCGACAGTCGGGTCCCCTTCAATCTCGAGTCGATCCGTCTGGTGTAGGGTCCGGGTCGGACCCGAACTCCTCGAGCCGCCACTCGCCGAAGCCTCGCCCCCCCGAGGCGCGTCGGCGCGCGCCGGGGAGGCCCGACCACTCCAGGCCCGCCGGGAGTTCCCCGACGGCCAGTTGGTGCAGCCGTTCCCGGAGGAGGCGACGCGGCCTCTCGAAAGGATCGGCCCCGGGAATCTCCGGCCAGGGTTCGGGATCCCGGAGGACCCGGACCTCCTCCCCGGAGATCCACCAGACGCCGACCCGGCGCGCCATCCCCCCGGGGGTGCCTGCGACCAGCCGCTCGGCTCCGAGGCGGGTTCCGACCGCGACGCATCCCCAGGGGCCCCACGCCCGGCGGTGCAGGGCCTGGGCGAGCACCCGGCCCGGGCTGCGGGCCTTGAGCTCGACGAGCCCCACGTCGTCGCCGCGCGTGGCCGCCAGGTCGAAGTAGTCCTGTCCGTCCGGATCGATCCACACACGGTAGCCCTGCCGCTCGAGGTGGCGGGCCGCGATGACCGCCAAGGCATGCTCGGGGTTCCGACGCACCGCAGGTTCGGTCACGGGCCGGACCGCAGGAACCAGCGGTCGATCCGGGAGAACGGGATCTCGAAGGCGATCGGGCGGCCGTGCGGGCAGGTGGTCGGCGCCTCGGGAAGCGCCCGCAGATCCGACCAGATCCGCGCCAGGGTGCCGGCGTCGATCACATCGCCGGCCCGGACCGCGGCGTGGCAGGCGACCGAGGCGAGGATCCGGTCCCGGGGATCGTCGGGGACGGTCGGACGTCCTCCGTCGGCCAGTTCGTCGAGCAGTTGAAGCAGCCACTGGGCCTCGGCCCGATGGCCGGCCCAGACCGGCACGGACCTCAACCGGACCTGGCGGGGGCCGAACCGGTCGATCTCGAACCCGCTGGCCGCGACCGGCGCTCCGTGGGCCTCGAGGGCGGAGTGTTGGCGGGCGGAAAGTTCGAGGGTCAGCGGGTCGACCAGGTGCTGCCGGGCGGGGGCCAGGGATCGTCGGATCGATTCGAAGACTAGGCGTTCGCTGGCGGCGTGCTGATCGATGAGGAGCAGGCCGTCGGGGCTTTCGGCCACCCAGTAGAGGGCCCGGACGGAGCCGCGCAATTCGAGTCCTCCGCTCCGGGGGAACGGAGCAAGCGCGCGGGGGGAGGGTGGCTCGAAGAGCCGCGGAGTCGGGGGCTGGAGCGGAGGCAACGAGGGGGCCGGCCCTTCGGTGAGCGGGGCGGACAGGGTGCGTCGAATGGGGGGAGCGGGCGGGCGGCTCGGGATCGGACCGGAGAGGGTCGATGGGGCCGGAGCCAGAAGGAGGGCGGCCCGGATCTCCCGTCGCAGCCGGTCGTCCAGGTCCCGCTCCTGGGCGATCCGGACCTCGCGCTTGGTCGGGTGGACATTGACGTCGATCCGCTCGTCGGGGAGATCGAGTCGGAGGAGCCCGACGGGGTACCGGGCCCGGGGCATCAGCCCCTCGAACGCCGCCCGGACCGCGGCGCTCAGGGACCGGGACTGGATCGGCCGAGCGTTGACCGAAAGAAACAGCCTCCGGAAACTGGGGGCGGCGAGTTCCGGGCGACCGAGGATGGCCGTCCATCGGCCCCCGCCGGGCAGTTCGCCGTCCCGCCGGAACGACTGGGCCGGAAACGACGGGCCGAGCACCGCGGCCGCCGCGGCCTCCCATCGGTCGGCCGCCGGGTAGCTGACGCTGGGACGACCGTCCACCTCCAGTTCGAGAGCCACCGAGGGGCGGGCCAGGTAGGCCCGTTCCAGCGTCGCGACCAGCTCGATCTGTTCGGCGGCGGGGGCGCGAAGGAACTTGCGCCGGGCGGGGGTACGGGCAAACAGGTCGTGGACTTCGACGGTGGTTCCCACATCCCGCGCCTCGACCCCGGTGGTGGTCGGTCCCCCGGCCTCGGTCTCGATCCAGGACGCCACCGCGGCCTCGGGGGGCCGGGAGACGAGGCGCAGCCGGGCCACCGACGCGATCGAGGCGAGGGCCTCGCCCCGGAAGCCCAGTGTGGGGATCGAATCGATCGGCCCCTCCGGCGGGAGCTTGCTCGTGGCGTGCCGCTCGATCGCCAAGGGAAGTTCGGCCGCCGGGATCCCGAACCCGTCGTCCACGACCTCGATCCGGTCGAGCCCTCCGCGCCGGACCCGCACGACGATCCGACGCGCGCCCGCATCGACGGCGTTTTCGATCAGTTCCTTGACGACCGACGCCGGCCGCTCGACCACCTCACCGGCCGCGATCCGGTCGATCGTATCCCGATCGAGGCGCCGGATCGGGGCCCGGCGGGCCGGTCCGGGTTCGGTCAAGGGCGCCCCCCGGACGGTCGGCCTCTCAGTTCCTGCTGGCGGCGTCGGAGCCAGTCGAGGGCCTCGGAGGGCGTGAGGACCGCCAGATCGAGCGAGCGGAGGGCCTCGCTCAGGTCGTCGGACCGCTCCGGGGATCGATGATCGGGGAGCAGGATCGCCTGGGTGTAGCGGACGGGGCGGGCTCGGCCCGGCCCGGCCGGTACGCCCGATCCGGGCTCCTCGAGCCGATCGAGGAGCCGCTGGGCCTCCTGGAGCACCTCCCCCGGGACCCCGGCGAGGCGGGCCACGTGGAGGCCGTAGCTCCGGTCGGTGCTCCCGGGGACGACCCGGTGCAGGAAGACGATCCCCTCGGGGCGCTCCTGGGCCGCGAGATGGGCATTCCGCGCCCCGGGAAGCGATTCGACGAGCGCCGTGAGCTGGTGGTAGTGGGTCGCGACGATCGTGCGGCAACGGATCTGCTCCGACAGATGGCGGATCGAGGCCCACGCGAGCGCGAGCCCATCGAAGGTGCTCGTGCCCCGGCCGATCTCGTCCAGCAGGACCAGCGACCGGGGGCCCGCCTCCCGGAGGATCTCGGCGACCTCCACCATCTCGACCATGAAGCTCGACTTGCCCCGGCCGATCTCGTCGGTGAATCCCATCCGGGTGAACAGGGAGTCCACCCGGCCGATCCGGGCGTATCGGGCCGGGACGAAGGAACCGGCCTGGGCAAGGATCACCAGCAGGCCGACCTGTCGCATGTAGGTCGATTTGCCCGACATGTTCGGCCCGGTCAGCACCAGCATCCGGTGCTCCGCCGCGTCGAGTTCGGTGTCGTTGGGGACGAACCGCTCGCGAAGCCCCCGGTCCAGCACCGGGTGCCGGGCGTCCCGGAGGACCAGCTCGGTCGATTCGTCGACCAGGGGGCGCTGGTAGCCCCGCTCGACGGCGAGGTGGGCGAACGACCCCAGGACATCGACCTCCCCGACCTGGCGGCCGATCCGCTGAAGGGCGGGCACCGACTCGTCCAGTTCCGCCAGCCAACGGTCCCAGACCTCCGACTCCGTCGCCTTCAGCCGCTCCCCCAGCTCACGGAGCCGGAGTTCGACCGCTTCGAGGGCGTCGGAGGTGAACCGCTCTCCCTGGGCCAGTGTCTGGCGGCGGCGGAAGTCGGACGGAACCCGGGCCGCATGGGATTTGCCGACCTCGAAGTAGTAGCCGAAGACCTGGTTGTAGCCGATCTTGAGGCTGCGGATCCCGGTCCGCTCGACCGCCTCGCGTTCCAGCCGGTCGAGGTCGGCGAGGGCCGTCCTCTCTTCGCCGCGGAGCCGGTCGAGTTCCGGGGAAAATCCCGCCTTGAACTTCGCCTCCTCGCTCGGGGCCGGATCGACCTCTTCGGGCACCGCCGCGTCCAGTCGTTCGACCAGGCGCGGCGGAGGTTCCAGGCGGTCGATGAGGCGGTCCAGGAGGCCTCCGGGGCCGGCCCATCGGGCGCGCTGGGCGCGGACCTCCCTCAGCAGGTGGAGGGCCCGCCGGAGGGCGACAAGCTCGGCCGGCTGGATCCGGCGGCTGGCCAGCCGGGAGGCGATCCGGCCGAGATCCGGGAGACGGGCGAGCCGGCTCCGGAGTTCGGCGAGCTCCAAGGGTCGACCGACCAGCTCCTCGACCGCGTCCTGGCGTCGGTCGATCTCCGTTCGGTCGGCGAGCGGGTGCTGCAGCCAGAAGGCGAGGGTGCGGTGGCCGCTCGCCGTCACCGTCACGTCCCACCGCTCGAGCAGCGTGGGGCCGGCCGGGTCGTCGGGGTTCATCGGCCGGACGATCTCGAGATGGCGCAGGCTCTTCGCATCGAGCACCATGAACGGCGGAGCGCCCTCCTCGTCCGGGGGTGAAAGGAACGGCACCAGCCGAGGCTGCGTCCTCTCGAGGTAGGCCCGCAGTCGGTGGTCGGCGGACTCGACGGCGGCCCGGGGGGACTCTGGGATCGGCGCGCCCAGGGCCGGGGCCTCCTCGAGGCGGGCTTGGGGAAACTCCCGGGCCGCGGCCTCGACGAACTCGGTCGCCCGCTCCCGCGGGGCCGACCAGATGAGCTCCCGAGGCCGGAACGAGGCGAGGGCGCTCAGGAGCCCCGAGAGGCCGGGGGCGGCCGACGGGCCGTGGTGCCACTCTCCGGTGGAGATGTCGACCACCGCGAACCCTCCGCGGCTCCCGTCCCAGACGGCGGAGGCGAGGTAGTTCGAGCCGGGGCCACCGAGAAGCCGGTCCTCGACCAGGGTCCCCGGGGTGACGATCCGGGTCACCTCCCGGCGGACGAGCCCTTTCGCGGACCGGGCGTCCTCGACCTGGTCGCAGAGCGCGACCTTGTAGCCCTTGCGCACCAGCCGACCCAAGTAGGTGTCGACCGCATGGTGGGGGACCCCGGCCATCGCGGTCCGGGTCCCCGACGCGTCCGGGGCGCGGGCGGTCAGGACCACATCGAGTTCCTGCGCGAGTCGGCGAGCGTCCTCGCCGAAGGTTTCGTAGAAGTCCCCCACCCGGAACAGGACGAGGTGCCCCGGATACTGGGATTTGACCCGTTCATACTGAGCCATGAGCGGGGTGGCGGGTGTCGCGTCGGTCACCGGTTCGGCAGAGCCTCCCAGCCATAAAACGGCCGGTGCCGGCGGACGCTGAGGGGGAGATTTGAACTCCCGAGGCGAGACCGCCACCAGCTTTCAAGGCTGGCGCCTTTCCGGGCTAGGCTACCTCAGCGCGGACCGTGCACCGCGACGGCCCCGATAACGGCTCGCACGCGGGAGGGCCGGATGCAGGTGCCGGGAAATTCGCTCCCGAGGTGAATCTCGGGGGTTTCGAACCCGGGCGGTCAGCTTGGAAGGCTGACATCCTACCACTAGATTACACCTGCGCGGGACCCCCCCGCAGCGGGCCGGGCACGGGACCCTCCTCTAAGGCTTTTGGGTCCGGTCCGACCCGCGTCGGGGAGTCTCGGGCTTGCCTTTCAAGGTGAGATCCACCAGGGCGACCCGCTCGAGGACCAGACCCTCCCAGTGATCGGCCGGCACCGATTGGCGGTCCGGGGCGAGGATTTCGAGGCGGTCGAGGGTCGCCTCCGTCGGGGCCCGGGGGTACGCGGACGGATCGGCCACGAGCCCGAGCCGGTCCAGGAGCGTCGGGAGTTCCCGGGGCCTCTCGGCGGCCACGACGAACGACCGGGTCGATTCGGTGACTCCGACCTTCTTCACGGCCCGGGGCAGCTGATCGTCACCGGCCAGATAGATCAGAAACTCGGCGCCCCGGTCCCGCAGCCGGGCTTCCCCCCGGCTGCGGGAACGCCCAAGGTGGGCCCACGCGGAAAGGAGATGCCGCTCACCGGCGACGGCCTCGGCGTCGACGAGGGCGACGAGGCGGTCGTCTTCGCGGGCGAGCTCCCGCAGCCGGCGGACGAGGTCCTCGGCCGTGGGGATGCCGGGGAGGGCCCGGGTTGCCCCGGCCGCGCGGAGGGGGCGGTCCGACTCGGGAGGGAGCGGCACCGGATCTCACTCCGACCGGATGAACCGGAGGAACTCGTCCAGACTCCGCGGCTTCAGCGTGTAGTTTTCCGCCCGTTCCCGCCCGATCGTAGAGGTCGGGGTAGGTCCGTAGTCATGCCCCGGCAGGACGATGAGACGGTCATCGAGGGCCAGTACCCGGTGCAGCAGGCTGTCGTACATCGCCCGGGGGTCGCTTTCGGGAAGATCGACCCGCCCGCACTCTCCGACGAAGAGAGTGTCACCGGTCGCGACGTGATCCTCAATGAGGTAGAGCACGCTATCGGGCGTGTGCCCCGGGGTGTGGATCACCCGGACCGTGAGCGGGCCGCTGCGGAGCTCCTCCCCGTCCTGGACCGAGATCTCCTGGTCGATCGGGGCGAGGGCATGGGCCACGATCCGGCCCCCGGTCCGGGCCCGGACCTCGGCGGCGCCGGCATGGTGGTCGGCATGACGGTGGGTCACCAGGATATGGCCGATCCTCAGCCGGTGCCGGTCGATCGCCGCCAGGACCGGCTCGATCCCGAAGGAGGGGTCGATGACGACCCCCTCCCCTCCGGCCCGGTCGGCCACCAGATACGTGAAGTTCTGGTAGGGGCCGATTTGGAACTGTTCAAGGAGCATGGGGCCGGGATGGGGGCTCCGTATTTGACCCCGGGCGGTCAGTCGGGCCCGTCACCGTCGGGGAGGACCTCCCGGCCCGTCGTCGAGTCGACGACATGGCGCCCCCGGGAGCTTTCGACGTACCAGTACGGGATGAAGATGGTTGCCATCGGGCCGATCCGGATGTCCTCGGGTGCCGGCGGGATGCGTCGTTTCTCGATGACCATGGTCCCGCCGTGCTGTTCGGTATGGTCGACGGAGATGGTGTGGTGACGCCGGATCGCTTCGCGGGCCCGGGCCTCGGCCGCCTCGACCGGGAGAACGGGGTCGAGCCGCTCGTGGGGGTCGGATAGATCCGGGGTCCAGTCCCGGTCACCGATCTCCCAGATCTCGGCCCGCTGGGAGATCGCGTGGACCGCGACCAGGTGATCGCTGGTCGGCCCCGGCTCCCCGTGGGCGGCGGGGCTCCGGACCCGGTAGGCGCCGAGGTAGAAGGGGACGAGGCGGAGCCGGTAGCGGGCCCCTTCGATCCCATGCATGAGTTCGACCTCGCGGCGACCGAGCCGGGGCCGGACGATCGGCTCCCCGGCCGGGAAGACGGCCATCGGAGGCTCGAGGGGGGCCCGGGTCTCCTCCTCCGACCGGGCGGGGACCTGAATCCCGGGCCAGAGCAGGATCTCGCCCAGCGAGGCACCGAGAGTGCTGCGGTCGACCACCTCGATCCCCCGGTCGGCGGCCAGGGACCGGGCGACGCTGCCCGGATCCTCCCGATAGACCGCGCTGCGATGGACGATGTCCGGCGGAAAGAGCGGGGCGATCTCGACCGGGGAGAGCAGGCCCCGAACCACGACGACGGCGCGTCGGTCCCGACCCCGGACGGCCAGGAGGCCCTCCGGACGGGTCTGGACCTCGTAGCCGGCTGCCGAGAGGATCCGTTCCAGCGGGGCCATCCACTCGGCGTCGGCGGGTCCGCTCTCCACGGTCCGGTCAACGCTGCGGGCTTAATTCCCTTGGGGGGTGGGTCGGTTCGCGCCGGGGCGCGCCCCGGTCGAGGATAACCTATTTACCCCGACATCGGGTCGTCCGGGGGATGACCGACGCGGTCACCCTCCGGGTCTTCGAGGCATTCCAGCAGGACATCGGACTGGGCACCGCGCGACTGGACACCCAGACCCGCCAGCGGCTCAAGGTCGGTGTCGGTGACGTCATCGAGGTCCGGGGCCGAAAACCGACCCCGGCGATCGTCAACCGGTCGGCCCCCGACGATGAGGGGAAGGGGCTGGTGCGGATCGAGGCCGTGGTCCGGCGCAACGCCGGGGTCAGCATCGGAGACCGGGTGCTGGTGCAGCGGGTCGATGCGCCGATCGCCGAGACGATCACGATCGCCCCCATCTACTCTGGATCGGCCAAGATGGACATCGGCGCCGGGCTCGAAACCTTCGTCCACAAGGCCCTCGCCCGTCGGCCGTTCATCCGGGGCGATGTCTTCGTGATCCCGGGCATCTTCCTGATGGGTGGATCGCTCCCGTTCATGGTCGTGGCCACCCAGCCGAAGGGGATCGTCTTGGTGGCGCCGCGAACCCAGATCACGATCAAGCCGGAGACTGTCAACGAGTCGGAGGTCAGCGCCCCCCGGGTCTCCTACGAGGACATCGGCGGCCTCAAAGAGAAGCTCGGGCGGGTCCGCGAGATGATCGAGCTGCCCCTCAAGCACCCGGAGCTCTTCGATCGACTGGCGATCTCCCCCCCGAAGGGGGTCCTGCTCTACGGTCCCCCCGGGACGGGGAAGACGATGATCGCCAAGGCGGTCGCCAACGAGGCCGGCGCGCACTTCATCGGGATCCAGGGCCCGGAGATCATCTCCAAGTACTACGGGGAGAGCGAGAAGGAGCTCCGGGAGAAGTTCGAAGAGGCGGAGAAGAACGCCCCGAGCGTCATCTTCATCGACGAGCTGGATTCGATTGCGCCGCGCCGGGATGAGGTGGTCGGGGAGGTCGAACGGAGGGTCGTCGCCCAGTTGCTCACCCTGATGGACGGTCTCTCCGGCCGGGGCAACGTGATCGTCATCGGCGCGACGAACCGGGAGGAGGCGATCGATCCGGCCCTTCGGCGGCCGGGCCGATTTGACCGGGAGATCGAGATCGGCGTTCCGACCCAGGCCGGCCGTCTGGAGATCCTGCAGATCCATACCCGGGGGATGCCCATCGAAGGAACCGAACGGGAGCGGGAAAAGACGATCCGCGAGTTGGCCGCCCTGAGCCATGGGTTCGTCGGCGCCGATCTCTCGGCCCTGGCCCGGGAGGCCGCAATGCGGGCCCTGCGACGCTACCTGCCCGAGATCGATTTCGATCAGCCGATCCCGCTCGCGCTGCTCGAGCGGATGAAGGTCACCGACCGGGATTTCAAGGAGGCGCTCAAGCAGATTGAACCGTCCAGCCTGCGGGACGTCACGGTGGAGGTGCCGTCCACCCGATGGGAAGAGGTCGGAGGCGTCGGACGGGTCCGCCGGGTTCTCGAGGAGTCGGTCGAACTTCCGTTCAAGAATCCCCAGGTCTACCGCCATCTCGGGATCGATCCCCCCCGGGGCATCCTGCTCTACGGCCCTCCGGGCGTCGGGAAGACCCTGCTCGCCAAAGCGGCCGCGACCGAAAGCCAGGCGAACTTCATCTCGGTCAAAGGCCCCGAGGTCATGAGCAAATGGGTCGGCGACAGCGAAAAGGCGGTCCGGATGATCTTCAAGAAGGCCCGGCAGGCTTCCCCCGCGATCGTCTTCATCGACGAGATCGATTCGATCGCGCCCCGTCGTGGGCTCCAGACCTCGAGCGGCGTCACGGAACGGATCGTGAACCAGCTCCTGACCTCGATCGACGGCCTGGAGTCGCTCGAACGGGTCTTGGTCCTGGCCGCCACGAACCGCCCGGACATCCTCGACGAGGCGCTCCTGCGGACCGGCCGGTTCGACCGCCTCCTCTACGTCGAGCCCCCGAACGCCGACGGCCGCCTCGAGATCCTCCGGGTCCATACCCGCAAGATGCCCCTCTCCCCCGAGGTGAATCTCGCCGAGATCGCGGCCCGCTCGGAAGGGTACGTGGGCAGCGACCTCGCCGCCCTCTGCCGGGAGGCCGGCCTCACCGCGATCCGGGAGAATCAACGCGCCTCGGTGATCACGCCGGCCCACTTCGAGGAGGCGATGCGCCAGATCCATGCCTCCTGCGATCCGGAGAGCCTCAAGTTCTACGAGGGGTTTGCGAAGCAGGCCAACCGTGACCGAGCGGCCCGGCGAAGGGAGAGCCCGGTCGAGGGCATCTATCGGTAGGACGGCTCCGGCGCCGGCCCCTCGGTCTTTTCCCGGGCAAGCTATAAGTAGAGGGGCAAGGTTCGGCGCCGAGCCCGCCGATAGGCGGGACGCCAAAGGGGAGACGTGAAACAGTTGGGTAGACAGGGTCCGCAAGCCATTCTCTGGCTCGTGGTGGCGGTAGTGCTGGTTTCGTCGCTGGCCGCCTTCACCGGAACTGTGGGCGCGTCCTCATCGTCGGGGTACCGGCTGGTGGGGTACGCCGAGCAGCCCGGTGGAGTCGCTCCGGTCCCGGCCGGGGTCACCGTCGATCTCGCCTCCCAGGTCTCCCCCGGGACGGTCTATTCCACGACGACGACCGCGGGCGGCCAGTTCGTCTTCAATTCCGCGAACACTGCGGGAGCTCTCGGCCCCGGCTGGTGGGGGGTCTGGACCCCGATCCGGACCAACGTGAGCCTGGCCGGATGCAGTCCCTGTGCCGTCCTCTCCAACGCGACCCCCATCTACAGCTATCAGAGCGCGGCCAACCTCACGAGCACCTACAACCAGGTCACGATCCCGAACGTGGCGATTTTGCCGTACAACGCAACGCTCTCGGGCGTGGCCTTCTCCGGCAACCAAGCGGCCGGAGGGGCACTCGTGCAGCTCCTGGCCCCGACCTTCAACGACGTGGTCCTCAACCAGGCCCGGACCAACACCACCACCGGGGCGTTCTCCTTTTCGGTTCCCTACGGGAGCTGGGTCCTCCGGACCACCCTCTCCGGCCCGACGACCTACTACAACACCACGGCGGTCACAGTGCAGTCGTCGACCGTAACGGTGAACCCGGTCGTCCAGCGGTACATGATCACCGGGTTCATGAACATCGCCGGGACCTCCACCCATGTCCCTACACCGGGCAACGTGACCCTGTATGATCCGCTGAACAACTACATCTACAGCTTCCCGACCCCTCCGGGCGGCTTCTACTCGGTCCCTACCTATCCCCAGGGGTTCAGTTTCGGGACGGCCGGGACCCAACCATTCGTGGTCATCCTCTCGGCGGTCGGCTACCAGACGACCAGCTATACGGTCAATGTCACGGCCGACACCGCCCTCTTCCGCAACGTCAACATGCTTCCGATGGCGAGTGCGAACGGAGCCCACTACTCCACGACCATCAATCTGGCCGGGTTCAACCCGCTCAAGGGCAACGGTACCATTAACGTCACCACCGTCACGTCCCTCGGGAACCAGACCACCCTCCCTTCCCTCGGCAATGCCTCCGTCGGACAGCTGTGGGCCCAGCTCGGGCTGGATCTGAACCACTCGCTGTACCTCTCCGAGGCTCAGCTCCCGGCCTTCTACAGCCTCTTGGCGGCCCAGGGCCCCAACTTCCCGGCGGTCCAGGCCGGGTTGTCGATCAACGGCACGGGATTTGTCCAGGCGTCGCCCCAGACCCAGAACACCTTGGTGAACGACTCGAGTTGCGTCGGAGTCTGCAGCCTGAACTCGAGCGCCTACATCCTCTACAACTGGGCCAGCCAGTACGCCTTGAACGGCACGGTCGCGCTGAACTCCTCGCGCTATACCCTCTCCTTCACCTACCATGGTTCCGGCTCCGACTTGGCCACCAACAACTACACGGTGGTTCTACCTCAGGGCTATGTGCTCGTGGCCGGGACCCGGGCGCCCGCCAGCACCCGGCTTGTTCCGGTGGGGACCGGCGGCACGTGGACCGCGTTCACCTTGGTGACCTCGGCTTCGGCCGCCTCCGGGACGATCACCCTTCCGATCGTCCGGTACACGGCCCCCTCGGCCAATGTCAACGTCTCGGTCAGCAACTTTGCCTTCTCGTCCAAGAATGTGCTCAACCAGACCCACGGGAATTACACCGTGGTGGTCGGTCTGGGGCAGGTGGCCGCCTTTAGCGCGCTCAACTCCAGCTACCCCGCCGGCACCAACGGAACCAAGTTCACTTGGAACTTCGGCGACAATACCTCGACCGTCACCACGACTACGGCCACGACCAATCACACGTACAGCACCGCGACGACCGGGGCGACGCCCTACACCGGTTGGCTCAATGTAACCAGCTCGGGCGGCTTGACCGCGAACGTTACCTTCCATGTCTGGGTGGTCGCCCCCGGTCAGGTTACGGCGGGCATCGCGACGAATGCCACCGCGTCCATGATCCACTCCGGGTACATTCTGCTCAACTGGTCGACCCTGCTCCAAATCAATGCCACCGCCTCACGGGCGGTGACCTCGCCGGGAGCGCCCGGTATTCCCGGGGTGCTTTCGGTTGCCTACTTCGTCGTCCAGAGTTCGAACAACAAAATCACCGCCAACTACTCGGTGGCCCGTGGGGCGGTCTTTGGCACCAACCTGACGGTCGCTTTCGGCCAGTCGCCCCCACCCGGTCAGTACTTGAACAGCACGGTCATCAATGGGACCACGGTCGACTTCCACGGCTGGCGCTACAACGTCAACCTGACCGTCTGGGACGGAACCGGCCAATCGAGCACGACGACACTGATCGTCCTGGTCAATGACAGCCAGCCTCCGCGATCGAAGTTCCAGCTGCTGAACCAGGCCGGAAAGCCGGTCCCCGCCAGCGGCCTGATCGGGAGCGGGGCCAACTTCAGCGCGCTGGTTCAGCTTGACGCTGCCAACTCCACCGATCCGAACAATGGGTCGATCGTCTCGTACAGCTGGAATATCACGAATCCCTCCAGCCGAACTTGGAACAACGGCAGCCGGATCCTCTTCATCAACGTGACCACGGTCAAGCCCTACCCGAAGATCGCTCTGCCGGCGGAGATCAAGCCCTACTCGATCAACCTGACCGTCCGGGACCTCAACAACAACACGGCCAGCTCGACTCAGACGCTGAGTGTCTCGATCAACGCGACGACCTCGCCGATCATGGCCGCCAACAACCTGACCGGTCCGGTTTCGCTGACGCAGGGCTCGTCCTACACCTTCTGGGTGAACGTCACCGCCGGGGGCGGGGCGAAGTCGGTGGCCCGCAATGTGACTGTCTGGTGGTATACCCTCCCGCCGAACGGGATCGGCGCGAAGAACACGGTCATCAGCAACCGCTCCGTGGTTTTCTACAACTACACGAATGGGGTCGTGAGCCCCGTGGCTTGGCGGACCCCGGTCCCCGGGATCATTCCCTCGCTGAACTACAACACGACGGTTCGGGCCCAGATTACCTGGAGCCCGTCCAGTTCCGGGAATTTCTATCTCTACGCCAACGTGACCGCGAGCAATGAGTACGCGGGCAGCTACGGCACCCAGAACGTGGCCGTGCTCTCGATCTCGGTGGCCCAGAGCCCGACCAGCCTGTACCTGACCTACGGCGCGATTGCGGCCGTCGTGGTCATCATCTTTGCGGTGATCTACATCCTGTGGCGACGCCGGACGCGAGGCAGCTCTCCGAACGTTGGCGGCAAGGGGAAGGGATCCTCGACCGGCAGCTCCCGTCTGGAGAAGGGCAAGCGGGACGACGCCT
>DAHXNZ010000002.1 GCA_027365105.1 Thermoplasmata archaeon
TGAAGATCGGGTCCGGGAAAACGGTCCGGGAATTCGTCACCCGACTGAACACCGAGCAGCAGGAGCTCATGGTCCTCCTCGGAGGGAGCTCGGTCCTACCTGCTACTTAA
Organism: Thermoplasmata archaeon; assembly: GCA_027365105.1. Lineage (GTDB taxonomy): Archaea > Thermoplasmatota > Thermoplasmata > Lutacidiplasmatales > UBA184 > Lutacidiplasma. Next base: position 111 of record DAHXNZ010000002.1, read on the forward strand.
ACGGCCCGCAGACCAGGAAGAATGGCTCGTAGTACGTGTGGTAGCTCTCTGGAAGGAACCCCGACAGTTGGTCCAGGAGCTGCCCTTTGCCCCCTGCCCACTTGAGGAATGGGGAGGGGCCAGCACCACTATGTGGCGGGCCGGGACCATCAATGCGGGACTGCCGCATATTCCGTAGGGCAAGGGCCACTTCTCATGCCCTCCGGCCAACACTGGATGGTTTAGGTCGGACCCGCTTCTTATTCCAGTAGGGGCTCTTGCACTTCGGACAGCGAGAGGGTTCTCGGTCGATCCGCGGCAGCCACTGGTGACCGCATCGGTTACACTCCCACGCCGACACTTTCACCCGAGGCACAACCGAGGAACAAGAGAGGCCTTATATGGGTGTTGCTGCTACCACAAACGATAGCATATCGGTCCGCTCCTCCTCCCGGGATACGGCACCTCCCTACGCGTCAGCGGCCACGTCCTCGAAGTCGCGAACGCTGCTGAGGGCATCCGAGTGTAGAACGTCATGCAAAAGTACGCCAGTTTAGGTCACGAATTGTACGCCACCGCAGCGGCACTCCTTGTTCCTCATCGCCAACCTCCCATACCAAGGGAAGACGCGCGTGCGGACAGCGGACGACCTTCGCCGGGATGCGCTCCGTCGGCTGAAGGCGGCGAGCTTGGCGGGGAGGGTCGTAACCCGGATTCGGCATGGGCGCGGCCAGATTCGAACTGGCGACCTTCACCGTGTCAGGGTGACGTCATAACCACTAGACTACGCGCCCGTGGGGTCGGCCACCTACCCCCCGTTCTTATGCCTAGCGGCACGCCGGAGGGTGTCGCCTCGGGCTTTCATGGGGTCGGTCAGCCGTAGCCGTTCCCCGGATCCGGGTGCTCGTTCCAGGAGTAGTAGCCGAGCGACTGGCGCTGGGATTCGGTCGCCTCCTTGTGGAGCCCCCCCTGCAGGGAGCCGTAGGCGGACCGGATCTGCTCCTCGATCGGTCGGGCCCGTTCCAGCGCCGCCGCGATGTGCTGGGCTTCGATCCGGGGGCTGTGGGAGGTCATGGCCAGATCGCCGGCCGTGCGAAGCAGCCCCCCGAGCTCCCGGAGCCTCAGGGTGAGGGCGTGCCGGCGGCCGTCGATCGACTCCGCCCTCCGATGGGCCTCCCGGATCAGCGCCTCGAGCGCCTCCCGGGTCGCCGGGGGGATGCGGCCGTCGGCCGCGATCTCCTGCGCAGCGAACTGGGCGAGCCTCCGGCGGTTCGCCTCGGTGTCGGGCATGGTGGTGTCGAGCAGGATCTCGTAGCCGCTGCCCGCGATGCGCGAGCGCAGCGGCGGGAGGATCTGACCCAGGTCCTGGATGTTGGCCGCGCCGACCAGGATGAAGTCGCACGGGACCGAGTCGACGCGGACCGAGGCGCCGCCCGACTGGGGGTTGCGGCCCGAGATGGGGAAACGCTTCTCCTGCATCGCGGTGAGGATCTGGCGCTGGAGGTGGCCCAAATGGGCCAGCTCGTCGATGAAGAGGACCCCCTCGTGGGCCTCGTGGATCGCCCCCGGAATGACGCGATCGTAGGGCAGCGAACCCAACTGGGGGTGGCCGCCGTAGGGATCGTGCCGGACATCCCCGAGGAGTTCGGTCTCGCTCGCGCCGGTCGCCATGACGAAGGTGTTCCGGTCGATCTTGACCAGCACCTTCCTCGGGCTCTCCTTCTGGAGCTGGCGCCGCCGTTCGAGCGCCTTCTGGTCGAGGACCCGGATCTTCTCCCCGGCCCGCTCGTAGGCGACGACCTCCTCGACCCCGTTGCGGGTGCGCGTGGTTCGGACCGACTCGGTCGGGTTGCCGCCCGGCGGGACGGTGAGTTCGAGGATGCCGCCGACCAGATCCCGGAACGGGCTCCCGGCCTCGGGGAGCCCGGGCGCCGTCTGCTTCACGTGGTTGCAGCTCGGGCAGTAGCGGTCGCTCGGCAACGAGAAGAAGCCGCATCGGCCGCACCGGTAGCCGAGCCGCTCGGCGACGGTGGCCGGGGCCTCCGAGGGCAGGATCTGCTCGCCGTCGAGCGACCGGTGCGCCTCCCGCTCCCGGTAGACCTCCTCCCGGCTCACCAGCTCCACGGTCGGCCGCTCGGGGTTCTCGGGGTTGTGCACGATCCGGATCTCGGTCCTCGGCCGGTCCAAGTGGAGGGCGAGCGCCTGGGCGGTCATCGATTTGCCGATCCCCGGCGGGCCGACCAGGAGGAGGTGCCGGCGCTGGAAGGCGGCAATCCGGGCGGTCTCGACCGCCCGCTCCTGGCCGATCACCCGGTCGAGAGGGTCGGTCGGGATCGGGATCTCCTCCGTCGTCTCGATCTCGTCGAGCGAGAAAGGGCGGGCCCGCGGGCCCGCCGTCTCGGGCGTTGTCACGGCCGGGAAGGGGCGCGCGCTCTCTAAAGGGTTCGCGCGCCCCGGGGTAACTGGCCGGTCAGTGGCCGCCGCCGAGATCGGCCCGGGTAAGGACCCGGACCGACTCGGGGAACTTGCCGACCGCGCCGACCCGGGTGGCGACGACCGTGCCGATCCCCTTCTCCTGGGCGACGTCGACGACCCGCTGGCTCACGATCCCGTCGAAGACGAGCGCCTTCGCGGGGGCCGACAGGTTGGTCAGCGTCTCGATCATCGACCCGACCGGGCTCTCGACCAGGACCTCGTCGTTCTCTCCGAGGACGATGGCCTTCGAGGTGTTCTCGACCCCGCCGAGCAGATCAAAGTACTTGCGGAGCTCGGGCGGCAGCGCCTCGGGGGGCGGCGGAGGCGGCGGCGGAGGGGCGGGGGCCGACGGCGGAACGGGGCGCGGGCCCCGGTCGTCGCGTCGGTCCCGGTCGTCCCGCCGGTCGTCCCGGCGATTGCCGCCCCGGTCCTCCCGGCGATCGTCGCGCCGGTCGTCCCGTCGCGGCTCGTTCGGCCGGCCGCCGCCCTCGCCGCGCTCCTCGAGCGGCTGGCGCGTCGAACCGGTCGACTCGAACCCGGTCATCTCCAGGTACTGGTTGATCGGGATCTTGTTGCGCAGGCACTTGACGAGCTGCTTCTGGGTGAGTTCCTCCACCTCGCTCCCCCGGGGGGCCCGGGCGACGAAGTCGAGGTCCATCGTCTGGAGCATCTCACGGAGGATGAGCTCGCCGGCCCGATCCCCGTCGGTGAAGGCGGTGACCGTCTTGCCGCGCGAGAGGTCCTTGACCGTCTGGGGGACGCTGGTGCCTTCGACCGCGATGACGTTCTTGATGCCGCAGCGCAGCAGGTTCAGGACGTCACTGCGCCCTTCGACGACGATGAGCGCATCGGCCTGGTCGATGTTCGGCCCGGCGGGGAGATGTTCGGGGCCGTAGGTCGTGATCTCCTCGACCTGGACCGCCTTGCGGACCGACTCGGTGAGATCGAGGCCGACGCCCTTCGAGCCTTCCTGGATCTTGGAGAGGATCTCCTTCGCCCGGTCGACGACCTTCTGGCGCTTCGAGATCCGGATATCCTCGACGCTCAGGACCTCGATCTTGGCCCGGCACGGGCCGATCCGGTCGACGGTCTCGAGCCCGGCGGCCAGGATGGCGGTCTCGACCTGGTCGAGGGACGAGGGGATCAGGATCTCTCCTTCGCTCTTGCCCTTGCGGCTGTCGATGTCGACCTCGATGCGGCCGATTCGGCCGGTCTTCTGGAGGTCCCGAAGGTCGAGCTCGTCGCCGAGCAGGCCTTCGGTCTGGCCGAAGACCGCCCCGACGACGTCGGGCTTGTCGATGACGCCTTCGGCGCCGATGCGGGCTCGAATCTGGTATTTGGCGGCACTGGGATCGTTGCTCATGGCTTTTCTTTCTCCGGAAAGGCGCGCCTCCGCTAGTTCAGCGGAGCGCCGGTTCGGAGCCGATCAGGCCCGCCCTGGACCGCCGTCGTGCGGGTCGCGGATGCTCTGCGAAAAGTCCGTGAGGATCATAAACCGAGAGTCCGTGAATCGTCGACGGCGGGACAGAGAAGTTCCGTCCGGCCTCCGAGTCCTTTCGGCTTCAGGGAGCGGAGGGGATTATTTAACATGATGGCCTCCCCGGGGGCCGGGTCCGACCGGCCGGAGGCGGTCCGCTCCCGAGGTCCGATCCGGTACGGACGACCGCATCACTCTAAATATCGGACCCCGTTACACCGACCGGAACGGTACCCATCATGCCCCGCAAGAGAGGACGTCCCCGCAAGATCAGAATCCCGCCGGCCGAGACCACCCCGGACCCCCCGACCGACGACCAGTTCGTCGAGTCGCTCCGGACGGCGCTCGTGAAGGCGCAGGTCGAGGTGAGCAGCAAGGGCGAGGAGGACCTCCACCAGCGGACCCTGCTCAACAAGCGGCTCATCCAGGACCTCTGGGAGGTCCACGTCCAGTTCGAGGGGATCGGCGTGCACCTCGCGATGGAGCCGGTGCCGACCCTCTTCGCGACGTTTGCCGAGTACCCGTCGGTGTGGACGTTCCGGGAGAGCTTCGACTTCGGCCGGGTCTCGAGCCTCGAGCTCGGCGACCGCGCGCCGGGCTGGCTCGGCTTCACGCTCAAGTTCTGGTACTACCGGACCCCGGAAGGCGAGGGCCGGTTCCGCGGTATCTTCGAGTGGTGCGACGGCGAGTCGTACCACCGCTATGCGGGCTGGATGCGGACGATGAGCCAGGCGATCCTCTACGACGCGCCGGAACAGTCGGCCGATCTGGACGCGATCCACCAGGCGCTGCGCGACGTCGTCGTCCAGTGGTACTCGGCCCATCTCGAGAAGTCGGCCGATCCGCTGATCGCGCACCTGAAGGCGAAGTACCCCGCCGGCCCGAGCTACTCCAAGGAGTCGTACCGTTAGGGTTCGTTAGCAAATAATCGCTTTATCTAGTAGAATGGGCATCCCCCATCGTGGATGTTCGGGCGCTCCGGGAGAAGTTCGCCTCCTTGGAGGGGGCTCTCGACGAACGCCGTCGCCGGTTGGTCTTCGCCGCCGAGGCCCGGGCCTTGGGCTATGGGGGAATTCAACTTGTCCATGAGGCGACCGGAATGGCCCGAAGCACCCTCGCCCGAGGGATCCGGGACCTGGCCCACCCCCCTCGGATGCTCACTTCTCGCATCCGTCGGTCGGGTGCCGGACGCAAGTCCCTCGTCGAGAAGGACCCCGACCTACTCCCCGATCTGGAGGCCCTTGTCGAGCCGGGAACCCGTGGAGACCCGGAGACCTCCCTCCGCTGGACCCTGAAGAGCGTCCGAGTGCTCTCCCGGGAGCTCCATCGGAGAGGTCATGAGGTCAGTTATCCGGTGGTGGCCGAACTCTTGTCGAAGAACGGCTACAGCCTTCAGGGGAACCAGAAGACGAAGGAAGGCACCCGCCACCCGGACCGCAACGCGCAGTTCGAGTACATCAACGCCCAGGCGATGGCGCAGTTGAGGGCCGGAGACCCCGTCATCTCGGTGGACTCGAAGAAGAAGGAGTTGGTGGGCGAGTTCAAGAACGGGGGGAAGGAGTGGCGACCCGCGGGGATGCCGGAGAAGGTGCGGGTGCACGACTTCCTGATCCCGGAGAACGGGAAGGCCATCCCCTACGGGGTGTACGACCTCAAGCGCAACAACGGCTGGGTCAGTGTGGGGATCGACCACGACACGGCGAGCTTCGCCGTCCACACCATCGGGCGATGGTGGAGGAACATGGGTCGAGCCGCCTACCCGCGGGCCCGGTCGCTGCTCCTTACGGCGGACGCTGGGGGAAGCAACGGTCCCCGGATCCGTCTCTGGAAGTGGGAGCTTCAGCGGTTCGCAAACCGGACCGGCCTGACGATCCATGTGCTCCACTTCCCTCCCGGGACGAGCAAATGGAACAAGATCGAACATCGGCTGTTCTCCTTCATCACGCAGAACTGGCGAGGACGACCCCTGACGAGCTTGGCGGTCATCGTGAATCTCATCGGGTCGACGCGAACCCAGACGGGGTTACGAGTGCGCGCGGAACTCGACCGAGGGAAGTATCCCGAAGGCCGGGAGATCACGGACGCTCAGATGGCTCGAGTCCACGTGCGTCCGGACGAGTTTCACGGTGACTGGAACTACTCCATCCTCCCGAGAAGGACTGTCCGAAGTAGAGCGATTAAAAATTAACGAACCCTTAGGGCGGGGTCCGGGCGGCCGCGCCCTCACGCCTTCTGCGCCGTCGGATCCAGGGTCTGGAGCCAGAGCCGGCCCGGGCCGGTGACTTCGAGCGCCTCGAAGCTCATCGCGTGGCCGAGGAGTCCGCCTCCGACCGGCTGGTTGACCGACTTGGCCTGGACGCTCGCGTCCTTGAGGAGGAGCGCCCCGTGGTCGATCTGGATCGTCTCCTGGGCGGCCAGCGTGAAGGAGAGGACATTGCCGTGCCCGTGGAGTGCGACCGTCCCGGGCCCCGAGAGCCGGTCCAGGAAGAAGCCGACCATCCGCCCGATCCGCCCCGTGCCCTTGACGTATTCGATGTCGTAGCGGACCGATTCGGTCGCGCAGAGGAGCGAACCCTCGGCGACGTCGACGGTCTCGTTCGGGGCGAGCACGAGCGTGCGGACCTCCCCCGGGCCGGCGCGGCTCAGCGCGACGTACCCCGGGCCGGTGAAGGTCACCTGGTGGTAGGGGATCCCGCCGATCATCCGGCGGACCGCCCCGCTGAATCCGCCCTGCTGGATCGCCCGGAGCTGCGGCTGGATCGTCGGGTCCATGTAGACGTCGAGTCCGCTCTCGCAGAAGATCTCCTCGCCGGCGCCGAGCTTCACCAGGGCCACCGGGATGAACGCCCCCCGAACGTCGATCTCCATTGTCACACCCCGCTCTGCAGAAGGACCTGGCCCGGACCGGTGTAGTGGACCTGGATCATCGGCCGCGTCACAAAGCCGGTCGGGTTGGGCAGCCAGTAGGAACGGACTTCGAGTCCGACCGTGTCGGCGCATCCCAGGAAGGAGGGGATCGAGCTGCGCATCTCCTCGCCGGGACCGAGGGTGAACTGGAGGAGGTTCCCGTGCCCCTGGACGACCGCCTGGCCCGGACCGGTCAGCTGATCGCCGACGATCGTCCCGTACTGGCCCTGGCCCCCCGGGGTCGGGATCATGTACCGGGCGAGGAGCATCGGCCGGTACCGGACCGTCGAGTCGAAGGCGATGAGATGACCCTGGCTGAACTGGAGCGACTGGCCGGCCGGGATCGTGATCACCCGCGCCTCGCCGCCCTTGTCCCGGGAGAGGGTGAGGCTCCCGGGGCCCTCGAACTCGGCGAGGAAGTACTCCTCCTCGGTCCCGCCCTGGCTCTGGAGCATCATCAGTTCCCCGAGGCCCACCCCGAGCGATCTCAGCGTCTGACGGTGGAGCTGGATCGACGGCTCCTTGTAGAGCATGAGCCCGTGCGGGGCGAGCGCCTTTTCGCCCGGGGCGAGCCGGACCAGGACCGCGGGCGTGATGCTACCGACGGTGTCGGCCTTCACGAGGAGTTCTCCGGGGTCGAGTCGAGGACGTCCAGCGTGAACCCGGTGCCGCAGTACGAGCACTTCGCGATGCCGTTGTGGATGTCCTCGGGGCCGAGCTTCGCGCCGCAGCTCCGGCAACTGAGGGCCTGCAGGGACGCGCGGCTGATCGTCACTTCGGTCCGCTTCTTCACAAATTCGTCCGGAATCGGCATTGCCCTTCCTCGTCAGATTCCCCGGTTCAATAATGCGGTTGCTTGGGATCGATGCTCTGCAGGGCCACCGCCCCCGGGCCCGTGAGCTCGAGCACCTCGAACGACTCGAACTTTCCCAAGAGCCCGCTTCCGAACGGCAGGTTGGCCGTCTTGGCCTGGACGCCCGCGGCCTTGTAGAGGAGCGCGCCCAGGTCGGTCGTGATCGTCTCCTTCGGCGCGAGGGTCATCGAGATGATGTTGCCGTAGCCGTGGATCGCCACCTTGCCGGGGCCGCTCAGCCGGTCGAGCCAGAAACCGACGATCCGACCGGGCCGGTGCGTGCCCTTGACGTACTCCATCGAGTAGCCGATCGAGTTGGAGGCGCAGAGCAGCGAGCCCTCCATGATGTCCATCTCCTGGCCGGCGGCAATCTCGAGGACCCGGATCTCACCGACCCCGTCCCGGGAGAAGGCGACATGGCCCGGGCCGGTGAACTCGGTCAGGAAGAACGGCATGCCGCCGACCGAGACCCGCTCGGCCCCGGCGAGAAGGCCGCCGGATTTCACGGTCTTCCGGCCGACCGTGACCGGCGGCTCCTTGTAGAGCATGATGCCGGCCTCGCCGTAGATCGACTCTGAGGGGCCCAGGGTCGCCAAGACCGAGGGGACGAGGCCGTCCACGATTTCGAGGTCCATCGCGTTCCTCGAATGTCAGCGGGGCATAAAACGTGCCGGCGAGAACGCCGGTCCGCCACCCCCCGGCGGGCCGGCTGGACCTCGGAAGTCTCCCCGCGGGCCCCCGTCATCCACCGCCGCGGCGGCCGCTCGACCTCCTTCCGACCCTTCCGGCGGCCTTCGCACGCCGCGCCCGCTTGCGATCCAGACCCGGCGGCACCCTGCCCGAACCGAAGCGATGGTGATCCTTGGGGGTGGGCCCCGACAGGTCCCGCGTTCTCCGCCTCGGCGGGTAGACTGGGGGGTGCTCGTGGACGGCCGGCTGGACTCCTCAAGGGGGGTTTCTGAAGGGTCCGGGAACCCGTACGAGCGGGGGGCCGTCGTTCCAGCGAGGGTCCCCGCCGCCCGATGCCGCATCGTGGGCCGGTTCTCCTTCGCACTCCCAAGGAACCGCTCGGGATCCTCCTGGACCGGGCTCGAAAGGCCACCCCCTCCCGCCGGGTCGTCCCGCGCGCTCGGATCGTCCTCTCGGCTCACCCGCACTCCGCCCTCGCCGCTACCCCCCGCAGGCGGGCAGGCCCGGAGAACCCCGGCCGCACATGGCCCGGATTTTTCGGGGAACACGGACGGTGAGGATCCAGCGGCGGTGCATCCAGAGCTCGGAATCGGCGCCGCGCCCTCGGCGCCGGCGGGACCGACCCGGTGGCGAGCCATTCACCGCCCTCGCCGCAGGGAGCCCTCGTCGCAGCATCGGCGAGCGGTTCTGCTCGAATCGGCCGATCAGGGCACACGCCCGGGGAACCGGGCGACCGGCCCGGCGCGGTCGCGACGCGGGGGCGAGCCGGCCAAGCGTTGAAATAGGCTCGGCTCCCTTGGACGGCTCCGGAACCTCGTCGGGGCCCTCGGGCCTCCCCAGTCCCGGGGCGGTGGGAGGATCGTGCAGAGCGGCTTGCGGGACCATCTGGTCGCGTACTTCGAGGAGCACCGGACGCTCGTCGAAGCCGGGGCGCTCCAGCTCCTCCTCTCGGAGCGGCAGCCGCTCGTCCTCTCCCAGGAGATCCTCGAACGGCTCGATCCCGGTTCACCCTTCGTGACCCGGGAGCTGGTCGAGTCGGTCCTGGCAGGGCACCGGACGGCCCTCGGGGCGGCCGTCCAGAGCCCGCCCCAGCGGTCCGACCTGCCCTCCGGTCGGCCGTCCCCGGAGGCCGAGGGGACCGACCTCCCGATCTTCCGTCTGATCCAGGAGGGGTTCTCCGAGCCGCCGAAGCAGCATGTCCCGCTCCAGGCGTACGGCAACCTCTTCCGCCACCGATTCGCCGCGCTGTCGAGGCTCCTCAAGGGCCGACCCGACCTCCCGAACCAGCGACCGATCGCCGGACTCCGGTCCTCCCCGGAGGCGACGTCGATCGTCGGGATGGTCCGTACGATCCGGGAGACCCCCCAGAAGCACCACCTCATCCTGACCGTCGAGGACGATACCGGGGTGATCGAGCTGTTCGTCCCCAAGGACTCCCCCGGGGCGCTGCTCCCGTTCCTCCCCGACGAGGTCGTCGGGTTCAAGCTCAAGTTCTCGTCGGACCCGGAACGGATCCCCCGGGTCGAGTCGGTCGAGCGGCCCGACGTGCCGGCCCGACGCGCCGCGCGCCGGTCGCCGACCGCGCGGCGGACCCTCTTTCTCTCGGACCTCCACATCGGCTCGAAGACCTTCCTCCGGGACGAGTGGGGACGGCTCGCCGACTTCCTGCGCGGTCAGGGCCCGGGCGGGGAGCTCGCCGGGACGATCGACCAGGTCGTCGTCGCGGGCGACCTCGTCGACGGGATCGGGATCTACCCCCGCCAGGAGCGGGACCTTGCGATCGCCGATGTGGCCGAGCAGTACGAGGAGCTCGGCCGCCGGCTCCGCGAGCTGCCCGAACGGCTGACGATCATCGTCGTGCCGGGCAACCACGACGCGGTCGGCCCGGCCGAGCCGCAGCCGGCGCTCTCCCCGGCGCTCCAACGCGGGCTTCCGCCCAACGTCCGGGCGCTCGCCAACCCGTCGACCTTCAGCCTCTCGGGCGTCGTGGTGGAGGCGTACCACGGTCGGAGCCTTGACGACCTGATCCCGGCGATCCCGGGCGCCTCGTACGCCCGGCCGACGGCGGTGATGAAGCGGATGCTCCAGATGCGCCATCTCGCGCCGATCTACGGCGGCCGCACCCCGCTTCTCCCGTCGGCCCGGGACGGCCTCGTCGTCGATCCGCTGCCGGATCTGCTCGTGACCGGCCACGCCCATACCTACGGCGTCGACCAGTACCGGGGCGTGCTGCTCCTGAGCGCCTCGACCTGGCAGGCGGAGACCGAGTACCAGCGGATGCGCAACATCACCCCCGTCCCGGCCCGCGGAGCGCTGGTCGACCTCTCGACGATGGAGCTCCACACCCTCGACTTCTCGCGGCCGACGACGACCGTCGTCCGGGGGGCCGGGTGAGCCCGTACCCGGTCGAGCCGGTCCGGGCGACCGGCCCGGTACGGCTGGTCCTGTCGACCTTTCCGGACCCCGCGTCGGCCCGACGGGTCGGCGCGGCCGCAGTCGAGAGCCACCGGGCCGCCTGCGTGAGCTACCTGGCCACCGACTCGACCTACTGGTGGCAGGGCCGGCGGGTCGACGCGCGGGAGGTCCTCGCGCTGTTCAAGACCGCCCCCAAGCGGGTCGGCTCCCTCGTCGAGTTCCTGCGCCGACACCACCCGAACGAGGTGCCCGAGATCCTCGAGGTCGACGTGACCCGGGCCCACCCGCCCTACGTCGCCTGGGTCGACCGGGTCACCGGCGCCGCCGCCGAGGAAGGCCGGATCGCCCGGCTCAGTTCGCGTCCGGCAGCACCGCGAGGCCGGGGAGGCTCTCCCCCTCGACGAACTCCAGCGCAGCGCCGCCCCCGGTCGAAATGAAGCTGAACTGGCCGTAGACGCCGAGATCCCGGGCGATGCGGGCCGAGTCGCCCCCGGCCGCCACATGGACTCCGGGAGCCCCGGCGAGCGAGGCGAGGACGCTCCGGGTCCCCTCGGCAAACCGGGGATCCTCGGCGAGGCCCAACGGACCGTTCCAGAAGACGGTCTTCGATCCGGCGATCGCCTCGGCGAACCGCCGGGCCGTCGCCGGCCCCACGTCGCGGGCCAGGACCCCCTCGGGCACCGCCTCGACCGGCACGGTTGAGACGCCCGGGCGGGCCGGATCCTCGACGACGAGATCGACCGGCAGGAGGACCCGGGTGCCGAGCCGGTCCGCCTCGGCCAGGAACTCGGCGACCGCCGCATCGAGCCCCGCCTCGACGGGTGTGGCGCCGAGCCGCGCGCCCCGGGCCGCGAGGAACGGGAAGGCGAGTGCCCCCCCGATCAGGAGCACCTGGGCCCGGCCGAGGAAGCTCGCGAGCAGTGGAAGCTTGTCCCGCACCTTCGCGCCGCCGACGATCGCCACGTAGGGGGGGGTCGGCCGATCCCGGAGCCGGGAGAGCTCGCGGACCTCACGGTCCAGCAGGAAACCGGCGAACGACGGCAGGTGCTTCGGCACCCCGACCGTCGAGGCGTGGGCCCGGTGGACGCTCCCGAACGCCTCCTCGACGAACAGGTCGCCCAGGCGGGCCAGCTGGCCCGCGAACGTCGGGTCGTTCGCCTCCTCGCCGGGGTGGAAGCGGAGGTTCTCGAGCATGAGGACGTCCGAGGGTTTCATCCGGGCCACCGCCTCGATCGCCTGGTAGCCGACGATGTCCTCGGCGAGCCCGACCGGCTGGCCGAGCAGGGCGCTCACCCGGTGGACGACCGGGCGCAACGAGAACCGGGGGTCCCGATGGCCGTTCGGCCGGCCGAGGTGGGTCATGAGGACCGTCTTGGCGCCGTGGGCCCGCAGGTGCTCGATCGTCGGCATGGCCTCGGCGATCCGGCGGTCGTCGGCGATCTGGCCGTTCGCGAGCTGCGGGACGTTGAAGTCGACCCGGACGAGGACCCGCCGGCCCCGGACCGGAGCATCGGCGACGGTGCGCTTCCCGGACACGCCGGGCCGGAGGAGGGCCGCCCTATAGGGCTTTGGGACGGCGCGTCCCGGGGCCGTCCGAGGCGGCGGAGCCGGCCCGGGGCCGGGCCGTGCGGGCCCGGATCCGGCCGAGCACCCGTTCGGTGTGCGGGAGCCGCTCGCCGTGGCTCCGGGCGATCTCCACGAGGGCGCCCGAGATCGCCTCGATCTCGGTCGGACGTCCGCGCTCGAGGTCCTGGAGCATGCTCGACCGGTTCGCGGCGGTCGACCGCACGACGCTCCAGAGCCGCCGCTCCGCCTCGTCGGCCGGGATCCGGATCCCCGAGAGTTCGGCGGCCCGCCGGGCCTCCTCGAGGAGCGCGAGCGCCTGGCCCCGGAACGGATCGTCGACCAGCCGGCCGTTCGGGATGCCATGGTCGGCGGTCACGGGATTGATCGCTGCGTTGACGAGCAGCTTCTCCCAGAGGGCGCGGTCGAAGTCGGCCCGGGGCTCGACCGGGTAGCCCATCGACCCGAGCAGGGCGAGGAGAGTCCCGACCGCCTCGGCGCCGGGCCCCCTGGGGGCGGGAACGACCAGGGTGCCGGTTCCGGCGGCCCGGACGACCCCGGGCGCCTCGAGCGTCGCCGGGACCGAGTGGACGAACCGGAGCACGACCGTCGCGTCGCCCGGCCCGCCGGCCGCCGCGAGGGCCCGACGGACCGTCCGCTCGATCCCCCAGCCGTTCTGGGGCAGGAGGAGGGGGATCGGGTCGGCCCACTGCCGCCCGATCGCCCCGGACGCCGCCTCCAAATCGAAGCTCTTGACGGCGAGCAGGATCGCGTCGGGCGGGGGAGCCGGCGGGATCGTCGTCTCGGCCGGAAGCCGGAAGAGTCCCGCCCGCTCCCCGACGATCTGAAGGCCCGCGTCCCGGATCGCCCGGACCTGCTCCGGGCGGCCGACGAGGGTCACCGCGTGGCCCGCGGCCGCGAGCCGGGCGCCGAAGAGGCTCCCGATCGCGCCGGCGCCGAAGACGAGGATCCGCATGCCCGGGCCGGCCTACGGCATCCTGAGGAGCAGGTCGGCGAGGCCCGAGACCTGGCCCCAGTCCTTGCGGAGCAGCCTCAGGAGGTCCTCGTAGTAGGCGACCTGCTCGCGCGCCTGCCGGATCTGCAGCTCGACAAACTCCTCCTCCTGGGCCAGCCGGCCGAGCTCGGCCTCGAGGCTCTGGGCCTCGCGGACGAGGCTTTCGGCCCTATCGGACTCCGAAGGTCGACCGTCGTACTTCATCGGATTGGGAGGGGGGGAGGACCCGGGCCCGGGCCTCGGCCACCGAGCGCGCGAGTCCCTCGACCCGGGCGAGCTCGCGCCGGACCCAGCGGAGCCGGTCCTGGAGCCGGGCGCGCCGGCCCCGGATCTCCTCCCGCCGGGCCTCCAGGGTGGCAAGCCGCTGCCGCCACTTGCTCCGTTCCTCGACATTGAGGAGCACGGCTTCGAAGTCGGGCACACGGCGGGCAGCGGGTGCGGGCGAATGAACCTTTCGGCGGAGGCGACCGGCCGCGTTCCGGGCGGGGGAAGGGTATATGCGCGCGGCGGTTCGGCCGTCGGAGGCCGGGCATGAGCGGAGTCCGAAAGCTGGTGGTCTTGGGAGCCGGGAATGTGGGCGGATCGTTGGCGCAGCGGCTCGCCGAGGCCGATCTGGCGGCCGAGGTGGTCCTGATCGACATCGTCGACGGGCTCCCGCAGGGCAAGGCGCTCGACATCCAGGAGTCGGCCCCGATCGTCGGGTTCAGCACCCGGGTCACCGGCTCGACGAGCCTCGACGCCCTCGAAGGCGCCGACGTCGTGATCGAGACGGCCGGGCTCGCCCGAAAGCCCGGCATGAGCCGCTCCGATCTGCTCGAGAAGAACGCCGGCATCCTGAAGGGGCATGCCGAGGCGGTCCGGGCGAAGGCGCCCGACGCGGTCGTCCTGGTCGTGACCAACCCGGTCGACGTGATGACCTACTACTTCCGGCAGGTGAGCGGCCTGCCGGCCGCCCGGGTCTTCGGCGAGTCCGGAACCCTCGACACGGCCCGGTTCCGCACCTTCGTGGCCGAGGCGCTCCGGGTCGCCCCGAAGGACGTCACCGGCTTCGTCCTCGGGACCCATGGCGACTCGATGGTCCCGCTGCTCTCGCTCACGAGCGTCGGGGGAGTTCCGCTCACGAAGCTCCTCCCGGCCGACCGGCTCCAGGCGATCGTCCAGCGGACCCGCTCGGGCGGCGGCGAGATCGTGAACCTCCTCAAGACCGGGAGCGCCTACTCGGCGCCCTCGGCGAGCCAGGCCGAGCTGGTCCGGGCGGTCGTCCGCAACGAGCACCGGCTCCTGCCGGTGAGCGCGATGGTCTCGGGCGAGTTCGGGGAGAAGGAGGTCTACATCGGCGTCCCGGTCGTCCTGGGACGGGGCGGGGTCGAGCGGATCGTCGAGGTCGACGTGACCCCGGAGGAGCGGGCGCTCTTCCAGGGCAGCGTGCGGGCGGTCCGCGAGGACCTCGCCCTCCTGGCCCGGCTGCCGAAGTAGCCCCCACCCCTCCTGTCGAGGGTCAGGTTCAAAGCCTCCCCCGGCCCTCGAACCGGCCGGAGGCAGCCGATGACGTCGCCGGGCCCGCTCGAAGAGTCGATGCGGCTCTTCCCGTACCGGGTCCGGCCCGGGCAGGAGCCGATCCTCGAGGCGGTCGCCGAGGTCGGCCGCCTCGGCGGCGCGCTCCTCCTCGACGCGGCGACCGGGAGCGGCAAGACGGTCGCGACCCTGGCCCCGCTGATCGACCACGCCGAAGCGGCCGAGCACCGCATCCTCTACCTGGTGCGGACCCACTCCCAGGAGGTCCAGGTGCTCCAGGAGGCCCGGGCCGTCGCCCGCCGGCTCGGCCACCCGATCCGGTCGGTGAGCCTCTCGGGCCGCTCCCGGCGCTGCCTGCTCCTCGAGAACGTCCGGGAGATGAAGGACGCCACCGCCGAGGAGCACGGCAAGCTCTGCGCCGACCGCAAGCGGGCCACCGAGCGCGGCCTCGCCGGGGATCTGACCGCCGCGTCGGCGGGGGAGCTTCCCGAGGGGGGCGCGATCGATCTCGTCGACCTGGACGGTTGCCCGTACTACGCCCGGGTCCTCCAGTCGGAGCTCGACGTGGTGGAGTCCCGGCTCGACTCGACGATGCCGACCCCGTCCGAGTTCGAGGAGTTCTGCCAGCGGGAGGACCTGTGCGCCTACGAGCTCGCGAAGCGGCTTTTGCCCGGCGCCCGGCTCGTGACCGCCCCCTACGCCTTCTTCTTCCACCCGTTCATCCGCACGGCGCTCCTCGGCTGGATGGGCACGACGCTCGACCGGCTTGACGTGGTCGTCGACGAGGCGCACAACCTGCCCGACTACCTGAGGGAGTCGTCGACCGTCGCGATCCCCCAGGTCTCGGTCCGGCGCGCCCGGCAGGAGATCGCCGACCGGGGCGACTTCCAGCTCCCCGACGGGCCGAGCGCCTCCCGGTTCCTCGAGGTCGCCGGCGCGGCGATCGAGGAATTGGTCGAGCAGCTCGCCCGCGACGACGACGGGATCCTGACCGACGGCATCTTCGAGGATGCGCTCCTCGCGGCCCTCGGCGGGACCTCCCACCGGTTCGACACCTGGCTCGGCGCGCTCGCGACCTGGGGGGAGAACCTCCGGGAGGAACGCCGCCGCGAGCGGCATCTCCCCCGCTCCTGGGTCCATTCGGTCGCGCTCGCGCTGCTCTCCTGGCCGCGGCTCGCCCCGCCCGAGTACGTCAAGCTCGCGACCCGCACCCCGAGGCCGGCGCTCGAGGCGTACCCGCTGGACGTCGGCGGGATGGCGGCGCCCCTCGCCGGCGCCCACCTCTCGATCCACCTCTCGGGAACCCTCGCCCCGCTCGAGGAGTACCGCGACGCGCTCGCGCTCGGCGAGCGGGCGCGGCTCCTGACCGTCCCGCCCCGGTTCCCCCCGGAGCACCGGCTCTGCCTCTACGACCCCTCGGTCACGACCCGCTTCCAGGACCTCGCCCGGGATCCGGCGGCGCTGCCCCACCTCGCCGACCGGGTCGCGTCGGTCGTCCGAGAGCTGCCGGTCAAGACCGCGATCTTCTTCCCGAGCTTCGACCTGATGGACCGGGTCCTCCAGGCCGGCCTCCAGGTGTCGCTGCCGGCGAACGCGGTCGTCGAGTCCCGGCGGCTCCCGATGGCCGACCTGTGGAGGTCGATCGACGGGATGCGCAAGGACCCCGACGGGACCGTCCTCCTCGGGGTCACCGGCGGCCGCATCGCCGAGGGGATCGACTTTCCCGGGGAGGATCTCGAGGCGGTGGTCGTCGTCGGGATCCCCTACCCCAAGCCGACCGCGAAGCGGGAGGCGCTGCGCCGGTTCTGGGAGGCCCGCTCGGGCACCGGCTGGCAGTACGCCTTCGAGGCGCCCGCGCAGCGCGCGGTCCTCCAGGCGATCGGCCGGATGATCCGCTCGGAGAATGACCGGGGCATCGCGATCCTCCTCGACCGCCGGGCGGTCCGGTTCGGGGACGTCCTCCCCGGCCTCGCCCCGGTCGGCGACCTCGCCCGGACCGCCCGGGAGTTCTACGGGCCGAGGACCCGACGGCCGCGCCACCGGCCGAGGCTGCCGTCGGACGACCCGACGGCCGCCCGAACCGATAAATCCCCTCCGGCTCCAGGGGGGGCGTGATCATCACCCAGACGCCGCTGCGGATCGGCCTCGCGGGTGGCGGGACCGACCTCCCGACGTTCTACCGTGCCCACGGCGGGGGCGCGGTCGTCAACGCGGCGATCGACAAGTACATCCACGTCCTGGTCAACGCGAAGTTCGACCGCTCGATCCGCGTCGCCTACTCGAAGACCGAGAACGTCGCGCGGGTCGACGAGGTCCAGCACGCCCTGGTGCGCGAGGCGCTCCGGGCGACCGGGGTTGAGACCGGCGTCGAGCTCCACACGATCGCGGACATCCCGAGCGAAGGGACCGGGCTCGGCTCGTCGAGCACCCTCACGGTCGGCCTCCTGAACGCCCTCTACGCGTACCGGGGGGTCCTCAAGGACGCCCGGGAGCTCGCCGAGGAGGCGTGCCGGATCGAGATCGAGCGGCTCGGGGGCACGCTGGGCAAGCAGGACCAGTACATCGCCGCGCTCGGCGGGGTCCAGCTCCTCGAGTTCCGGCCCGACGACACGGTCCGCTCGACGCCGCTCCCGCTCTCGACCTCCGACCGGCTCGCGTTCGGCGAGCATCTCGGGCTCTTCTACACCGGCATCACCCGGAGCGCCCAGGGGATCCTCACCCGCCAGGACCGCCGGACCGGATCGAACCGGCCGACCCTCGAGGCGATGCGCGAGCTCGCCCCCGCGACCGCCCGGGCGATCACCGCCGGCCGTTGGGAGGAGTTCGGCCGGCTCCTGGACGAGGGCTGGCGGCTCAAGAAGGAGCTCTCCCCGGGGATCACCACCCCCGAGATCGACCGGGCCTACGCCGCGGCGAAGGCGGCCGGGGCGTGGGGCGGCAAGATCACCGGCGCCGGGGGCGGGGGGTTCCTCCTTGTCGTCCACCCCCCCGAACAAAGCCATCAAATAGCCCGGGCCCTAGAGCCGATGCAGCGCTGGCCGATCCGGATCGATCCGGCCGGCTCCCGGATCCTGTTCGTGGGCCGGTAGCCCCGGCCGGCCGGGAGACGGCGGAGCCGGGGCGGGACCGGCGGGGAAAGGACGCAGCGTGACGGTCACGGTCCGCGACTACATGGTCCTCGCGGTCGAGCACGTCTTCCTCACCACGACGATCGGCGAAGCGACCGACCGGCTGGTCCGCAGCCGGCACCACGGATTCCCGGTGACCGACGCGCACGGCAAGCTGGTCGGCTTCGTGAGCTCGAAGGAGCTTCTCCGGCACCAGGCGGAGCGGAACCGGCCCCTCGCGGAGATCCTCCGGTCGGGCACCTACACCGCCGAGCCCGACACGGCGCTCGACGACGCCGCCCGGGTGATGTTCCGCTTCGGGCTGCGGGACCTGCCGATCGTCGACGCGGAGGGCCGGCTCTGCGGGGTGATCTCGAACCTCGACATCGTGCGCTCCCACTTCGAGCGGGCCTCCCCCCTCAAGGCCGACACCCTGCGGCGGCTGCTCACCGACCGCTACGGGATGGGCTTCTCGATGCGCCGGGGGGTCGTCCCGATCCAGGATCTGCGGCCCACCCAGTGGAAGGTCTTCGAAGACGAGCTCGAGGGCCGGCGCTACGAGCTCGAACGCGGCTTCGCGGAGCCGGTCCTGGTCGTGGAGAAGGGGGGGCGCTGGCTGCTGGTCGACGGCCACCACCGGGCGCTCGCGGCCCGGGAGATGGGGCTCACCCGGCTCCAGGCGTTCATCCTGACCGCCGACCAGCCGGCCGAGTTCGAGCAGGTCGAGCTCGGGCTCGAGCGGACCGCGAAGGAGCGGCACCTGGAGAGCCTCGCCGACATCGAGATCGACCGGTCGATGCACCACCCGCTCGTCGAGGTCACGACCCAGCTCCTGCGACGCTTCGACGTGGCGGGGGGTCCGCCCCCGGTGCCCTGAGCCGGGATTCGTACATTATCCATATCAACGGCGCGTAGGTCGTGAAGGAAGGTCAACCGATGCGGGGCGAGGGACGATGGGGCCGTCCCCTGCGGCGGGCGCTGCCGTGGGCCGTGGCCGCGCTGCTGGTCGCCGGGATCGGGCTCCCGATGGTGGCGGCGTCCAGCGGCAGCCTCCGGGCCGGCCCCGAGATCGGCTACGGCGTCGCCGTGACGCCGCCCATGGCCCACGTCAACGTGACGGTGGCGATGACCGATGCCCCCGCCTACCTCCCGAGCGCGATCACGGTCAACACGAGCACGATCCTGACCGTCCACCTGGTCAACCAGGGGAACCTGACCCACACCTTCACCGTCTCGAACGTCTCGGGGGCGGACGCGCTGCCGGCGAACTCGACCCCCCAGCAGGTCGATCGGTTCTTCAACCAGAACGGCAGCCGGGCGAATGTCTCCCTCGCCCCGGGGGCGACCGCGACGGTCAACCTGAGCTTCGGGGTCGACTCGGCGCTCGACGTCTTCCAGTTCGTGAGCGTCATCCCCTACCAGTTCCAGGCCGGCATGGCGGGGACGATCTCGGTCTCGGGCGGCCCGCCGAGCGTCCTCCTGGAGGACAATACCTCCGACGCGCTCCAGTTCCTTCCCAACACGCTCGTGGTCAACGTGACCCACTATCCGGTCGTCGTCGGGGTCGACGTCTCGAACCTCGGGAGCTTCTCCCACACCTTCACCGTCTCCGCCTTTTCCAACTTCAGCCTCTCCCCGGCCAACTTCACCTCCTTCTTCCAGTCCCACCCGCCGCTCGTCGACGCGCCGGTGCCGTCGGGCGCCGGCTCGTCGGTCTGGGCCAACTTCACGATCGCCCATGCGGGCGTCTACCAGTACATCTGCACGGTGCCGGGCCACTTCGCCTCGGGAATGTACGGTTTCGTCTACGCGAACGTCGCGCCGCCGCCGCCCCCGGTCCCCCCGAGCACCGCGATCGTCCAGGGCTGGGTCCTGGTGGGCGCCGGTCTCCTTCTGGTCGTCGCGCTCCTGGTCGGATTGAGCGCCGCATACGTCGGCCGGCTGCCCCCGAAGCCCGTCGAGCTCCCCCACGAGTAGGGGACCGGGCGCCGAGGCCGGTTTATATTCCGGCGCCCCCTCTCCGGGGCATGTGCCGATGGATTGGCCAGCTGGGCGACGACCGCGCCACCCTGGTCGACGATCTGGTCCACGCGCCGACGTCGCTCCTCCGGCTCTCCAACCTCCGGCCGACAGCCCTCCAGTCGGACGGCTGGGGGATCGCCTGGTGGGACCGCCGGCTCGGCCTCCAGCGAGTGGTCGGTACCGGTGGCGCCTACGAACCCGCCGAGTCGCCGAAGTTCCGGGCGACCGCGGAGAAGGCGCAGGGTCCGGTGATCGTCGGCCACCTGCGTCGGGCGAGCAACCCGATGGGCCGCCCGGCCGCCGAGCTGATCGGCGAGCCCAACAGCCAGCCGTTCGTGGAGGGATCGTACATCTTTGCCCACAACGGCATGATCCTCCACCCCGAGACGACCCGCCGCCGGCTCGGGCGGTTCCGGGACCGGGTCCGCGGGGTGAACGACAGCGAGGTCCTCTTCTGGCTCCTGCGCGCCCACCTGGATTCGGACGACGACATCGTCTCGGCCTTCGGCCGGACGGTCGCCGATCTCTGGGACGACTGGCGCTCGGAGGGCTCGCCCACCGCCGGCCCGTACTCGGGACTCAATGTGCTGTGGACCCGGGGGACCGACGAGCTCTGGGCGTTCGGCCTCGCCCGAGGTGAGCACGGTTCGGCCCTCGCCGACCCGGACCGACCGTACTACCGGCTCGCCTTCCGGGCCGAACCGGAACGGATCCGGGTCGCGAGCGAGCCGACCGACGGCCAGCCGGGCTGGGCGTCGCTCGACCATGGCCACTACCTCCATGCCCGGCGCTCCGCGTCGGGGGTCCGATGGGAGACCGGCCGGATCCCGGGGCTCGCCCCGGAAGCGCTCGCTTCGACCGCCTGATGCGCCGCCTGATCTCGGGCCCCGACCTCGGCGGAGGCTACCTCCACCAGCTGAGCCGGGATCTGGAGGACGGCCGGGAGGGGTTCACCCACCACGCCCAGGCGGGCGGCGACGACGCGGGCGGCCCCCCGATCGGCCCGCTCGACGATCTCGGCTTCGTCCACCCCCCGCAGCCGTGCATGTTCGGCGGGCCCCGGTGCTACCACCGGACCTACGCCCTGCCCGAGTCGGAGGCGGCCCGGGTCCGGGCCGCCTACCAGCGGTACCGCTTCGTCCTTTCGACCCTGCTCGCCCAGCGGTTCGCCGGTGCGGTGCCGTCGTCGGAATCCGGCTTGGCGGAGCTCCTCCGGGCCGTCCGGGAGCCGAGGGAGCGGGAAGGGCCGGGGTGGTATCTTGTCGGGGCGGCTTCGGCCTGGCTCCAGGGCGCCGGGCCTCCGCCCGAGACGATCCGGATCGGCGGAACGGAACCGGCCGGTGCCCGGCTGGCCGAACGGCTGCGGGAGTATCTCATCGAACCCTGGGCGCCGACCGAATGGTCCGGTCGGCCGTTCCGCGCCGCCGCCCGGGCCTTCCTGGGCACCCCGAAAGAAGGTATCCGGGCCGAGTGGGGAGTGCCGGCCGCCCCGCGGCCCGGCGACGTGGGGGAGCTCGGCGAGTACGGCGAGGAGGTCCGGATCCGCCTGGTCGAGTTCGGCGGCCACCGGATCCCGGTGAGCCGCCTCGAGTACGGCTGGGTGGCGGCGTTCCGGGACCGGCGCCCAGCGGAGCTCCGCCGGCTCGCCGACCGGATCCCGCCGGAGGAGGTCGACCCGCAGTGGCTGGCCGAGCTCGGCCGACGGATCGGGTGGAGCGGCGATCCCCGTCGGTGGATCCATCCCCGGTGAGCCGGCCCGCTCCGCGGAGGGCTTCGATTGGACCCCTACCTTCATAGCCCTCCCCGGCCGAGGCTCCGCCGATGATCGCCCAACCGAGCCCGGCCGCACTGGAACCGCTCTCGCCGCACGACCTGGTGAACTACTACCGCTGCCCTCACGAGATGGAGCTCCACCGGGTCCGTGTCGACAGCCTCCATCACCACGGTCCGGCGGTGGCCCGGACCCCGCCGGATGTGGTGCCGATCCCCCGCTCCCCCCTCATCTCGCCGCCGCTGAGCGGCGTGCAGGTCAACGACGGACGGCTCGACATCTTCGACGGCGACCGGCTGATCTACGCCGATGAGGCGGAGAAGGACCTGCCGGTGCTCTTTCCTTCGGAGCATGTGACCCTGGACCCTCGGTTCGTCGGGAGCCAGGCGAACCTCGTCGACCCCGAGCTCCAGCTCCACGGCCGCCCCGACTTCGTGATCCGACGGGCGAACGGGAACCTCGTCCCGGTCGAGTACAAGGCGACCCACCTCTTCGTCGGCTACCACGAAGCCCACGGCCGGCTCTTCGACACCATCCAGGCGATCGCCGAGTGCCGTCTGGTCGAGGCGGCGTTCGGCCGCCGGCCCTTGAGCGCGATCGTCCACTACGGCGACCAGACCGGCAGCGGGACCCGGGAGGGCTGGGTCGAGATCCCGTACACGGAGGCCGACGAGCGGTGGCTCCGCTTCGCCCTCGGGCAGATCCGATCGGACCTGATCCGGGCCCCGGTCACGAACGGCCGGATCTGCGCGAGCTGCGAGGCCAACGAACAGGGGCTCTGCCGCTACGCCGGCGCCCGGTTCGAAGGTGCCCACCACCACCTGACGAAGCTCTTCGATTCCGCCGGGAACGGTCCGGCGTTGGCCGCCCCTCGGTTCGGCGGTCGGTGAACCATCGGGGGGCCCCGGAACGCGCCCCCAAAGGATAATAGCGACGCCCCCATTTTCCCGGAAATGGGGCGCCGGAGAGACCCCGGGGCGCACCGGGCGGGACGATCGGGAAGGATCGCGCTCCTCGGCCTCGTGGTCTTCGTCCTGGTGAGCGCCTCGCTGGTCGTCCCGGAAAACATTCCGGGGGCCGTTTTGGGCCCGTCGGAAGGCTCGACCCTCTCGGCGGCTCCCTCCCCGGCCCCGAGCTCCTCGCTCGGCTCGAGCGGCTCCTTCTCGGTCGAGACCACCACGGTGCTGGCCAACCAGACCACGCTACCGGGGAACTTCCTCGCCTCGAACGGCATCGCGCCGGACGCGACGGCCTACGATCCCAACAGTTCGACCCTCTGGGTCGCGAACGGGGGATCCGGCACGGTCTCGGTGATCAACCTCACCCTCGGCGGGGTGGTCGCCGTCGTCCCGGTGGGCAGCGACCCGACGGCCCTGCTCTACGATTCGGGCGTGGACCGGGTCTTCGTCGTCAACGAGTTTTCCTACAACGTGAGCGTGATCGACGCGTCGAGCTTCCGCGTCGTGGGCTCGATCCCGGTCTCCCTCGCCCCCCTCGCCCTGGCGCTCGATCCGGCGCACCAGACGCTCTACGTGGTCAACTCGAACTACTCCGCCCAATCCGGCCCCGGTACCCTCCCCGGCAATGGGAGCCTGACCTGGGTGAACGCCTCGACGCTGGCCGTCGGAGGCAACCTCTCCGTGGGCAAGATCCCGACCGACGCCCTCTACGGCCCCGGGGGGGATCTCTACGCGGTCGCGCTGGGCTCCTGCCGGCTCTCGACGATCGACCCGGCCAATGACTCGGTCCTGGCCAACGTCTCCCTTCCCGCCGGAACCTGCGGCGCGGGACGGCCGGTGGGCTGCCCATACTCCGTCAACCCGCTCCCGGGCTCCGCCACCCTGGCGTACGACGCGTCCAACGGGCTCCTCTACGTCGGGGTCACGAACATCCGGACCCCCTGCAACTATACGAACTCGGTCGAGGCGTACGACCTCGCGAACGACTCCTGGGTCTACGGCCGGACGGTCCCCCTCGGGGATGCCGGATTCGGGAACTCGACCCTCGCCCAGATCGCCTACGACCCGGAGATCCCCGCGATCCTCGCCGAGTTCTCCGGCAATGGGAGTGTCGGGCGCGTGGCCGCGCTCGACCCGGCCGGCCTCGCCACGATCGGGATCCGCTCGATCAACGGCACGGTCTTCGGGCTCCACTACTCGGCCGGCCTTCGGCAGGTCCTCTGGGCCAACAGTCTCACGGGCCGGGTCACCCGGGCGAACTCCACCACCCTCGATCCCGTGACCCGGTACGCCGTCGGGACCAATCCGGTCGCCCTCGTCGCCGCGCCCGAGCTGGGCGTGGTGGCCGTGGCCGAATACGCCCAGAACTCGGTCGTCCTCCTGAACGCGACCCAGGGCCGCGTGGTCGGCGAGTGGCCGGTCGGACGGGAACCCAGCGCGGTCGCCTACGATCCCCAGACGGAGGAACTCGCCGTGGCGAACAGCGGATCCGGCAACCTGACGATCCTCAACCTGAGCCTCGGTCAGGCGGTGGCGACGGTGCCGATCGGGGGCGAACCCTCCGGGGTCGCCTACGACCGCGCGAACGGCTCGTGGTGGGTCTCCGGCGGGAACTCGGGCACCGTCACCGAGATCTCGGTCGCGACCTCCCGGGTCCAGCGGATCGTGCCGGTCGACCCGTCGGCGGTCCTCTCCGGCCTGGCGATCGACTCGAGGACCGATTCGGTCTACGTCGGACTCCTCACGAACTCCACCGTGGCGGTGGTCAACGCGAGTTCGGGCGCCGTCGAGGCGCTGATCCCCGTCGGGTTGGCCCCGTCGAGCCTGGCCTATGTGCCGGCGGACGGTGCGGTCTTCGTCGCCAACGCGGGCTCGGGCAACCTCAGCGTGGTGAACGACACCGCGCTCAACGTGACCAACTCGATCCCGGTGCCCAACCTGCCCCTCTCCGTGGGGTACGACCCCGCGCAGGGCGTGATCCTGGCGGCCCAGTACGGGACCGGCTCCCTGGCCGTCGTCAGCGTCGCGTTCCAGTCGGTCCAGGGCTTCCTGGAGGTCGGGGCCGGCCCGAGCGGCGTCGCCAGCGACCCGGCGACCGGCGAGGTCTTCATCGCCAACGCGAACAGCGGCACCGTCTCGACGGTCGGCGTCCGCGGGTTCCCGGTCGAGGTGAACGAGAGCGGGCTGCCCGCGAACTCCACCTGGTGGCTGAACCTCACAGGCGGCGCCCACGTGTCGGCCTCCGTTTCCAGCCTGAGCCTCTCCCTCATCAACGGGACCTACGCCTACTCGGCGAGCACGAGCACGCCGGGCTACGCGGCCAGTCCGGGATTCTTCATCGTCCATGGGGGTCCGGTCCAAGTCCAAGTGACCTTCGCCCCGGCCACCAGCCCGGTCACCTTCGATGCGGTCGGGCTTCCGGCCGGGACCCCCTGGTTCGTCAACCTGAGCGGAGGGGAGAGCGGCTCGACCCGGGGCACCGCCCTGACCTTCAACCTGACCAACGGAAGCTACACCTACGCCGTGGAGACTCCCGATCGGTCGTACGCGCCGTCCCCGGCGTCGGGGCGGCTCCTCGTCCAGGGGAGCCTCCTCGGGGTGGAGGTCCGCTTCTCCCTCGTCACCTCCCCGGTCATCTTCCAGGAGACCGGGCTGCCCCACGGGACCGTGTGGTATGTGGCGACCGCCGGAGACCGGTTCACCGACAACCGCAGTTCCATGGCGGCCGGCCTGCCCAACGGGACCTACCGCTACACCGCCGGCACCGCCAACTCGAGCTACCGGGCGGCCGGCGGGGGCTTCACGGTCGACGGATCCCCGGTCGAGGTCAACATCAGTTTTTCGCTCGTGGTCTTCTCGGTCGTCATCGCCCAGAGCGGCCTCCCCAACGGGACCGCCTGGTCGGTCGTCATCCAAGGACAGACGCTCGTCTCCCGGAACGGCACGGCCCAGATCGAGCTCCCGAACGGGAGCTACGCTTTCCGCCTCGACGCGCCGCCGGGCTACACGGCGGTGCCCGGGAACGGGACGATTTCGGTCGCCGGGAGCCCGGTCCTCCGCGCCGTCTCCTTCTCGGCCAATGGGGCGTCGTCCTCGACCCGGCTCTACCTGATCGGGGGCGTGGCGGTCGCGGCCTTTGCGGCCGGCACGATCATCTTCCTGATCGGGCGCCGTCGCCATCCCCGGCCGCCCGTCGAACCCAAATAGGGTCGACGGGATGGAACGGACGTGCCCGGAGCGCCCGCCTCGAGGTACGTGGTCGGAGGACCCTTCCCACGGGCCCGGGACGCCGCTGTTCCGTCCCCCCTCAGCGCCGCCGGGGAACTCCGGGTCTCCTGGAGCTGGCACGACCTTGCGGGAGGACTCGTCGCGTGGAGCTTCGAGAACCCGGGGAGCCAGCCGAAGACCGGGCTGCTCCTCCGCAACGGCTACTATTTCGGCAACGCCTTCTGGCCGGTCTACCTCGCCCATCCGTCGTTCCGGACCCGGTGGGCGACCGCGCTCGCACCGCTCGTCGATCAGGGCGTCGGGGCGAATGCCGCCCCGCTCGGGCTGGTCGAGTTTCCGGCCGGACGCCGGATCGTGGCGTTCCTCTTTACGCTCGCCGCCCGCTCGACCTGGTCGATCCTCGAGGGGGGCTTTTCCTCCGCCCAGCCCCCCCAGGGCGCCGGGATCGTGCCGGTCGACCTTCGGCGGGCGGGCGACTTCTGCATCGGCTACGACCCGGCCCAAGTGACCGCCTGGGACCAGCAGACCGGCACCCGGCTCGGCGGCACTTCCCCCAACCCGTCCACGGTCGTGACGGTCGAGGTCGCCCCGACCGGGGCGGCGCCGTTCGTCCAGCTCTACCCCGACCCGATTGCGGTCGGCCGCTGCTGACCGGGGCCGGGGCGCCCCGATCGGCCCCCGACCGGCGGAGCGCTTCCGGCCCGACTCGGACCGGCGGAGTGCCGCCGGGAGGATCCGCCCGCCTTCGGCGCGCCGACCCGGGGGAGCGGGACGTCCGGCGCGCGTCGCTCGGAGAGATTAAATAGGAAGCCCGAGTCCCACCGCGGCCGACCCTGGCGCCCTGCGTCACGGGAGGCACCGTGCACCCGTCGAGACCCACGTCTCACCGGGGAAGTGGCGAGGGTCGGCCCGCGGGGGCGGGCCGACCGATGACGCCGATCACACGCGTTCTGGACGCTTGTCGAACGTCAGAAGTGTAGCTGACTCCTGTCAGTTGAGGAATGGCTGGGCTCAGGCGCCGATGAAGGTCGTGCCAAGCTGCGATAAGCGGTGGGTAGGCGCAAGGAACCTGTGATCCACCGATCACCGAATCGGAACTCCGGTCCCGCAAGGGACATTCCGCAAGGAAGGGGAACCCCCCGAAGTAAAGCATTCTAGTAGGGGGAGGACAAGAAATCAAATGAGATGCCGCTAGTAAAGGCGATCGAACACGGCAGAGGACAAACCGAATCCCGGCCCGATGAGGGCCGGGAGATGTGGAGTAGTGGACCTCCGTACTTGCCCGTGGTGTGAGCCGAACGTGCCTGGAACGACAGACCACAGAGGGTGATAGTCCCGTACGCTAAGCACCAAGGCGAGATTGGAGGGATCCCGAGTACCGTGCGTTGGATATCGCGCGGGAAGCTGGGAGGTACAGTCTTCCGATCCTAAATACGTCCTGAGACCGATAGCGCATTAGTAGCGCGAGCGAACGCTGAAAAGTACCTCGGAAGGGAGGTGAAAAGAGCCTGAAATCAACTGACGATGTGCCGCATGGGGTCCCCAAGGAACGAAGCGGCCGCAAGGCCGTGGACACAGGATCCATGCGTCCGTTTTGAATAACGGGCCAGGGAGTTTCGATTCATGGCGAGGTCAAGGCCGAAGGGCCGAAGCCGTAGGGAAACCGACAGTCCGCAACCCGCAAGGGCCAGGGACGGGGTGCGCTCGCCCGAAGTCATGAGTGGAATACCCGAAGCCAATCGATCTAAGCGTGGGTAGGTTGAAGCCTGCTGAAAGGTAGGTGGAGGACCGAACCGGTGTTGACGTGCAAATCACTCGGATGACCCGTGCTTAGGGGTGAAAGGCCAATCTAGACTGGGAATGGCTGGTTCCTCCTGAAACTACTCGCAGGTAGGTCTCGGCCGAGCTGGCACGGAAGGTAGAGCACCGATTATGGGAAGCGGGACCGAAAGGTCTCGGCCTGTTGTCGAACTCCGAATTTCCGTGCGGTGTAGACGCCGGGAGTGAGCGCGGCAGGGGTAAGCCCGCCGTGCGAAAGGGAATGCAACCCAGCCTCGCATTAAGGGCCCCAAGTGCCGGTTAAGTGTCATGCAAAGGGCGTCCGTGTCCAAAGACAACTGGGAGGTGGGCTCAGAAGCAGCCATCCTTCAAAGAGTGCGTAACAGCTCACCAGTCGAGGACGTGGGCACCGAAAATGGACGGGGCTAAACCGGCCCCCGATATGCGGGCGCGCCGCAACCGCGGCGATCGTGTAAGGAGGCGTGGTGCTCGGGTAGAAGTAGGGGCGTGAGTTCCTATGGACCGGGTTCCATCGAAAATCCTGGGAGGAGTAGCAGCAAAGACGGGTGAGAATCCCGTCCGCCGTAGGGGCCAGGGTTCCACGGCAACGATCATCCGCCGTGGGTTAGTCGATCCTAAGTGAGTCCTTAATCGGAACTCGCGAAAGGAGACACGGTTAATATTCCGTGACCACAAGGTCAAAGCATCTTCGACGACGCCAGCCACTAGGGAGAGTGGGCATATGCCGGCCCATTCGCCCCTCGTCGCTCCGGGGAGTACCGTCATGGTGAGAACCGGAGGCAGAGGGGCGGGGACTCCGCGAGGAGGTTTCTTCCGATGTGGGTGGCCCGTGAAATACCGAAGATGGCAACTTGCGATCGTACCGAGAACTGACACAGGTGCCCCTGGGTGAGAAGCCCAAGGCGTGTCGGCGAGAATTCGAGCGAGGGAATTCGGCAAATTAGCCCCGTAACTTCGGGAGAAGGGGTGCCAGACACGAGGGTGTCTGGTCGCAGTGACCAAGGAGCTCCGACTGTTTAATAAAAACATAGGCGGCCGCGAGACCGAAAGGTTGTGTATGGCCACTGAATCCTGCCCAGTGTCGGTATCTGAATGCCCGGTTCAACGGGACGAAGGACCGATAAACGGCGGGGGTAACTATGACCCTCTTAAGGTAGCGTAATACCTTGTCGCTTAATTGGCGACTTGCATGAAGGACCAACGAGAGCTCTACTGTCCCCGCTCGGAAGCCGGCGAAACTGACTCATTGGCGAGCAGTCCAATGTCTTCCGTCTGAAAGCGAAGACCCCGTGGAGCTTTACTGCAGCCTGCGGTTGTGATGCTAATTCGATTGTGTAGCGTAGGCGGGACTCGTTACCAGGGCGGGCCGCTAGGTCCGTTCCGAGAGGCCGATGAAACACCGCCCTTTCGGGTTGGCATCGCTCACCCCGCGAGGGGGACACCCGTAGGTAGGCAGTTTGGGTGGGGCGCCACGCCCTCCAAAATGTAACAAGGGCCCCCAAAGGTCAGCTCAGGTGGGTCAGAAATCCACCGTAGAGTGCAAGGGCAAAAGCTGGCTTGACGGGAATCTGCGTAACGAGGATTCCCGATGCGAAAGCAGGGCCTAGCGAACCACTGTGCCTCCCCTGTAGGGGCCAGTGATAAGAGAAAAGTTACCCCGGGGATAACTGAGTTGTCTCCAGCAAGAGTCCCTATCGACCTGGAGGCTTGCTACTTCGATGTCGGTTCTGCCTATCCTGGTGGTGCAGCATCTACCAAGGGTGGGGTTGTTCGCCCATTAAAAGGGATCGTGAGCTGGGTTTACACCGTCGTGAGACAGGTGTGTTGCTTTTTGGCGGAAGTGCCTGGGTCTCTGACGAGAAGGTTCCCACAGTACGAGAGGAACGGGGAATCGGCGCCTCTAGTCCATCAGTTGTCCGGCAGGGCATCGCTGAGCAGCCACGCGCTACGGGATAAGGGCTGAAAGCATCTAAGCCCGAAACCCCCTCGAAAAAGAGAGACCTTTAAGGACACTCGGAGAAGACGAGTTCGATAGAGCCGGGGTGTACGCAGAGAGCCTTCGGGCGATCTGTTCAGCCCGCGGCCACTAACGTCCGCAGCTACGTAAGCTTTTGGCGCTCGACAGTTAAGCAGAACGCGTGTGGTACCCTTTTTTACGGATCGGAAAGGGTCGGCGGGCGGAACCGCCGCCGGTCCCCTCGGGTTCAGGTCTGCGACCGGTCCTTAGCCGGGGGGCCGCTCGACCAAGTTCTGGACGATCGGGAAGACCGACCACTTGTGGCAGATCGGGCAGGCCATGTACCGGCTCGGCCCGAGCCGGACCGCCGTCAAGGAGCCGCCCGGGATCCAGTCGTAGTCGAACTCCTTCCCGCACTTCGGGCAGGTCAGCCGGGAGCGCTGGACGATGCCCCGGGTCCCGACCCTACGGCCTTTCGAGACGACCATCGCCAGGTAGTAGGCGAAGATCCCGATACCGACGACCGCGACCGCCGTGATCGCAATCGCCAGCGGGCCGAACGTCATGGCCGGCCTCCTGGTCCCGAGGCGGAACCCGCGACGGGCGGGGCGGGATCCGGCCCGGAGCGGCCCCGAAGCTTCCCGAGCCAGGCGACCAGCAGATCCTCGTAGACCGGGGGCCGGCCCGCGGCGGAGGAACTCTGGGGCCGGAGCCCGGCGTCCCGATCGGCGGCCGCGAGGTAGAGGGTCCAGCCTTCGTAGGAACGGATCGCCTTCTGCCGGATCCCCCAGCGGATCTTCCGTCGATAGGCCGGATTCGGGAACCTCGCTTCGATCCTCCCCATCCAGTCGGATGGGTTGCCCTCGGCCACGGTCCTGAGGTAGGCCAGCTCGGCGGAACTGAACATGCCTCCGGTACTGCTTTCGAGCATAAAGCGTTACTGGAATCAGTAACGGATCGGCATGGAGCACCGAAACCAGATGAACGGCGACCCCTCATGCCGGGCATGCCGTCCCTCGGAGCGGCCCAGACCCGTTGGCCGGTCGCCGCCTGGATCCGGCTCCAGCTCCCCGCTCCGCCTCCCCCGACGATGCTCCTGGGCCCCCCGCCGCCGCCGGACCCGCCGATCGACGGCCTTCGGCCGAACCCGGTCTCCACCGATCCGCGTCGGCGCATCTGGGCGCTCGAGGAGGATCGGGAGGGCTGGATCCTCCGGCTGGTTTGGGACGCCGACGACCCGACATTCCTGGAGGCGGAGTACCGGACCCCCCGATCCTCCGGACGACCCTCCAAGGAGAAGATCCGGGCCTTCTGGGAGGCCGTCCGGGCGCATACCCGGCCGTTGGGCCCGCTGGCGGTGATCGGCGCCGACCCGACTCCCTGACGGACCCAGGCCCCCCCGGTAACCCGGGGCGGCCGTCCGGGAGGCCGGGGCGGAGCCGAGGACCGAGCGGTCCCGCCGAACCGTTAAGCCGAACCGGTCGTGACGGGAGGGATGCTCCGGTCGACCTTCCATCACCTCGAGGGCATCTCCCTCGCCGGCGAGGCGAGCCTCTGGAGGTCCGGCATCCGGGACTGGAGCGAACTCGCCGGCCAGCTCGACCGGGTCGGAGCCCCGGGCAGCCCCCGGAGGGAGCGGATCGCCCGGGGCCTGGCCGAGAGCGAGGCGGCCCTCGCCGAGCACCGTGGAGAGTTCTTCGCCCGCCGGCTCCCCTACGCCGAGCACTGGCGGATCTACCCCGCCTTCCGCCCCGCGACCGCCTTCCTGGACATCGAGACCACCTCCCTCTCGCCCTACGAGGGGATTGTCACGGTGGTGACGGTCCACGGCGGGGGGGCCACCCGGAGCTTCGTCGCCGACGACAATCTGGAGGAACTCCCGTCCTACCTGCGTCGGTTCCAACTGATGGTCACCTTCAGCGGTCGGGTCTTCGACATCCCGTTCCTCCAGTTCCGGTTCCCCCAGTGGACCCCGCCCGCCGGCCACTTCGACCTCCGCTTCGCCCTCTACCGGGTGGGGCAGGCCGGCGGGCTCAAGCGGATCGAGGAGCGGCTGAGGCTCGGCAGCCGGGCCGGGGTCGAGGGGATCCAGGGGCTGGACGCGGTGCGGCTCTGGGAGCAGCACCGCCGCGGGTCGGCGTCGGCGCTCGACCGACTCATCCAGTACAACCGGGCCGATGCGGTCAACCTGGAACCGCTCGCGGAGTGGACGGTCCGGGAGCTCACCCGCCGGTCGGTGGGGAGCGCCGTCGCCCCGCCGAGACCCGACCGGCCGGCCCGGTCCGAGGGCTCCGCGCGGGTCGGGGCTCCGTCGGGGGGAACAGCCGCCGGCCGATGAGATCGCAGTACTCCGGCGAGATCTCGACCCCGATTCCCCGTCGGCCCAGCTCCCGGCAGGCCAGGAGGGTCGTGCCGGAGCCCGCGAAGGGGTCGAGGACCGTGTCGCCGACGTAGCTGAAGAGCCGGATGCACCGCCGGGGCAGCTCCCGGGGGAACGGGGCCGGATGCCCCACCGCCCGGGTCTCCCCCGAGAAGGTCCACAGGCCGTTGGTCCACGCGATGAACTCCTCCCGCGTGAGGTCGGAACGCCCGCGTTCGACCTTCTTCCACTGCCCCTTGTAGAGGAGTCCGACCATCTCGACCGGAGCGATCACGTGGGGCGCCGACGCGCTCCGCCAGGAGCCCCACGCGGTCCGCCGGGAGATGTTCTGCTCGTTCCAGACGATCGTACTGAAGTACTTCCAGCCGACCGACTTGGCGGCCTGGAGGAGATCGGAGTAGACGCTCTGGTGGCCGCCCCGGTTCTTGTCCAGCGGGACGTTGAGGCAGAACCGTCCGTCGGGCTTCAGCAGGTCGAGGCACCGGCCGAGCCACTCCCGGCTGAACTCGAGGTAGCGGTCGTAGCTCACCGTGTCGTCGTAGTCGGCGTACGGGATGTCGACCCCGTAGGGCGGGGAGGTCACGATGAGGTCGATGCTCCCCGAGGGCAGCCGAAGCTCCCGGATGTCGCCGAGGTAGAGCTGGAGATCGGCCCGGTCGAGCACCGGGGTCGGGGGGGAGGGGGGCGTTTTCGGCCGGTGTTGGGATCGGGTCACGCGCCCTCGGGGGCCGCCGAGTCCGGCCGGGGTCTTGAGGGTATCCGTGGGGCCCGGCGGTCCGGGGCCGGCCGCCCGCCCCCGTCAGCGGCTGCGCGTCCCGGTCCAGAGGTACTCCACGTGGCTCCCGATGTTGACGGCGTGGTCGGCGATCCGCTCGAAGTACCGGTTCACCAGGATGAGCGAGGCACCCGCGGACGCGCTCAGCGATCCGTCGGCGATCCGGCCGACCAGCTGCCGGAAGACCGCCTCGTGGAGCCGATCGACCTCGTTGTCGTCCGACTCGATCCGGCGGGCGACCTCGGCCGAGCCGGTCCGGTACGCCCCGGTCGCCGCCCGGACGATCGCGACGGTGAGCTCGCTCATCCTCCGGATCTCCCGGACCTCCCCGAGCCGGGGCCGCTCCTCGGGGGGCAGCCCGCGGACGACCTCGGCGATGTCCTTCGCGTAGCGGCCGATCCGGTCGAGGTCGGAGGCGATCTCCAAGTCGGCGGTGATGGTCCGGAGATCCCGGGCGACCGGCGCGTGGAGCGCCAGGAGGTCGACGCACGTCCCCACGACGTCCTGCTTGAGATCGTAGAGCTGCCGGTCGTAGCCGAAGACCGCCTCGATCGCCGGCGGTTCGGCACTCCCCAGCAGGTTCACCGCCGTCTCGAGGCTGCGGACGGAAAGATCGAGCATCGACTGCATCCGTCCGGCCAGCCGGTCGAGGCTTTCGGCCATGTCGCGTCGCGGGGCACCGGTCTCCTTTCCGTTCATCCAAACCTCCCGGTCACGTAGCTTTCGGTGAGCTTTTCGCGGGGATTCTCGAAGAGCTGGTGGGTGTCGGAGTACTCGATCAACCGGCCCTGGTAGAAGAAGGCGGTCCGTTCGGCGACCCGGGCCGCCTGCTGCATGTTGTGGGTCACGAGGATGACCGCGTACTCCTTCCGGAGATCGAAGATCAGCTCCTCGATCCGCTGGGTCGCCGTCGGATCGAGGCTCGCCGCCGGCTCGTCCATGAGGAGGATCCGGGGCTTGACCGCCAGGGCCCGGGCGATGCACAACCGCTGCTGCTGGCCCCCCGACAGCGTGAGGCCGGAGCGTTCGACATCGCCGTCCAGCTCCTTCCAGAGCCCGGCCTGCTCGAGCGACCGGCGCACCGTCCGGTCCAGCTCTTCCTCGTCGATCCCCTGGAGCCGGAGGCCGAACGCCACGTTCTCGTAGATCGACATCGGAAACGGCACCGGTCGCTGGAAGACCATCCCGATCCGCTGGCGGACCAACACCGGGTTCACCGCGGGGTCGTAGATCTCCTCCCCCCGGTAGCGGACCGATCCCTCGATCCGGATCCCGGGGGCGACCTCCGCCATCCGGTTCAATGCTCGGACCAGGGTCGTCTTGCCGCAGCCCGACGGTCCAATGATCGCCGCGACCTCCCGGTCCTCAAAGTCGAGCGAGACGTCGTCCAGGATCGTCCGGTTCGGGGCCCGGACGGTCAGGTGCCGGACCGAGAGGATCGGGTCGGATCCCCGGGGCCCGCCGCGCTCGGGCTCGGTCATGCCCGCATCCCCCGGGTGCGCCGACGGTAGCGCTCGGCGACCGCCTGGACGACCACATTGAGCCCGATGACCAGGACCAGGAGCAGGAACGCCGCCTGGAAGGCGAGCGCCTGGAAGCTTCCCTCCGTCGCCGGGTAGTCGTAGAAGTTCCAGATCGCCCCGGTGAGGAAGCTGGTCGGCTGGAAGAGCCCCGCGACCGGGGTCGAACTCCACCCCGCGGTGTAGAGGAGCGGCGCGGTCTCCCCGAGGCCGATCGCCATCGCAAGGAAGACCCCGCTCAGGATCGCCGGGAGCGCGATCGGCCATGCGACCCGGGTGAGGTACTGACCCGGACGGGCTCCCATCGCCAGCGCGGCCTCGCGCTGCTCCGACGGCACGTTCGCAAACGCCAGATCCGCGGTCCGATAGATGAACGGCACCATGAACACTCCGAGCGTGATCCCCCCGGCGAGGGTAGTATACCCCCAGTGGGTGTACAGGACGAGCGCGTAGTAGCCGAAGTAGCCCAGCACGATCGCCGGGATCCCCGCGAGCAGGTTGCCCGCCACGCGGGCCCACCGGGCCACCGGGGGCGGGGCGTACTCCGCCGTGTACATGCCGGCGGCGATCCCGACCGCCGCGGCGAACCCGGTCGCGAGCCCGAGGAGGGTGAAGCTTCCGACGATCATCGCGTAGAGGCCGCCGCCGAGGCCCACCTGGTCGGTGGTCAGGGTCGCGAGGGTGAAGGTCGGAAGGGCCCGGACGGCAATCCAGTAGATCATGTCGAAGAGCGGCGCCAACACCACTAGGAGCGCGAGCGGGAGCCCCCAGCGCATGATCCGGTCGACGGCGTACCGTCGCCGCCAGCGCGCCGCCGACCCCTGGAGATCGCCCGGCCCTTCGGCCGCCCCGACGACGGCGGTCATGCCCGGCCTCCGGCGCCGGCGACGGCCCGCGGGCGGACCTCCGAGACGGCCCGCTGCCCCAGGAGGTTGAAGGCGATGGTGAGGATCAGGATCACCAGGGCGAACTCAACGAGGGCGCGCAGGAGTTCCGGATAGAAGAACGCGCTGTCGAGCTGGGTGAAGATGAAGGAGGCGATCGTGGAGGAGCCTCCGTAGAGGCTCGGCGGGAACTGGACCGTGTTGCCGAGGACCATCGCGAGCGCGACGCTCTCGCCGACGGCCCGCCCGAAGCCGAGGAAGACGGCACCCCAGAGCCCTCGGCGGGCGACGCGCAGCCGGACCCGGCGCACGACCTCCCAGGGTGTCGCCCCGAGGGCGAGGCCCGCCTCGACCAGCTCCCGGGGCACGCTGCGCAGCGACTCCCGCATCACGGCGGTCGTGAGCGGGATGACCATGAGGGTAAGGATGAAGATCCCGAGGAGGAGTCCGCTTCCACCGCCGATCGCGGATTCGGGACCCCCAAAGCCGGGCAGCCACCCGAGGGCGTTGCGGAGGGTGGGCTCGAGCGAGCTCGCAAAGTACGGCGCGAGGACGACGAACCCCCAGATCCCGTAGACCACGCTCGGGATCCCGGCGAGCAGATCGGTCAGGGTCGTCAGGACCCGGCTCGTCCTCGGCGGCAGGTAGACGGTCAGGGCGATCGAGATGGCCAGCGAGAGGCCCGAGGCGAGGAGCAGGGCAGCGCCCGCGGTGATCGCCGTGCCGAGCGCAAAGAGCGCGATGCCGTAGGTCGATCCGGCGGGGTCGGTCGGGTTGAACGCCCAGACCGGGCCCCAGAACGACAGGCCGAAGTTCTGTCCCTCGGAGGCGATCGCCAGCACCGCCACCACGATCCCGAGGAGGAGGAGGGGCGCCAGGGCGAGGGGGCTCCCCAGCCACCGACCGAGCGAACGCTCGCGCCGCGGCGGCGCGGGGGCGGCGGGGGCCGGCGGTCCCAAAAAAGCCGGCGGCCGGTCCGGGCCGGACCGGTCGCCAGGGGGATGGGGTTCGTCCACGGCCGGCTCCGGGTCCGACTAGGCGCTGACCGACACGGAGGCGAGCGCCGCCATGTCGTAGCCGATGACCTCGGCGGTCAGGGGCAGGAAGTGGACCGCCTGCATGTAGGCGGGCAGGTTGCCGTACGAGAGCGCCCACTCGAGGAACGCCACGACCCACTTCTGCTTCGCCGGGTTCGCCGGGTGGGTGGAGATCAGCGTGTACTCGAGGTTGGTGTCCGGATACGGGGTGGGGTAGGTCGCGGTCGGCAGGGTCCCGCCCTTCCCGAGCTGGAGTTGGGTCGCGCCCGGCACGCCGCCCAGGATGAGGCTGATCGCCACGCTGGGCGGCTGGAGGTTCTGGAGCGCCAGATTGGCGTCCATGCTGATGTTCGCCGGGCTCGGCAGGATGTAGTTGGCGGGATTGAGACCGTTCTGGTTGGCGGCCTGGTCCCCGAGCGCGGCGTACTGCAGGCCCGCCGCCTCGGCCTCGGCGAGGTAGCTGATTCCGATGTAGGCGATCCCGTAGGGGGTGTCGGAGAGGCCGGTCACCATGCCGCTGTTGCCCTGGTAGCCCGGTTGCCCGGCCGCCCAGGAATAGGTGGTCCCGTACCCGCCCGGCCAGCCGGACCAGGAGAGGTAGCAGAGCGACGTGAACATGAACGTGTCCCCGCTGCCGTCCGACCGGTGGAGGGGGATGATCGTCTTCGCGGGCAGGCTCACGCCCGGGTTCGCCGCCTGGATGAGCGGGTTGTTCCACTGGGTGATCGCCCCGGCCCAGATCATCGCCAGGACCGTGCCGTTGAGGTTCAGGTGCGCGCTCACTCCGGGTAGGTGGTAGAAGACGAGCTGGGCGGAGATCGCGATCGGGACATTGATGAGGTTGTGCTGGGCCGCGACCGAGGGGGTCAGGTAGGCATCGGTCCCGCCGATGTCGACGAGGCCGGCCTCGGCCGAACTGATGCCGGTCCCGCTCCCCGTCCCGGCCGGCGAGACCTGGATGTTGGGGTAGAGGGCCGTGAAGTTCGGCCCGAGCAGGTTCATCAGGGGGTAGATCAGCGTCGATCCGGTCTCGGTAATCGTGTAGCTCGGACCGTTGCCCGAGCCCGACCCGGCGAGGGTCTTGCCGATCAGGTACCCGCCGCCGAGCCCGACGACGAGCAGGACCACCGCGATCCCGATGGCGACCCCGGTCGTCAGGGTGCCGCGTCGGGCCCTCGATGGGCTCCGGGCCGTCAGGCTGTCGTTTGCCGATGGGGGCGCTGGTGCGTTGCCGCTCATAGCTTACTTTCCTCCTTCGCGACCCGTGGGATAGGGGTGCGTGGAATGACCGCCGGCCGACCGCTCCGGGGGCCGGGAAGGTAGGACCGCCCCGGCGTCCCGATCGAGGACGACCTCCGCGATGTCCATCGCGTAGGCGGCGGTCCGCTCGACCGACTGGAGGAAGATCCGGACCCAGCCGTCGGCGACCGGAGGGGTGGATCCCGCGGGATTGCCCGCGGCCCCCCGCTCCTGGATCGTCTCCGTCGCCCGGCGGACCGCCTCCGCGGCGTCGATCACCCGGTCGGCGTCGGACGCGCCGGGCCGCAGGAGCTCCAGCGCCTCGGCGAGCACCCCGACGGCCTGGGCCTGCTGGTCGCGGAGCACCTGCCGGACCGCGTCCGGCAGGGCAACCTCCGCCAGCCGGGAACCGGTATCGCCGAGCCGGACCGCGTGATCGGCGCTCCGCTCGAGCGCCCGGGCGATGAGGAGCGTCGAAACCGGGTCCCAGAGCTCGTTCGGCCCCGAGCCGCCCTGCTCGATCCGCTGCCGGACCCGGCGCTCCGCCATCCAGGCATACCGGTCCACCTCGTCGTCCAGCCGGTCCCAATCGACCGGGGGAACCATCGGGGCGGCGGCCGACACTTCAGCCGCCCGCCGGTGCAACTCCAGCACCATCGCTCCCAGCCTCTGGAGCAGCTGGGTGGAGGGGAGGGCCTCCGAATCGGTGACGTCCTGGAGGACGACCCGGTCGGGGGCCTCCTCGACGATCTCGGTCTGGACGGTCCGCTGGAGGAACGCGTGGACGACCTGCCGGGCGGCCGCGGTCATCCGGGGACGCTGGTCGACCATGATCCGGGGCGCCCCCCGGATGTAGGCGGCCACCAGGTGCCGAAGGAGCTGGTCGTCGGAGGCCCCCGGCACGACCGAAATCCGGGCGCCGTTCGGGATCGCCGGCTCCCCCGACAGGCGGACGACCACCGCTCCGTCCGCCGTCCGGCGCAGCCGGACCGGAGCCCCGGGGCGGGCCTTCCAGTCCCGGACCCACCGCCGGGGGATCGTGACCCCGAGGGTGACCGGTCCCACCCGGCGCAGTCGGCGTTCGGCTTCGGCGTCGGTCCGGGCGGCGGGTTCGAGGCTTCGCATCATGGTCGTCGGCTCCATTCTTCGGAGCGACCACGACCGAGCAGAATATATAGAAATTCTATCTACTAAATATTGTAATACAATATACTACATTAAGACAATAGATTGTGTCTACATCGCCCGCTTACCTCTCGGTGCGTGAGGTGGTTAGCCTTATCTAACCGACGGGGACGCCGCAGGGCATGGACCCCATCTGGACGCCCTCGTCCGAGCCCGAAGACGCGATCTGGGCCGCCCTCCGGCAGGTCATGACCGAGGGCACCCTGCTGCGCCGGCAGTACCTCGCCGCGTCCGGCGTGACTTTCGGCCAGTATGTGGTCCTTCAGATGGTCCGGGACGCTCCGGCGGTCCGAAGCTCCCAGTTGGCCCGGGAGCTCGGGGTGAGCCGACCGACCATGTCGATCCTCCTTCGGGCCCTCGAACGCAAGCGCTGGATTACCCGGACCGTGGCGACGACCGACCGCCGAGGGCAGAGCGTCACCCTGACCCCCGGGGCCGACCGGCTCCTGGCCCGGGTGGATCGGGCCTCCCGACGGGCCGGCCGGGCGGTCGTTCGGCGCTCACCGGGAGCCCGGGATCCGAAGGTCATCCGGGCGCTCCAGGAGATCGCCTCGGCCCTCCGGGACGAACGGCAGGCGGCCCCGCCGCGCCGCCCCCCGGCGTCCGGGAGGGGCCGATGAGCGCCGTCGGGCTTTCCGGCCGGACCTTCGATTCGGCCTACACGCGACGGATCCTGATCGTCCTGGGCGCCCTGGTCACGATCGTCCTCTACATCGAAGGCATGCTCACCCCGTCGCTCCCGGCGATCGGCTCCGAGTTTCACGTCACGATCGGGGAGGCGAGCCTGGTCCTTTCCTCCTACCTCATCACCGGCGTGGCGCTGAGCCCCGTGGTCGGCAAGCTCGGCGACATCTACGGCAAAAAGAAGCTCCTCGCGATCGTGGTCGTCCTCTACGCCGTCTGCGTCTCGATCACCGGCTTCTCCCCGAACTTCGGGTTCATGGTCGCCGCCCGGGCCTTCCAGGGCATCGGGCTGACCGTCTTCCCTCTCGGCATGTCCCTCGTCCGGGAGGAGTTCCCGCGCGAGATGGTGCCGAAAGCCCAGGGCCTGCTGAGCGCCATGTTCGGCGTGGGGTTCGCCATCAGTCTCCCCCTCGGTTCCTGGGTCTCCAACGCCTACGGCTGGCGGACCACCTACCACACGGCGATCCCCTTCGTCATCGCCTTGGCGGTCCTGGTCTTTCTCTGGGTCCGGGAGTCGGAGTTCCGGCGGCCGGAGACCAAGGTCGACTACCTCGGGGCGCTCCTGCTCGGCGGTTCGCTCGCCGCCTATGTCCTCGCACTCTCGGAGGGCCCCACCTGGGGCTGGCTCGCGGCCCCGACCTTGGGGCTTGTCGTGCTCGGGACGGTCCTGCTCGGGCCCCTCACGATCTACGAGCGGTGGTACCACGCCCGGGGCGGAGAGTCGATCCTGGATCTGCGTCTCCTGAAGGAACGCAACGTGCTGGTCACCAATGTCGTCGGCGCGATCTCGGGGTTGGGGATGTACCTCGCCTTGCTCTCGCTGACCTACCTCTTCGAAACCCCGGCGCCGGTCGGCTACGGGCTCTCGATCTTGGGGGCCGGTCTCGGGCTGCTGCCGCTCGCCCTCGCGATGCTGATCTTCTCTCCGATCGCCGGCGCGCTGGTCTCCCGGGTCGGGACCCGGCCGATGACGGCGTTGGGATCGGTCATCACGGCCGTGGCGTTCCTCTTCGCCATCCCGGTCCAGTCGCTGGACCAACTCTACGTCGCCGAATTCTTCATGGGAGCCGGCATCGCGATCATGAACGCTTCGGTCATCAACCTCCTGGTCCTGACCGTGGCCCCCAAGGACATGGGGCTCGCGACCTCGATGAACAGCGTCTTCCGCAATGTGGGCAGTTCGGTCGGCGCCCCCCTTTCGGGGTCGCTCCTCGCCACCTTCGTCTACGCCGTGATCCCCGGGGTCGGGGCAATCCCCTCGACCGTGGCGTTCCAGTGGTCGTTCGCGATCGCGGCCGTCACCTTCCTGGCCGCCGCCCTGACCGTCTACTTCGCCCGGGAGGTGCTGGGCCGACCGCTCCGCCAGGCCACCGGGGCTCCCGAACCGGTGCCGACGGGCCGGCCGGGCGGGGAGTCGGGGGGATGAGAGCGGCGTCGGGGCTCCGGCCGGAGCCTATTAGCCTCCCGCCGGCTGTACGGGCCGTATGACCGAGCCGACCGCCGGAGTCCCTCCCCCCGGGTCGTCGGAGCCCGGGCCCTCCCGAGGCGAGGAGCCTCCGATCGCACCCCCCCGGCCCCGCCGGTCGCGCCGGCCCCTCGGGATTGCGATCGCAGCCGTCGCGGTCGTGGCGGTCCTGGTGGCCGGCACGGTGCTGGCGTCGGGCCTCCTGGCCCCGCCGGCCTCGCCGGCCCCTTCCGGCTCGACCGGGATCCCCTCAGGCACGGCCCTGGCCCGATCGGAGAGCACAGCCGCCCGCGTTCCGGGCGGCCCCTGGGTCCCTCGCCTCGAGGCCGGCTTCGCCTCGACTTTGGCGCTCGAGAGCCTCCCGTCGATCCTCCTCAGCCACATTCCCGGCTGCTCGATCACCCCCCTCGCTCCCTTCTTCGTCCCGGCGTCCCTCTCCGAGGTTTCGGCCGGCCGGGCGGCCGCGTGGGTCGTCGGATTCGTCGATACCAACGGGAGCCAGGGACTTCTGGTCCTGGTCAATCCCCAGGCTTCAGTCGCCCTCGCCCGGCTGACCGGCAGCTGCGTCGCCAACCTGACCGCCCTCCCCTCGATTCAGTCGGCCGGTGCGGTCGACCCGACCCAGATCGCGGCGCACTACACGGAGAACATCAGCGCCTTCGTCACCGGACGACCCTCGGTGACCGCCGGGTACTTCCTCGTCGGCCTCGCCGCGGCCGGGCTGGGCGCCCTCTTCGGCTGGGCGCTGGTCTGGACGACCTGCCCGACCGCCCTGACCTCCCCCCCGGTCCAGGGCACCACCCTCACCATCATCGCCGACGCGGCGACCGGATCGGTCTTCACCGGCCCCACGGTCCAGACGATCGTCTGCTAGGTGGCCCTCCACCGACGGGGGCTCCCCCCGGAACCGGAGGGGGGCTCTCGATCGCGGCCGGACACTCTCAGGGGGCCAGGCTCTCGAGGAACTTCCACCAGGCCGCCGCCGCGTGCCGCACCCCCCGGACCGCCGCCAGCGCCGCCTCCGGGTCGGTGATCTCCCGGGCGAGGATCGATCGTTCGATGCCCGCGTGGGCGGGACCGGCCTCCGAGTGGCGGGTGAAGAATTCGAGGGTGTCCGCCGCTCGGATCCCGTAGTTCTCGCGAAGTCCACGGGACATCTCGGTGGCGATCTCGGGGAGCTGGGACTCGTAGGCGTAGAGGGCCGCCAGGGCGCTCGCGGCGGAACCTCCCAGCGTCTCCTCGTCGTACGCCTTCAGGAGCCGACGGGTCGCGGGAAGTATCGGGGTCGCGGGCCCCAGCGGGGGCGCTCCCATCGCCCGGGCGAACCGTTCCCAGAGCTCGGGGCACGTCGGAGATCGCCCCTCCTCGTCGACCAGATTTCTCAGGAGCGCGGAGCGGTCGGCCGGCCGGAGGATCCGGGCATAGCCGGCCGCCACGTACCGGGCAAAGTTCGCTTCAACGTGGGAGTACTGCTCCGCAAACTCCCGCAGCCGGGTCCGCGGCAAGGTTCCGTTCGACCAGGCCCGGTAGAACGGATGCTGGAGGAGGCGGTACGTCCTCACGATGCGATCCAGATCCCGGACGGTCGTCATCGACCGACCAACTCCATCGGATACTCGAACCTTTCCCCCGCCC
The DNA here is from genome assembly GCA_027365105.1 of Thermoplasmata archaeon. Taxonomy (GTDB): domain Archaea; phylum Thermoplasmatota; class Thermoplasmata; order Lutacidiplasmatales; family UBA184; genus Lutacidiplasma. The sequence continues at coordinate 42,648 of DAHXNZ010000002.1, forward strand.
ACCGTTCCGGGCGTGCGTTCCGCGAGCGATTCCTTCCTGGGCCGCACGGGATCGGGAAACCGGCGGCACCCAAGGATATATTGGTCCCGCCGGAATGCAGTCCAGCATGCTGACCGACCGGTTCGGGCGGGGGGTGACCGAACTCCGCATCAGCGTCACGAACCGGTGCAACTTCGCCTGCGAGTACTGCCACGACGAAGGGCTGGGACCGATCGCCTCCCCGGCGCGTCCGCACCCCGAGGAGATGCACCCCGAGGAGATTGAGCGGTTGGTCAGCATCGCGGCGGAGTACGGCGTCCGGTCGGTCAAGTTCACCGGTGGCGAACCGCTCGTCCGGCCCGACCTCGAGGCGATTGTCGAGCGGACCGCCCGGCACGTCGCCGAGGTGTCGCTCACGACCAACGGGTCGATGCTCGCGGGCCGGGCCGCCGGGCTGCGGGCCGCCGGCCTCCGGCGGATCAACGTCTCGTTGGATTCCCTTGATCCGGCGGCGTTCCGGAGGATCCGCGGCGGGAGCCTCCCCCCGGTGCTGCGGGGAATCGACTCCGCCCTCGCCGCCGGCCTCGCCCCGGTGAAGCTCAACAGCGTCGTCTATCGGGCCACCTGGCCCTACCTCCCTTCGCTGATCGATTTTGTCCAGGCCCGTCCCGGCCTCGCCCTGCAACTGATTCAGTACATGCCCGAGTGGGTGGGCCGGGCCGACCGGGGGATCCCGGCCGCCGAGATCCGGGAGTGGCTCTCCGCCCAGGCGACCCGGGTCCGGACCCGGGAGATGCACCATCGGAATGTGTACCGGATCGGGGGGGCAGATGTCGAACTCGTCGATCCCGTCAACAACCCCGAGTTCTGTCGCAACTGCCACCGGATCCGGGTGACCCACCGGGGGGAACTCAAGGGCTGCCTGAACCGCAACGACGACCTCGTCCCCACCCGGGGGCTCACCGAGGGCGGAGTTCGCGCCGCCTTCGAAGAGGTCGTGCGGGAACGGGTGCCGTACTATGGGGTCTACCGCACGGGGACCAAGCCGCTCCTCCCGGTGAAGACCCTGCTGGAGGGGGCCGATCCCTTCGCCGAGGCGCCCGCCGCCGCGAAGAGACCGACCCTGACGGCCGAGGCCCCGCGCTGAGCCGGGGACGCCGTCGAGCATCGGCCGGCTTCGGGCCCAGTCGGTCAGGCGACGAGGTAACCGCCGTCGACCGGGACCAGCGCCCCCGTCATGTACTCGGAGAGGCGGCTCGCCAAGAAGAGGACGACCCGGGCGATCTCGTCCGGACTCCCCATGCGCCCCATCGGGATGCGGGCGAGGAACCCGGCCATCGCCCGGGCGGGGACGGCGCCCGGGGCCACGGCCGCCCGGGCGCCGGGCGTGTCGATCCCCCCGGGCGCGATCGCGTTGATCCGGATCCCGAAGGGGGCCAGCTCGACCGCGAGGGAGCGGGTCAGCATCACGACGCCGGCCTTGGAGGCGTCGTACGGGGCGAGCTGCCCGGTCGGGCGGATGGCGTCCACCGACGCGATGTTGACGATCCGGCCACCGGCGCCGCCCGCCCGCATCTGGCGGGCGACTTCGGTGGTGAGGAAGAAGAGCCCCCGGAGGTTGAGGTTCAGCACGGCATCCCACCGCTCGGGGGTCGTCTCGAGCGCCGGGGCGGTCGGGAAGATGGCCGCGTTGTTCACCAGGATGTCGATCCGGGGAGCCTCCTCCCGGATCCGGGCCATCGTCTCGGGCAGGGATTCGACCCGGGTGACATCGAGGGGGAGGAACCTTGCCCGGCCGCCCCCGTGGATGATCTCCTGGGCGAGTCGGCTCCCCGCGGCCGCATTCACATCGGTCACCACGACCGAGGCGCCGGCCTCGGCCAGGCGTCGGGCGGACGCCGCCCCGATCCCCTGGGCGGCGCCGGTGACGAGAGCGGTCTCTCCGGAAAGATCGATGAGCTCCGGGATTCGCGTCACTGGGATTCCCCGGGGCAGGATCGGGCCGCTCTGGGATAGAGGTTCTGTCAAACCGCGTTGACGGGATGCTCTCCGATCCGGTCGCCCGGGCGGGACGGCGCCCGGGGGAGGAGGCGGACCCAGCGCAGCGAGAGGGAGTTGACCAGGACCAGGGTCGAGGAGAGGGCCATCGCGGTCGCTCCGAGGATCGGGAGCACCGAGTAGATGCCGAACCCGAACCACGGGACCAGGGCCCCGGCGGCGATCGGCAGCAGGAAGGCGTTGTACCCGAGGGCCCAGACCAGGTTCTGGCGCACCTTGCGGACGGTGCGGCGGGCGATCCGGACCGCGACCGGGACCTGGGTCCAGTCGGAGCGGAGCAGCACAATCTTGCCGGCCTCCTGGGCCACGTCGGTGCCGGCCCCGATTGCGATTCCCACATCCGCGGCGGTCAGGACGGCCGCGTCGTTGATCCCGTCGCCGACGAACCCCACCGCCCCGCCGTTCGACTGGAACCTCCGCAGGATCTCCACCTTGCCCGCCGGCGTGACGCCGGCGTAGAGTTCGGCGATCCCCGCCTCGCCCGCGATCTCCCGGGCGACCGTCTCGCGGTCGCCGGTGACCATGACGGTGGGGATCCCCAAGGCCCGCAGCTCCGCGATCGCCGCCGCCGCCGAGGGGCGGAGGCGATCCTCGAAGCTCAGGAGCGCCCGGGGCCGACCCTCGATGGCCAGGACCGCCTCGCTCCGGGCGCTTCCGGCGGGCGGCCGGTTCGCGGTCGAGAATCGCTCGACGCCGCCCCGGCCGAGCGTCACCCGGCGACCGCCGGAGTAGCCCTCCACCCCTTCGCCGGGAAGCGCCCGAAACCGTTCGACCGGGGTCGGAACGACCCCCTGGCGGAGCGCCTCGGCGACGACCGCCCGGGCGAAGGGGTGCTCGGAGCCCGATTCGAGCCCGGCGGCCAGCGCCAGCAGCGCCCGGGGATCCTCCCCCTCGATGGCCCGGAACTCGGCGAGCGACGCCCGGCCTTCGGTCAACGTCCCGGTCTTGTCGGTCAGCAGCCGGTCGAGCCGGGCCGCCTGTTCGAGGGCGTCGTGCCCCTTGAAGAGGATCCCGTCGCGGGCGGCCCGGCCGGTCCCGACGACGATCGCGGCCGGGGTGGCGAGCCCGAAGGCGCAGGGGCAGGCGATGATCGTGACGGTCACGAAGATTAGGATCCCGTCGGTGGGGCTCGCCCCGCCGAACAGCGTCCAGCCGAGCGCGGCCACGACCGCCAGACCCAGCACTGTCGGGACGAAGGCCGCCGCGATCCGGTCCGCGGTCCGCTGGAGCGGCACCTTCGACTGTTCGGCCTCCGAGACGATCCGGCCGATCTGGCCGACAAAGGTGTCCTCTCCCACGCTCCGCGCCTCGATTTCGAGCTGGCCGTCCCCGTTGATCGCGCCGGAGACCACCGGATCTCCGGGGCGCTTGCCGACCGGGACGCTCTCGCCCGTAACGATCGACTCGTCGACCGAGGATCCCCCGGCCCGGACCACCCCGTCGACCGGGATCCGCTCCCCCGGCCGCACCCTGAGATGGTCGCCCGGCTGGATCTCCTCGAGGGCGATCGGCTCTTCCCGACCGTCCCGGATCCTCCGGACCGTCGCCGGCAGGATCGCCCGGAGCCGTTGGAGGGTGTCCGCGGCCAGGGCCCGGGTGCGCCGTTCCAGGTAATTGCCCACCAGGATCAGCGTCAGGATCGCGGACGAGGCATCGAAATAGGTGGCCGGGGGGAGCCGTCCGGGGAGCAGGAGGACCGCGGCGCTGTACAGGAAGGCCGACGTGCTGCCGACCGCGATCAGAAGGTCCATGTTGCCGTGCCGGGTTCGGATCGCATCCCAGGCGCCCTGGTAGAACGGGCGGCCGAGATAGACCTGGACCGCAAGGGCGAGGGCCCCCGCGACCGCCTCGGCCCCGCCGAACCTCAGGAGACTGTACTGGAGGAGGACGATCACGACCGTCGCCGGAGCTCCGAAGGCGATCCGACGGACCAGATCCCGCAGGTCGTGGGTCGGATCGGCGAAGGTGGTCCGGCAGGAGGTCGAGCAGAAGTAGTAGGTCCGGTTGTCCCGGGTCGCGGAGAGATCGTCGGGCGATCCCTCGACGTACATGCCGCAGATGGGATCAGTCGGCATGTCGGCCCGGGTGGACTGGGGCTCCGCCGGCTACACCGGTTGCGGGGTCCGCGGATGGGTCCGTTCGTACTTTTCCTGGCAGCCCCGCTGGCAGAAGTAGACCTCGACCCCATCGTACGTGCCGTGCGCGGCCGCCCGAGTCGTTTCGATCATCATCCCGCAGACCGGGTCCTTGACTTTGGTCATGGATTCCTCGGTCCGAGTACCCCCCGGAACTACTTAAGCGTGCTAATGCCATGACAAATTGGTAGGCATTAGCCGATGACGAAGGGATCCCGCGGTTCCGTCTCCGAAGATCGCGTCCGTTCGCTGCTCGCTTTCCTGAACACCCGGGCCTGCCCGGCCTGCCGGGCCGGCGAGGCCCTCGGGCCGGGTCGCACCGTCGGGCCGGCGGGCGACGACCTCCGTCAATTTCGCGACGACCTGGCCGCGCTCCTCGAGGCCCGGATCGACGGGACCCGCCCCGCTCCCGGGCTTGTCCGACGTGCCAACCGTCGCCTTCGCCGGGCGGTGCGCGTCCCCCAGATTGCATGGACCGGCGGGACGATGGCGCTCCAATCCTGCCCGCTCCGATCGGACGCTCCGCCGGACGAAGGACCGGGCCCCGCCGCCGACTGGATCCTCCTGGTGGCGTCCCCCCGGCCACCGATCGACCGGTGCGCGGCGCAGGGATGCCGCCACTTCTTCCTCCGCTGGAGGTCCAACCAGCGGTGGTGTTCCCCGGAGGGGTGCGGCAACCGGGCCCGGGTCGCCCGGCACCACCTCCAACGGCCCCGCCCGTAACCCCCGCCCCTCCCGCGGGGGAGGGCCTCCCCGCCCGCGCGGTTCCCGCGGCAAGCGACGTTACGACCGACCTCGCCGGGACCCCCCCGGTGGCCCTATCCTCTTCGTGGCCCGTCACCCGCCCCAGGAACCGGGCCCGGGCTCTCCTCCCGAGGCTCTGAGGCCGGGCCGACGCCGGACCGGGCCCTCCGACTCACGCCGAGAACCGCCGCTCCCGCACCGACCCCGAGCCCGATGATCCCGATCCCGACCACGATCCCGAGGGAATAGCCGGACATCCCCGCCGAGCCGCCTGTCGGGAGCGGGGAAGGGGGCGGCCCGGCGACCACGTCCACCACCACCTCGCGCACGACACTCCCCCCCACCGAGTCGTATATCGTCACGGAGACCGTGTGAACTCCCGACGTCATGAACGCCTGGGTCGTCGTCGCGCCCAGGGCAATATCCCCGTTCCCAAAGTTCCACAGGTAGCTGTACGGCGCCGTCCCTCCCGCCGCGACAGCCGAGAAGGTCACCCGACTCCCGCTGGTCGTCCGAGTCGCGCTCGCCGATGCATTGGCCTCGAGCGCCGGGTTCACGAGCAGGCTCAGCGAGGCCTGCGTCCCGGCACCCACACTGTCATTGACCCAGAGCCGCGGCGAGTAGACACCGGCCCGGGAAAACGTGTGCGCCGGGTTCGGGACGGCACTCGAGTTCCCGTCCCCGAACTCCCAGGCATACGTCAGGGGTCCCGTCCCGCCGTAGGCGGTGGCGTTCCAGGCCACCCGGAGCCCCACGTCGGTCACGTTCTGGCTCTCGGTGGCCCGGACGATCAGGCCCGGATTGACCCGCACCGACACATTGGCCGAGATCGTGTCGCCCACCGCGTCCACCGCGGTGAAGACCGCCGGATAGGTGCCGGACCCCATGAACGTCGGGCTCCACGAGGCGTTGGTGTTCGTCACACCCCCGATCCTCCACATCACGTTCATCGGGGGCGTACCCCCCGTCACCACCCCATCGAGCCGCACCGGAATCCCCACGGTCGTGGGATTCGGAGTGGCAAAGACGCTCACGGAAGGGGCGGGGTTCACCACCAGGGAGGCGGCCACCGTGGCATACGACCCCAGCGTGTCCGTGAGGTTCACCCCGAACTCGAACGTCCCCGACTGGTTCAGCCGGCACGTCACCACGGTCGTGTTGCTGAACCTCGGAGGCACCGGGCAGCCCGGAGGCGCCGAGGTGACGTTGAGGCTATACGGCCGGACTCCCCCCGTGGCCGTGATCGTGAAGTTGACCGTCTGGCCCACATCCCGGACCGGCGAGGACCCGGTCACGTTGACCGTCAACGGGTCCCGCAGCAGCCACGTCTGGTTCGCGTTGCCGCGATACGAAAGCTCGTCCAGCAAGACAAAATAGCCGTCGGTCGAGTCGTAGGCCATGGCGGCATAGGTCTCCCCCGGCGGGGCCGCTCCCAACATCGACGTGGCGTTCGACCAGGTCCCGTTCGCATACTCCCAGGTCGAGTTGTCCGGGGGCCCCCCCGGACCAAAGAACGCCGCGTAGCCCGCCGCCGAATCGTACCCGTACGTCGTGGAAAAACTCGCGGGCGGGGAGACCGTCGGCCCCAGCCGACTCCAGTTTCCCCCCTGAAACTCCCACGTCTCCCCGTTCCACAGGATCGCGCCCCTCATCGAGCCCACGTAGAACAGCACCCCGGGCGTTGACGGCATCCGCCCCACCGGGGTGAGCATCGTCCAGGTGCCGTTCGTGAACTTCCAGGTCTGCCCGTTCGTTCCGAACAGAAGCAGGTAGCCCGCCGCCGCGTCGAAGGTCATGCTCCCCTGAGGCGCCTGGACCGTCTTCGTTACGTTCGTCCAGCTCCCGTTCGCAAACTCCCATGTGTCGGTAAAATCGTTGAAGGGACCGTCTCCCCCGTGCAGCACCACCGCTCGTTCCTCGGGATCATACGCCATCGCCGCGAGGTAGCGCGCCGGGGGAGACACCGCACATCTCGGCGGCGCCGACGTGCCCGAACAGAGTTCGGTCCACTGCCCGCCCTTCATCAGCCAGGTGTCGTTCAACGCGACGTTTCCGGCGCTGATTCCGCCGAACAGAAGTGCGCCCCCCTCCGCCGGGTCATCGACCATCGTCGCAAAATCCCGGGCCGGGGGATTCGTGCTCCGGTTCCAGAGTACCCAGCCTTGGACCGGAGAGATCCCTAGGTCGTTCGCTCCGGCCGGGAGCGGCCTCCGCATCGCCGCGGGGGCCGGGCTCTGAGCCGCCAGAGGCGGAGCTCCCGTCCGGTCGGCCGACCCCACCCGCGATCCGCCGGGAACCGGTCGGACCCCCCCGGCCTCTCCCAACGGGACTCCGCTCACCACCACGGTCAGCGCGACAGCAATGATCATCAGGGCCGGGAAAACGGCGCGGCCGGGAACCCGATCGAGGAGCCCGACCGCCCCGGAACCCAGCCCGCCCCGGCGCCACAACGCCCGCAACTCGATCCGCTTCACTCTCCCTCGACCCTCCGGCCGGTTCCCTTCGTTCATGTCCCTCTCCCTCCTCTCAGAACCCGGTCGTTCCCCTCCCCCTACTCCGCCCCTCGTACCGGTCCCCTTCGCCGCGGCCGTCCACCGATCCGAACCGCCAGGCGCACCTCCTGGCGGCCCGGCCGCACGACGATCCCGACCGCCCCGGCTCCCAGTATGCCCGCCGCCGCCGCCACCAGGGAAAGTGACGCCCCCACACTGGCGCTCACTACGACCGGGGTCGCCACCGGGGCGGGAGCCGGTGTCGGCAGGCTCGGGCTGGGCAGCGGGACTCCCACCGACGGCGGTGGCGGAGGGGGTGGGGGAGTGGGCGCCGGGTCGGTCTCAGCGGCCGGCGGCAGGACAGTGACCCGGACGAGCGGAAGGCTCTCCGACAACCGGGTCGCATTGCCCGAAGGGCTGAACCCGAATGCCGAGAAGAGTCCCCCCACCGCCCTCGTGCCCGCTCCGAGACAGCTGGCCGTGACACAACTGTCGACCGGCACGAGGCCATACGGAGGCCCGAGGGCCTGCACGTTGAACTCAATCTGCCACGTGTCCCCCTCGCGGAGGGCGTCCGCCGCCCCCGCCGACACCGCGCTCCAGTTCCAGGTCAACACCTCGACACCACCATGATGCTGAATCTCCGGGGCCCGAGGACACACCGAACTGGCCCCGCCCGCCTTCGCGCACTCGACCGACACCCCCAGGTTCGGGGCCGGCGTCAGGTTACGCCAGCCGAGGAACGTCAGGGTCGGGGCCGCCAGCCAATAGAACGGTCCATACAGTACGCTCCCATTGCCCGTATCTTCCCCCCAGGAAGGGGTCGCCGGCACCGGGTCGATCCTGACGGTCAGACTGACCCGGGTCTCCTCGGTCCCCGCTCCGCAGTTCGGGGAGGCCCCGCTGCAGATGATCGATGGAGCCGCCGTCGCTGCCAGACTGACGGCGACAGGGGGGACCGTGTAGATCCAAGTGTCGTTCCAGTCATCCCAGTAATTGCTCCAATACGGGGTCGACGGTGAAAGGTTCGTGGGCGAGTCGTTCAGGGGGCCGGAGAAACCTCCAAAGAACAGCACATAGCCATCCCCCTCGTCGAACGTCATCGACGCGTAGCTTCGGCCCGGAGGACTCGGAATCGATTCGTTCGTCCAGGTGCCCGCCCCATACGACCACGTCACCCCTTCGTCCGTGTAGTCCCACGGGCCATGCGTCCACGCTAGGGCGCTATACAGCAAGACATACCCATCCTTGGCGTCGAACGTCATCGAAGGATTGCCCAACCCGTCGTTGACTGCTCGGCGGAGTGCGGTCGGGATCGCTCCTTGGTTGGTCCAGTTCCCCCCAGAGAAGGTCCACGTGTCGCGCAGCCAATACGAATCATACGTGAATCTTGAGCTGGCGAGCATCAGGGCGTAGCCGTCCGCGGCATCATATACCAACTGCGACGAGTGTCCGACCGCCGTATCGGCCACCGGAGCGTACGATGTCTGCACGTGGTGCCACTCTCCACCGGAGAACGCCCATGTCTCCTCCACCATCCGTGTCTGGTTGGTTCCGTTGGTTCCATTGCCATCTCCTGTTTCAATGTACGAAAACCCATACAGGAGCACGGCACGACTGGCCGCATCATACGTCGCCAAAGCAAAGTCGACCACGGGCGGCTCCGCGATGTGCAGTTCGGTCCATCTCCCGTGGGCGAATATCCACGTCTCGGTATGGGATTGGGGAGGGGGTTGGGAGGAGGAGAACCCATACCGGCTGAAATTCAGATACGCCACGACGTACCCGTCGGCCGCGTCATAGGCCATCGCCGGATGGCAACTGTGGGGACCGGGAATGGAGAGGTTGGTCCACACCCCGTCCCGATAAGTCCATGTGTCGTTGAGGCAGTAACCTCCCCTCCACCCACCGAAAAGGATGACATAACCATCGGCCGCGTCGTAGACCATTCCCGCATCTGATCGCCCCGAGGGATGCGTCAACGGGTGGAGCTGGGTCCAGTGCGGGCTGGCGTTCGACTGAGCGGGGTCCGGAGACGCGGATCCGCCCGAGACGACAGGGGTCGCTCCCCGCATCCCGAGTTCGGTCCCGGTTGGGCTCGCCCCAACACCGGTCGGCAACGCCAGCATCGTGACCAGCCCGACCGCCAGGAGCCCGAGGACCAGCGCCCGCGGCACGCCCCGGGATCCCGATGCCGGACCACTTCTCTCTCCGGCCATGGTTACCCACGGGTCGCCCCGCCCTCCTTCGGCTGCGAGCCCCATCGTCGACCTCTCCGCATCCCCCCGGACGGGCGCCCGGGTTGACGGCCCGTGCTCCTTCGGCCCTCAGATCCCCCGGCCCCGACTCCCATTCGAAGCCTCCCCGTTCGGTCAGCCGTAGAGGGTCACCTCGAACCAGACCGGCGCGCCCGCGGAAGTCGGCGCGCCGAGAAACTCCCAGGTATCGCCCTGGCCGGGCGACGTCCCGGACTCCGTCGTCACGTTTTGCACCAGCCCTCCCGGTCCCGCTGACCCTCCGATCAGCATCATCATCCCCATCGGGCCGGCGCTTTGGTCGAAGACGAGCCCCATACCCCACCGAGGCCCGATCGGCCATGGCCCGGACAGCTGCGTCCACCTCCCGGACGCGTAGGTCCACCCGTCCCCCGAAACCGGCTTCCCGCCGGTCGTCAGCCCCCCGACCAGCAGCAGGTAGCCCTCGATCGGGTCGTAGGCCATCGCGCCATCATACCGAGGGGCCCCCGGAGGGGTGATGGCCAACTGCCGCCAACCCGCCGACAGCGTGAACGTCCACGTGTCCGACAGAATGGCCCCACCGGTCGTCACGCCCCCCTCCATCACGACATACCGATCCGTCGGAAGCGCGTCATACCCTATCGCCGCCCCCCACCGCGGCGGCGGCAATGTCCCTTGAATCGCGGTCCACTTCCCGCCCACATACTCCCAACTGTCCCCACACACTCCCGAACAGCCGATCCCCCCGAAAAGCACCACGATGTTATCCGCCCCATCCCACGTCATCGCCGCATCCCCTCGAGCCGCGAATGGGGGGGTCGGCAAGAGGGTCCAGTTCCCGTTCCCGAACTTCCACGCGTCCCCGAGAACGCTCGCCGTCGAGCACACCAACGAGGTCGCCCGACACCCGCCCACCAGCAGGAAGTAGTTGTCCGCCTCGTCAAACGTCAACGACGCGTCCCACCGAGCCGACGGGCCACAGTTGCTGCAGACCACCTTCCAGCCCCCGTTCACATACTCCCACGTATCCGAATGGCTCATCAACGGTCCGCAGGCTCCGATCCCGGTGTCCTGGCACCCCCCGACCACCAGGACATAGTTCCCGGTCGGACTGTAGGCCAGGCTCATGCCGTATCGCGGTAGCGGGATCGTCGGCCGGGGAATCGCATTCGATACGGTCGCCGACCTCCAGTTATTCCCCTGGAACACCCACCCGAGACCTCCCAGAGGCTCGCCGGACGCCCCGATCCCGCCCACCAGCAGGACATAGCCCCCACGGGTGTCGTTCGCTACGGCGGAATCGTAGCTCCCCGGGGGGGAGTTCGCGGTCAAGAGCCGGGCCCACGACCCCCCCACATAGGTCCAGGTGTCGTCGAGCGGACAGGTGGCACCGCACCCCCCGAACAGGACCACAAAACGGTCCGCCGAGTCATAGGTCATCGCTGCCCCCCAGCGCGCGGACGGCGCGTTCGACCCCGTGCAGGCGGTGGCGGTACACTGATTCCAGGTCGACGAATTGTTATCGTAGGTCCAAGTGTCCGCCAGCGGTCCGGTCGCCCCCCGCCCGCCGAAGAGTAGGATCTCGCTGTCCCGCGCGTCGTACGTCATCGATGCAGCGTAGCGGGCGGGTGGGGATGTGGCGGGCGTAATGGCGGTCCATTTCCAGCTACTCGAATAGGAAGAATAATTCAGGAGGTAAGTGTCGGACAGCGGACAGGTGCTCCCGCACCCACCAAAGAGCACCGCCACATTGGCACTGCTATTGTAGGCGAATGCCGCCGATTGCCGAGGGCTCGGGATCGCTCCGGTCTCGTTTGCCTTGGTCCACACACCTCCGCTGAACGTCCAGAGGTCGTTCAAGAGCGTGCCATTCGTGGCCAGGCCGCCAAAGAGGAGCACGACTTGGGAGCTGGTGGCGGTGGTGGTGCCGGTGGTGGTGGAATTGAAGAAGATCATGCTGGCGTTCATCCGACCCGGGGGCGAGTTCGATGGGTTCACCTTCGGCCCGAACGATCCCCAAGGCATCCACAGATTCGCCGTGTAGTTCCAGGTCGTCACGTTGCCGCAGTGCGGTCCGCACCCACCGAACAGGACGTCATACCTATCCGCCCGGTCGTAGACCATCGAGCCACCGTATTCCGCGGCCGGTGTCGGGGGCGGCCAGAGCAGCCCGCTGTGGGGCGAAGGGCTGTTCCCGGCCCACCACGTGTCGCCCAACGACGACCCGGAGGCACTCGACCCACCGAACAGGATCCCTCCGTCATTCCAGTTCCCGAGCAGCATCGGGTCGTACCGGGGCGCGGGAGGACCCAACGGGTAGGGGCCGAACCAGCCCGGGAGCGACCCGTTGGCCGGCTTGCCCGAGAGGTAGCCCGGGACCGAGGGCCATTGCCTCCACGTCGCCGGGCTCGCCATCGAGTCGAAGGTCCACCAACCGCCTCCCTTCTCCGTCGCGTTGCCGAAAACCAGACCGTTCCGTCCAACCCCACCGTAGATGAGAAGCCACCGCGGCAGACCCGGACCCTGATAGGAGGTCCCCCCCATGTAGTATCGGGCGGCCGGGCAGATCCGCGTGGCCGAGCAGGAGGAGGCCGCAATGGCCTGGTGCCAACCGCCTCCGTAGAAGAGCCATGTGTCGTTCACCGAACCGGTGCCGTCGGCGCAGCCGCTCACGGACGAGGTGCACCCGCCAAACAGGGTGACTACCTGGCTCGCCGTCGAGCTGTTCCCTTCCGCAAACGCCATCGCCATCCCATACCGCGCCGAGGGGTGCGTGGCGAGGTTCAGGTTCGTCCACTGACCCCCAGAAAACTCCCACGTGTCGCCCAACGGTCCCGTCGTTCCATACCCCCCGAACAGGATCACGCCACTCCCGGCGCATCCGCCCCCTGTCCCGATGGGGTTGCTGCAATTGGACGCCAGCCCCTCGGCGAACCGAGCGGGGGGAGAGACCTTCGGACTCAGCTTCGTCCACGACCCGACCCCTCCGGACGGATCTGAGAACGACCACGTCCCCGACCGAATACTGCCCGAACTCGTGTCGCATCCCGGAGTGCTTTGGGTCCACCCCGGCGAGGCGACCGCACACCCCCCGAATAGGACCACATAGGAGTCCGCGGAGTCCCAGGTCGCTGTCGCATCGTGCCGGGCTCCCGGACAGCTCGTCAGCGTGCAGTGGAGGTAGGGGGTGACGTTCCACCACGTCAGGTTCACTGTGTTGAACTCCCAAGTGTCGTTGAACACCTCCCCGGAGGAGTTGGCCCCTCCGAACAGCAAGACATCCCACTCCGACGTGCCGTTCAAAAACAGGGCGAATGAGGCGCCATACCGAGCGGAGGGTGTCACCCGATGCGGGAAACTCGGGGCGGGAGGGCTGGAGGACGCCGACACCCCTCCGCTCGTCGTCGAGCAGGTCGCGCCGCCTCCCGTCGGGCTACACACCATCGGCGTCCCGTCGGACGGCCCCCCGCCGGCCGCGAGGGACTCCTCGGCCTCCTGGAGAAGGGAAACGGTAGATCGGGTCCCGGTGCCGACCGCTGAAGGGATCGCCGACAGCGATCTGGGAACCAACGGCGCGAACGCTGTGGTCAACCCGAGCCCGGAGATCACGACCAAGACCGCGACACCACTGGCCCAGAACTCCGGAAGACGAGGCCCCGACCATGATCCAGCTACGCGAAACCCCTCGGCCCTGCTCCCGACACCCCCCCCCCACTTCAGCTTCGACTGCCCCATGCTCCTACCCCTCCGACAGGTCGGGAGCACCGACATGGAAACCGGGAACCATGTGAGCACCCCGGACCTACCACGGGGTGCTAAGTCTCGACACGATATTTAGGGCTTGCTCTTCCACCCTGTCGAGTCGCCGCCCGAGCCCGTCGAGATATCCCACCTATAATCCGGGTTTCGGGCTCAGGGACGGACCCGCTCACTCGCTCCTTGGCGAGGGATCGCCTGCCAACTGGATCGCCTCATGGACCAGCGTCGTTGCAGACCTGGAGGGGATCCCCTTCCCGCGGGGCGGCCAAGCGACCGATACGAGGCGCCCGGCTACTTCGAGGGTTGGCGCACCGACTGAAGAAAAGAGAAGGCCGTCATCAAGTTCGTTCACCACCTCCAACGGCCCCGTCCGTGAAGGCGAGGACGGAAGCACATAGCGGAGGGTTCCACGGAGGGGCGATCCTTCGAAGTCCGCGGATAGACCGGACGCGAACTCCCCACCGGGGGAGGGCGACCGGGAGCCCGAGGGCCGGGGAGACGGGATTCTCCGGCCGCTCGTTGCGGTCGTCGAGGGCCCGCGGCCCCATCCATGGTCCAGGCGATGCGTCGACCCGGCGGAGCTTCCCTGCCGCGTGAGGCGCCGGACCCCCGCGGGCCCTAAGCGGCCGGTGAAAGCCCGCGGGCCACGGCGGGTTTGCGAAGGCATTCCGTATGGATCCAGCGGCCATGGGCGAGGCCGGGGAGCGGCTCCCACGGCGCCCGCGCCCGAAGCCGCTGCCATCGCTCCCGGGTCATCCGGAGCGCACGCGCCCGCTCGGAGATCGGCAGGTCGAGGCAGTGGAAATTGACCAGGGCCCGGCCCCCGGGCTTGAGGATCCGGTACAGCTCGTCGACCGCCTTCTCCTTCTGGACCATGCAGCAGAGAAGCCCGAACGAGAGGGCCAGATCGACCGACCGGGAGGGGATCTCGGGGAGATCGGCGGCCGAGCGGGCGATCCATCGGACCCGTTCAGCAAACCGCGCCGTTCCGCCCATCCTGAGCCGGGCCACCATCAGGTTCCGGGGGTCGATGTCGACCATCCAGACGGTGCCCGAATCCCCCACCCGAGCCAGCACCCAAGGCAGGAGGAGGCCGGTACCGGCGCCGAGGTCGGCGACGGTCTCTCCCGGGTGGACTCCGCACCGCTCCAGCCAGCGGCGCATCGGGGAGAGCGTCCGCCGCATTGGGAGGTTCAGCAGCCAGCTCGGGCAGCGGCGATCGGAGTCGCCGGGCCCGGGAGATGGCGGGACGGTGTTCATACATCCTCGATGGGGCCCAGATCGACCGGCCTGTTAGCCCTGACGCGCGGCGGGGAACCCCCGGGTCGCCCCGGGGGTCGGGGTCGGGCCCCTGATCGGAGATCTACGGTCGGCGATAGAAGGGGTTGACTGCCCGGATGGTCCGGCGGGTCGGAACGCCGAGACCGGCGTAGAGGGCTTCCAGCTCCTTGGAGCCGGGCGCCTCCCACACGCACCGGGCCCGGGTCTCGCCCGGTAGTCCATAGATCGCGATGGGGGTGAACCCCGCCGGCACCTTGCCCGCGGAGGCCAGTTGGACCGCCTCCTGGACTTTGCTCACGACCGCATTCGTCTGGTTGGCGTCCCACGTGTGCTCGATCTCGAAGGTCGGCATGGTTCTCACGGGGGGTCCATCTCCGCGGGTAGCTTCATCTAACGGGTTACCTATGTAACGCGGGGTCGGGGGAGGGAGAATTTCCGGCGATGCGGACGGCCAAGTTCACGGTCCGGCACGACTGCCCGTACTCGAACCCGATCCGGGCCGTCGAAGGGCTCCGGGTCACCCACCTCTGCCACCGGGGGCGGAACGCCTACCTGGAGATTCATTCCGATACCCGGGAGGGGCTCGACCGGTTGGTGGCGGAGTACCAGGAGCAGGGGGGTGAATCGGTCCACCATGATCCCGACGATCGAGCCGCCCTGGTCCGGTTCTCCGACTGCGCCTGCTGCCGGCGGGGGCAGGTGATCCCCCGGGTGGAGCGCGGCGAGGCCCTCTACCTTCCCCCGTCGAGCTACACCTCCGAGGGGGAGACCTACCACTTCCTGCTGAACGAGGGTCCCCCGGTCCAGCGGGCCCTGGAGGAACTCCGTCAGCAGGTCGACTCGGTCGACATCTCGCTCCACTCGCTCGAGAGCCTGGGCTTCGAAGGGGCGACGATCGTCTCGGTGGGCCGCCTGTTCGGCCGGCTGACCGACCGGCAGCGGGCGGCGCTCGGCCTCGCCACCACCGCCGGCTACTACCGGGTGCCCCGGCACGTCCGGACCGAGGATCTGGCGCGTCGGATGGGGATCTCCCGGCCCGGGTTTGAGAAACTCCTTCGGCGGGCCGAGAATCTGGTCCTGCTGGCGTCCCTGCCGTACATCTCGGTGCCCGAGATGCCGCCGCCCGGCGATCAGCCGTAACGGAAACTGACGCCGAAACCGGCCCGCGGAAACCGCCAGACGAGCGCGCCGTTCCCCAGCTGGTGGCAGGCGATCCGGCAGGCGCCGAGTTCCAGGCAGTTCTCGTGGTGGATGACGAGCCGCCCGTCCTGCCACTCGTAGACCTTCGCGGGACAGACTTCAAGGCAGGGCTTGAGGACGCACGTGACGCACTTCGCCGGATCATCCAGGGTGAGGTGGCTCTCCCGGTCGGAGGTGAAGGCATCGACCCCGAGCCGTTCGGAAATCGGGAGCTTGGCGGCCACGGCCCCCCCACTCGGGCGGCGGTTAAGGGCCTTTGGGAGGGGGATCCGCCACCGCGTGGGACTCCCGGAGGGTCACCTCCTCGTAATGAGCCACCGCGTACCTCCTGCTCCAAGGAAACCAATGACCAGCACCTGTCCGGACTGCGGTACCGCAGTCGAAGTCAGTGTTCGAAGCGCGCGCATGATGAGCGGCACCTGCCCCGACTGCGGCCGCCCCATGCTCGTGATCCAGGAGATCTCCCCCCTCGCCGGCGACGAGGCCGCCGCCGAGGGGACGACCGTCGTCGCGCCGGGCGTCTCCCCGCCGGCCCCCGACGGGCCGACCTGCGGGAAATGCCATGCCCCCGTCGGGTTCCGCTCGACCGACGAAGAGGGCATCGAGGCAGTCTGCCGGAGTTGCGGAACGACCGTCGCCTACGTCCTCGCGGAGGCCGACCGCGAGGCTCCGTCGTACCCGCCCTCCGATCGGGGCCGCCGACCTCCCCCCCGCCCGAGGGACCGGGAGTTCGGGTCGGCCCCCCCGACGCGACCCTGCCGGGAGTGCGGGGGCGCCCTCCGATTTTCCACCAACCCGGACGGGACCGTCGCCGGGGAGTGCAGCTCCTGCGGCAACCGCTTCAGCCTTCCGCCGAGGTCCGAGGGCCGCGGCCGGGGCGGAGGCGGCGGCTGGAGCGGCGACCGGCGCGGCGGCGGAGGCTTCCGGCCGGGCGGTCGCCGGGAATGGACGCCGGGCGGCGGACGGGGTCGGGGCCCGCCGGACGGGGGCTTCCGGCGCCGGCCTTCGTTCCGGCGCGCCGACTCCGGGGACCGGGACGACCGGCGGCGCCGTCGGCCCCGGGACGACGCGTAGACCCCTCTACGGTGTCGGCTCGGCCCCCGATGGGTCCGATCCCGGGCCATGGCTCAGCATCGGAACCGCCCCAGGCGGGAACGCTAAGACCTGAGGCGGAATCCACCCCCGATGGAGCGGTTTGACGTCGTCGTGGTCGGGGGCGGCCTCGCCGGTCTTGCGGCGGCCCATTCGGCCGCCTCCGCGGGCCGCAGCGTCCTGCTGATCGAGCGCGGCAAGGCGCCGGGGACGAAGACCGTCTCGGGCGGACTTCTCTACGGCCACGGCCTCGCGCAGATCGTCCCCGAGTTCTGGGCGTCGGATCCCTCGCCGGTCGAACGACCGATCGTCCGCAACATCCTTTCCGTTCTCACCGGCGCGCGGGCGGTCAGCGTCGATCATTTCGACGCGGCCTTCGGCCGGCCCCCGTTCAACTCCTTCAGCGTCCTGCGGCACCGCCTCGACTCCTGGCTCGCCGAGCGGGCCGAAGCCGCGGGCGCGGTCCCGGTCTACGGGGTCCAGGTGGACGGGCTCCTGCGGGACGGCGAGCGCGTGATCGGGGTCCGGACCGGCGACGACGAGATCGGGGCCGAGGTGACGATCCTCGCCGACGGGGTGAACTCGCTGCTGGTCCGCGGTCCGGGCGCCCGACCCGAAGCCGACCCGTCGGTGGTCGGCGTCGGCGTGAAGCAGGTCCTGGAACTCCCCACCGGCACGCTGGAGGAGAGGTTCCAGCTCCGCCACGGGGACGGCGTCCAGATCACGACGATCGGCCACCCGTCGGGGATCGAAGGGGGAGGATTCCTCTACACCAACCGAAGCAGCCTCTCCGTCGGCTTCATCGCGAACCTCCGCTCGCTGGTCGCCGCCCACCGTTCGGTCGACGAGCTGTTCGACGAGTTCCTCCAGCACCCCCTCGTCGCCCGATGGATCGAGGGGGGCCAGCTCGCCGAGTACAGCGGCTGCTTCGTGACCGAGGGCGGATATCGGGCTCTGCCCGCCCTGGCCGGGGCGGGCTATCTCGTCGCCGGGTCGGCCGCCGGCCTCTTCCTCAACGCCGGCTTCACGCTCCGGGGCATGGATTTCGCCCTCGAGTCCGGGCGGATCGCCGGCGGGGTGGCCGCCGAGGCGGCCCTCGCGAAGGACCCGGCGCCCGCGCGGCTCGAGCGGTACGTGGCCGGCCTCGAGGCGTCGTTCGTCCTCCGCGAGCTCCGCACCCACCGGGGCTTCCCGAAGGTCTTCGCGAACCCCCGACTCTACGGGGCGTACCCCGAGGCGATCAACGCCCTCCTGCACGACCTCTACTTTGTCGACGGATCCGGGCGACCCCATCTCGACCGGCTCGCCCGCGGCGCGCTCCGGGGACGGGTGGCCTGGTGGAACGTCGCCCGGGACCTGCTCGGCGCGGGCCGTCGCCTCTGATCCGGGGTCCGGCGCGAACGGTATAGCCCCTCCGTCCTTGCCGTCGGCATGGCCGAATCCCGCACGCGATCGTTCCTCCTCGACAATCAGCCGGCGGCCGCGGACGGCCGCCCGACCTTTTCCGTGACCGACCCGGCCGACGGGACGACCGTCGCCCAGGTCGTCCGGGCGACCGCCGACGACGCCCGGGCGGCGATCGAGTCGGCGGCCCGGGCCCAGCCGGCCTGGGAGGCGATCGGCGCCGCCGCGCGGGCGAAGATCCTCCGGGAGGCGGCGCTCCGGTTGCGGGCTCGGGCAGAGGAGCTCGCGCTCACCATGACCCGGGAGATGGGCAAGGTCCTGGTGGAGAGCCGGGCGGAGGTCGAGGGGGCGATCGACAATCTGGAGTTCTACGCGGCGTTCGCCCGGAACCTCACGGGGGAGGAGGTCCAGGGGCTTCCCCGGGGGGAGAGCCTGAGGCTCCTCTGGCTGCCCCGGGGCGTCGTCGTCGGCATCACGCCGTGGAACTTCCCGGCGTCGACCGTGACCCGCAAGATCGCCCCCGCGCTGCTCGGGGGCAACACGATGGTCCTGAAGCCGTCGAGCCAGACCCCGCTTTCGAGCCTCCTCATCGCGGAAACCCTCCACGCGGCGGGGCTCCCGCCGGGGGTCCTCAACGTCGTCACCGGCCCCGGCCCGGAGATGGGCCGCGCGCTCGTGGGCCACCCGGCCTGTTCGACCGTCACCTTGACCGGATCGACCGCGAGCGGCGTCGAGGTCCTGAAGCTCGCCGCCCCGGGGGTCGTGAAGTGCCTCCTCGAACTCGGCGGCAAGGCGCCGGTGCTCGTCGCGGCCGACGCCGACCTGGACTGGGCGGCCCGGGCGACCGTCTGGGCCCGGTTCTGGAACGTCGGGCAGGCCTGCATCGCGGCCGAGCGGGTCTACGTCGACGCGACGGTCCGGGACGCGTTCGTCCGGAAGGTCACCGAGCTCGTCGGCCGGCTCACCCTCGGCCCGGGGACCCGCCCGGGCACCGATCTCGGTCCGCTCTGCTCCCTCCACGCCCGGGACCAGGTCGCGAAGGATGTCGCCGCGGGGGTCGCCGCCGGCGGGCGGATCGTCGCCGGGGGAGCCCCCCCGACTGATCCCGCGCTCGCCCGGGGCGCCTTCTACGCCCCCACCGTCGTGACCGAGGTCGACGACGCGAACCCGCTCGCCCAGGAGGAGATCTTCGGCCCGGTCCTGCCGATCCTGACCTTCCGCGACTGGGAGGAGGCGATCGCGCGGGCCAACGCGAGCCGCTACGGCCTGTCGAGCTTCGTCTTCACCCGGGACCTCCGGCGGGCCGAGTCGGCGATCCACGGGCTCCGCTACGGCGAGACCTACGTGAACCGGGTCGGCCCCGAGAGCCCCCAGGGCTACCACGCCGGGTTCCGGCAGAGCGGCCTGGGCGGCGAAGGGACCGTCTGGGGCGTCCGGGACTACCTCCAGATGAAGTCGGTCTACGTCGACTGGAACGAACCGCACCGGGCCGACTACTTCCTGCCGTACTCGACGCCGGCCCCGAGCGGGGCCCCGACCTCGAGCGGGACGCCGAGTCCGGGCGCCCGTCGGGACCGGGCGACGAAGTAGACGGCCGGGATCAGGAGGCCGGCCGACGCGTAGAGCAGGGTCGCGTTGGTCAGGAAGCCGAGGAGGATCATCGTGAACATCGCCCCGGCGGTGATCGGGGCGAGCCACCGGTAGATCGAATGAACGTGGGGCCCGGGCGCCTCGAGGCCGAGGCCCCGGTGCCGCCCCCGGAACTGGACGGTCGCCGAGACGCTGTCGAGCGCGAACTCGGCGAGGAGGAAAATCCCGGCGGCGGTCAGGACGAGGCTGAAGAAGGCGAAGACCGACGAGGAGGTGAGCTCGGAGAGCTGGACCGCCACCTCGGCGACCGTGATGACCGCGACGGCCACCCACGGGCTCTTGAACCGCGCGTGGACCCGGGCGAACGGCTTCGGGAGGAGGCCGTCGCGGCCCATCGCGTACCAGGCCCGGCTCAGGATGAAGGCGGTGAGCCAGAGCGACGAGGCGGTCGAGATGATCACCGCGAGGTCGATCCCCCAGACCCCCTCGGGCAGCACCCCGCCCATCCAGGTGGCGAGCGGGTCGGTGCTCGAGGCCAGCGCGCCCAGGGGGGTCTCCAGGATCAGGAGCGGCATCGTGACGAGGTAGATCGCGAAGACCGAGACGAGCCCGACGATCCCCGACTTGCCGGGCCACTCCCGGGGCTTTTTCGACTCCTCCGACGCGTAGCTGTCGATCTCCCAGCCGTCCAGGATCGTCGCGACGACCACGAGCGCAAGGGCAAAGTCGAGCGGGTGGATGCCGAACGAGAAGAACCAGCCGATCTGGAACGGGTTCACCGTATGGGTCGGGAGCGCCCAGAACCCGATCCCGAGGAAGAGGGCGAGGATCACCCCCTCGACGACCAGGAACCCTTCGGTGAACCGGGCGGTCGGCTTCGCCCCGAGCAGGAGGGGCAGGGCGGCGACGAGCGCCCAGAGGATCCCCACCATCGACTGCCAGAAGATGCTGCCCGCGACCGCCGGGCTCGCGAGGCCGAAGGCCACCAGCAGGGAGAGGGTGTAGGCGCCGGCCGGCACGAGGATCGGGGGCAGCGAGAGGAAGTAGGCCAGGGTGACGATCCACGCCTGGAGCCCGCCGAACCGACGGCCGACGATGCGGGCCCCCCAGTGGTACGACGCCCCCGAATGCGGGTAGTGGATGTTGAGCTGCCGGAAGATCAGCGCGGCGAAGAGGAAGAACGGGAAGGCGACGACCACCGACATGATCGCCTGCGGCCCGGCGTAGGCGACCATCACGCCGAAGGCGGCGGCGATGCTGAAGGTCGGGGCGACGCTGGACGTCGAGAGCGGGATGAGGTCGAAGAGGTGGAGGACGCCCCGGCGCAGCTGATGAGGCTCCTGCGCCGGAGCCCCGCCGGTTCCGGGCGACGGCATGCGACTGCGGCGAGGCGGGCGGCGGGATAAGCGTTATGTCGCTTTTGAAATTCGTGCTACCCGACGCCCGGGACGGACCAGCCCGACGTGGAGGTCCATCACGTTGGTCCCCGTCGGTCCCCAGACGATCAGATCGCCCAACCGGCGCAGCGCTGGGTAGGCGTTGTGCCGCCGGAGGGCCTCGGCCAGGTCGACCCCCCGCCGGCCGGCCCGCCGGAGGGTCCCACCGTCCACCCACCCGCCGGCGGCATCGGTCGGCCCGTCGATCCCGTCGGTCCCGACGCTCAGCAGGCCGACCCCGGCCCGGCCGTCCAGGATCCGGGCCGCGGCGACGGCGAACTCCTGGTTCCGTCCGCCCCGACCGGGCGGGCCCGAAAAGGCCACGGTCGTCTCCCCGCCGGAAAGGAGGCACCACGGATGACGGTCCCGGCCGCCGGTCGGCGGCGGGTGGGCCAAGATCTCGGCATGGATCCGGGCGACGTCCCGGGTTTCGCCGGTCACTTCACACGAAATGATCCACGGGCGATAGCCGCGGGCGAGCGCCTCCCGGGCCGCCCCGTCGAGCGCCTGGCGGTTCGTCGCGACCGGAAGGAACGGCCCGAGGGGGATCGGCGCCGCCGCCGTCCGATTCCGTTCGGCCCGGGCGCCGGCCCGCAGGTGCCGGAGGATCGTCGGGGGCACCCGGCCGAGGAGCTGGTGTCGGGCGAGGACCGCGACCGCGTCCACGAACCGGGTGGGGTCCGGCACGCTTGGTCCGGAGGCGATCTCCTCCGGCCGGTCCCCGACGACATCGCTCAGGGCCAGCGTGATCTGGTGGCGCGTCGGCGCCGCCCGGGCGAGCCCGCCCCCCTTGATCCGGGAGAGGTGACGCCGCACGGCGGTGATCTCCTCGATCGGGGCATCGGTATGGAGGAGGAGATCGGTGGTCTCGGCGATCTCCGCGAGGGTGATCCCCGGGGCCGGTACCTCGGCGATCGCCGAGCCGCCCCCGCTCACGAGGAAGACGACCCGATCCTCCGCCGCCAGCCGGCGCACGTAGCCGAGGAGGGACCGGCCGGCGGCGAGGCTCCGGCGGTCCGGGATCGGATGGCTTCCCCGGACGCACCGGATCGCATGCCGGGGCCCCGGATAGCCCCGCGCGGTCGCGACGATCCCCGACGCGCCGGGCCCGAGCCGGTCGAGCGCCGCGTCGGCCATCGCCGACGCCGCCTTGCCGAGCGCGACCACGTGGAGGGCCGCGCCGGGCGGCACGTCGAACCGGTGGGCGCCGATCTCGAGCGTCCGGCCCCGGCGCCGGATCGCCCGGGCGACCGCCCGGTAGGGGTCGACCGCCGCCACCCCGGCCCGGGCGATCGCGAGCGCGTCCCGCTTGAGCCGACCGGACCGGGCGTCGGAGGCCGGCCGACGGGAGGAGGGCATGCGGGCCGGAAGCGGGAGGTGTTAATACCGAGGCCGGGCGCGTTCGTAGGCGGTCCGAAGCGCGCTCGTGTCGACATGGGTGTAGATCTGGGTCGTCGCGACCGAGGCGTGGCCGAGCAGCTTCTGGATGTAGCGGATGTCCATCCCCCCGGCGAGGAGGGAGGTGGCGAGCGTGTGGCGGAGCATGTGCGGGGTCACCCGGCGGGCGATCCCGGCCGATTCGGCCGAGCGGCGGATCAGCCGTTCGACCGAGACCGGACCGACGGGGAAGAGCCGGGAGGACCGGCGGCCGGACTCCCGGACGCCGAGGTACCGCTCGATCGCCGCCCGGGCCAGAGGGTCCAGGACGACCTCCCGGTCCTTGTCGCCCTTGCCGGACCGGACATGGAGGATCTGGTGGTCCAAGTCGATGTCGTGGACCTCGAGGTCGCAGAGCTCGCTCACCCGGAGCCCCCCGTAGGCCAGCACGTGCACGATCGCCGAGTCCCGGGGAGACCCGGCCACGACTTCGAGGAGGCGGTGGGTCTCTTCGGGCGAGAGGTAGCGCGGGAGCCGCTCGGGCCGCCGCGGAACCTCGAGCCCCTCGGCGATGGCGAGCCCGAAGCTCCGAAAGAGGCAGGTCAGACCCCGGACCGTCGTGTAGACCGAGTTCTTCGCGTAGTGCCGTTGGAGCACCAGGTGCTCGCGGTACCGTTCGAGATCCCGGAGCGAGACCTCCTCGAGCGGCTTCGCGACGAACGCGAGGAAGGTCCGGGCGATGTGGGTGTACTGCTTGACCGTGCACGGGCTCCGCTCCTGGGTCTTGAGCTGGCGGGCGAACCGTTCGACGATCGCGGCCGGATCGAACGCGGCTTCGCCCGAGCCCGGGGCGGCCTCGAACCGTCGGGCGAGGCTCCGGGGCCGGGGAGGGGAGGAGACCGCCATGCGCGGTTCGGTCGGCGGGACCGGGCCTAATAACCGTATGGTCCCATCGGAACCGCGGCCCCCGGTTCAAATAGGCGCCGGCGCCTGACCGGTCCGTGCTGTGCTCCCAGTGCGACCGCCCGGCCCTCATCGACCAGCCGTACCGCGGCGAGCACCTGTGCGACCGGCATTTCGACCGGTCGGTTGTCGAGCGCGCCCGGCACGAGTTCCACCGCCAGATGCCCCGGTTCCCGGGCGGGACCCTCGCGGTCGCCCTGTCCGGGGGGAAGGATTCGAGCGCCGCGTTGCTCCTCACCGAGGCGTACTTCCGGCGCCGCCCCAACGTCCGGATCGTGGCGATCACCGTGGATGAGGGGATCCGGGGGTACCGGCCCGGGACGCTCCGGGCCGCCGAGGAGCTCACCCGCCGCCTCTCGGTCGAACACCGGGTGATCCGGGCCGAGACCGAGATCGGGACGACGACCGACCGGTCGGCCCGCCGGCTCCCCGGGACGGTCCCGTGCTCCTTCTGCGGCGTCTGGCGCCGCACCCTCCTCAACCGGGCGGCCCGGGACCTGGGCGCCGATGCGCTGGTCCTCGGGTTCAATCTCGACGACCTGGCCCAGACGATCCTCATGAACCTGGTCCGCGGCGATCTGGCGCGGCTCCCCCGGATGGCACCCCATCGGCTCCGGCAGCCCGGCCTCGTTCCCCGGATCGTCCCGCTCGCCCGGGTGCCCGAACGGGAGGTCTACCTCTTCGCCCGCCTGCGGGAGCTCCCGTTCGACCACGGCGAATGCCCGTACGCCGGCCGGGCGAGCCGCAACCTCTTCCGCGAGACGCTCTTCCGCCTCGAGGAGGCGCTGCCGGGCACCCGGCAGTCGCTCCTGCGGACCCAGGCGCAGCTGGTCGACCGGCTGCTGGCCGACCCGGGCACCGGCGCCCCCACCCGCTGTCGGGCCTGCGGAGAACCGGCCTCCGAGGAGTTATGCCGTTCGTGCAGCTACCGGTCCCTGGTGAAGTCCTTCCCGGAGACCGCATGACCGACCCGGCCCCCGCCCCCCGGCCCGTTCGCACCGTGGTCGTGATCGGCGCCGGCATCATGGGCCGGGGGATCGCGGCCCAGGCGGCCCTCGGGGGGCACACGGTCTGGGTCGAGGATCTCAAGAGGGAGCTCGCCGAGGAGGGCGCGGCCGCGGCGCGCCGGCTGCTCGACCGGGCCGCCGCGAAGGCGGGGCTACCGGCCGAAGCGCTCCCGGCGGCCCGGGACCGGATCCGGGTCGCCCCCGACCTCGGACCGTGCGCGGAGGCCGACCTGATCCTCGAGGCCGCCCCGGAGAAGCTCGAGCTCAAGCAGGAGCTTTTGGCCTCGGCCGAGGCGCGCGCCGCCGCGCACGCTCTGCTCGCCTCGAACACCTCGTCGCTCCCGATCGGCCGGATCGCCGAGAAGCTCGGGGATCCGGGACGGCTGGTCGGCCTCCACTTCTTCAACCCGGTCCTCCAGATGCCGCTCGTCGAGCTGATCCCTTCGGCGCGGACCCGGCCCGAGGTCACCGCCCGGGCCGAGGCGTTCGCCCGGGGACTGGGAAAGACGGTGGTCCGCTCGGCCGACCGTCCGGGCTTCGTCACGACCCGGGCGCTCGCGGCGCTGCTCAACGAGGCGATCGGGATGCTCGAGGAGGGGGTCGCGACCCGCGACGACATCGACACCGCCTACCGGCTCGGCTTCCACCACCCGCTCGGCCCGTTCGAACTCGCCGACCTGGTCGGCCTCGATACCGCCCTCTCGATCCTCGACGTCCTCCGCGAGGGCCTGAGGGACCCCAAGTATGAGGCCCGACCGATGCTCCGCCGGCTGGTCGCGGAGGGGAAGCTGGGCCGGAAGACCGGGGAAGGGTTCTACCGGTACCCGGCGACGAAGGAAGTCACCCCATGAACGTGACCACCGGGCTCCTCGACCTCGTCATCCTGGTCGTGGTCGCCCTGGTGCCCACGGTCCTCTACCTGGAGATGGTCCGGGGGAGCGAACGGTACCGGACCGAAGCCTGGGGCTCGATCCTCGGGGCGTTCGCCTACGGCGCCTTCTTTGCGACGCTCATCGCCGGCATCCTCGAGGGGATCCTGGTCGGCGTCGGCACCAGCTTCGCCCAGGCGTACCCGGCCCCCGAGTTCGCCTTCCTCAACGGCAACTCGAGCGCCGGGCTCTTCTTCCTCGTCCTGGTCATCGCGCCGTTCATCGAGGAAGGGCTGAAGGCGAGCGGCGTCGTCTACTACCGGAACCGGATCCGGACGGTCGCCGACGGCCCGGTCCTGGGGGCGAGCGTCGGGCTCGGCTTCGGATTCCTCGAGACGCTCCTCTACGGCCTCGGCGCCTTCCTGGTCGGCGGGCTCGCCGCCGGCATCCTGCTGATCCTTGTCCGGAGCATCTCGTCGGTCCTTCTCCACGCGAGCAGCACCGCGGTCTTCGGCTACGGCTACGCCCAGAGCCGCGTCGGGGTCCCTCCCCGGTCGGTCACCGGCCGGTACTATCTCGCCGCGGTCGGGATGCATTCCGGGTTCAACGCCCTCGCTTCGGTCGGATCGATCCTGCTCGTCCTCGGAGTCTCGAACTCGATCGGCGCCGTGGGCAGCGACCTCGCCCTCGTCGCGGCGGTCGCCTTTGCCCTGCTGGCGTTCGGCTACATCCGCGGGCTCATCTCCGAGACCGACTTCCCGGCCCTCCAGGGGGCGGCGCGGTTCCGGCCCAAGTACCCGGGCCCGCCGGCCCGCCCGTCGGGCCCCGGCCGCCGGTGAGCCGGACGTCGGCTACGGGGGGGCCCGGGGCTCCGTCGGGTCCGCCGAGTCGCCCCGCCGCCGCCATTCGTTGTCGGCGATCGACGAGTAGACCCCGTTCGCCCCGAGGTCGGGCGCCCCGCTCGGGGGCGTGGCGGCCGAGCGGATCCGGCCCTTCTTGAGGAGCCAGTAGTGGATCCGCCAGGTCTTGCCGTGGGGGACCGTCGCCTCCTCCTCCTCGCTGGTCAGGAGTCCTTCCTCCTCGAGCAGGTAGAACCGGTCCCGGTCCTCGTTCGAGAGCTGGTTGTCCAGGATCGAATCGTCGGTCCCGAAATACTGCAGGATCGTCTGCGCGGTCGGTCGGGCCTCGGTGATCGGGATCTTGCCGTGGGCCACCAGGGTCTGCTCGATCGCCCGCGTCAGCTCCTCCTCGGTGATCGACGGCATGGCCCTCCGCGCGCTAGCGCCGGCCTCGATAAGATGCTTCGGGCCCCCGCCCCGGCGCCCCGGAGCCCCGCGTCGCCGCCCGACGGGGGGGCGGTGACCTCAAGGCGCCCGGTGCGTCGGCGGGCCGTGGTCGAGGTGCGGGCCCCCTTGGAGGTCGGGGACGACGTGGCCGTCGTGGCCCGACGCGCGGTCGGCCGATCGCTCTGCGCCGAGTGCCTCGGACGGCTCTTCGGCCGCTGGGGCCATGGCTGGACCAACCCCGAACGGTCCGCCCGGATCGCCGAGCGGGTGCCCGAGTTCCGGGCGGCGCCGGCCGCCGACTGCCCTCTCTGCCGGGGGACCTTCGACCGCGGGGCGATCTGGGTCGACCGGGCGCTCCGGGCCTCCGAGGGTTTCGAGTGGCACCGGTTCAGCTGCGGGTCCCGTTGGGATCCCGAACTCCTCGCCCGGGAGGAGGCGCTCTGGACCGAGATCGGGACCCCCTGGGGCGAGAGCATCCGTTCCGCCTTCAACCGGGAGTGGGGCAAGCTCATCGAGGCCCGGACCGGGGCGGTCGGCGGCCCCCAGGCGCCCGAGATGGTCTTCCTGGCCGACGTGAGCGCGGGGATCGTCGAGATCACCCCCCTGCCGCTCTACCTCAAGGGCCGCTACCTCAAGTTCGACCGCAGCCTTCCGCAGACCCGCTGGCCGTGCCGGCGCTGTCAGGGCCGGGGATGCGCCGACTGCCAGGGGACGGGCAAGACCTACCCCACGAGCGTCGAGGAGCTCCTCGGCGCGCCCGCCCTCGCCCAGAGCGGAGCGACCGCGACCAAGTTCCACGGGATGGGGCGGGAGGACATCGACGCCCGGATGCTCGGCCGCGGGCGGCCGTTCGTGCTCGAGCTGGTCCGGCCGGCCCGGCGGTCGCTCGACCTGGCGGCGCTCGCCGAGGAGATTCAGCGGACGGTCGGGGACCGGGTGCGGGTGATCGGCCTCGCCGGGGCCGATGCGGCCGAGGTCCTCCGGGTCAAGGAGGCGGCGCCGGAGAAAAGCTACCGCGTGGGGATCCGGTGCGACGCGCCGGAAGCAAAGGTTAAGGGGGCCCTCTCACTCTTCGTCGGTCGGGAGATTGCCCAGCGCACCCCGACCCGGGTGGCCCATCGCCGATCGGACCGCGTTCGACCGCGGCGGATCGTCGCGGCCGAACTGGTCGCGGCGACGGACGGCGTCTACACCATCGACCTAAGGACCCAGAGCGGTACGTACGTGAAGGAGTGGGTGGAGGGAGACGATGGTCGCACGCAGCCCAATCTGTCCCAAGAGCTCGGAGTCCCCTGCCGGGTCGAGTTCCTCGATGTCCTGGAGATCCACGACGAGGAGTCGGCGGGCTAGGATGAGGTGACACGATGGTCAAGAGTTCGAAGGGGTTCCGCTCCCGCAGCCGCGGGGCGACGACGAAGGATGTGCGCGAGCGCGGCCTGCCGCCGGTCAGCCGGTTCCTCCGGTCGTTCGAGACCGGCAGCCGGGTCGTGGTCCGCATCGAGCCGTCCGATCCCCACGGGATGCCCCACCCCCGCTACCAGGGGCGGGTCGCGACGGTCATCGGGAAGGTCGGCCGGGCCTACCGGATCGAGTTTCTGGACGGCGGCAAGCGCAAGGAGCTGATCGCCACTCCCATCCACCTCATCCCCCAGCCGGGAGCCTAGGATGCCCGAGCCGATCCCGCTCGCCCGGGTGAAGCAGCTCCTGACCGAGGAGGCGGCCCGACGCACGCTCCCGAGGGAGGCGGCGCTGGCCCTCGCCCACGCCGAGATGTTCGCCCGTTTGACGCCCGAGCAGGCGGAGACGCTGGTCGCCGCCCTGGAAGCGCTCCCGTCGATCGACCGGACCCTGGCGGTCCGGATCGCCGACATCCTCCCGCAGTATCCGGAGGAAGTCCGGCTGCTGATGGCGAAGGAACGCTCGGCCTTCGACGAAGCCGCCGTGACTCGGGTCCTGGAAGTGGTGGCCCAGCACCGATGATCGGGGGACCGGGATGGAGAGCTTCGCGTACGTTCTGGACTACCTGCCCACCGGCCGGCAGACCGACCGGGGGTACTCCCGCCAGCCGATAGCCTACGGGCTCGGCGAGACGGAGCTCAAGCTCCTCGAGATCGTACCGCGCGGCCTCACCCCCCTCGTCCCCGGTCGCCGCATCCCGCTCCTCCCGGTCGACGGGGCCCCCCCGCCGATCGACCATGTCCGCCGCCGGATCTCCCCCGAGGAGCTCACGACCGCGGCCCGGTCGGAACTCCCGGTCGCCCTCGAACAGATCGTCCGCCAGCACCCCGAAAAATACCTGCGGTTCTTCAACGAGGCCCCGGCGGTCTCCCGAAGGTTCCATCTGCTCGAGCTCCTGCCCGGCATCGGGAAGAAGACGATGCAGGCGATCGTCGACGACCGCCGGCGGGCGCCGTTCACGAGCTTCGAAGACCTCGCCCAGCGGGTCCACCTCAAGGACCCCGAACGGCTGATCGCCGCGCGGATGGAGCGGGAACTCACCGGCGTCGAGGACAAGTACCGGCTCTTCATCGCTCCGTGACCCCCCCGCCCGGCCGGACCGCCCGACGGGCCCTCACCGGGCCGGCCGGGCGGACTCCGGGGCCCCTTCCCGACAGGGATCGCCCTTGGACCGGGCACCCCCCGGCGTCGCTTAAGAGCCCGGGCGGCCCGGAGGGCTCGTGCGGCATGAGCGGATCCCCCGCGATCCCCCCGGCCCGGACCCGGCCCCCGCCGTCGAGGGGATCCCGACGCGGTCGGAGGAGATCGACGCCGCCCTCCGGCGGCTCGGGATCCGCCCGTCGAGGGCCCGGGGACAGTCGTTCCTGACCGACGCCTTCGTGGCCGACGCCGAGGCGGCGCTCGTCGACCGGGGGTCGGGCGGCCGGATCGTCGAGATCGGCGGAGGGCTCGGGCTCCTCACCCGGGCGCTGCTCCGCCGGGGGTACCGACCCACGGTGGTCGAACGGGACCCCCGGCTCGTCGCCCACCTTCGCCGGGTCTTCGGATCGGCGATCGACCTCCGGGCGATGGACGCCCTCGAGTTCGACTGGCGCCCGGACGACCGGATGGTCGGAAACCTGCCCTTCGTCATCGGCACGCCGCTCGTGCTGCGCGCGCTGCGGGCCCGGATCCCCCAGATCGTCGTCCTCCTGCAGGCGGAGGTCGCCGAGCGGATCGCGGCCGCCCCGGGCGGCGCCGACTACGGTCGGCTCTCCATCCTCGTCCGGCTCTTCGCCACGCCCGAACTCTTCCAGCGGGTCCCGTCCCGGGCGTTCTACCCGGCGCCGGAGGTCGACGGGCAGATCGTGACCCTCACCGCCCGGACGGGCGACCTTCCGGTCCCCTCGGTCGACCGCCTCGAGTCGGCGGTCCGGGGCCTGTTCTCGGCGCGGAGAAAGCAGCTCGGCAACCTGCTGCCCAAGGTCGCCGGCAACCAATCGGCGGCGGAGCTCGCCCGGGCGGCCGGCTGGCCCGAAGGCTGGGAACGTCGGCGCCCCCAGGAGCTCCCGCCGGAGGCGTACTTCCGGCTCGCGGCCGCGCTCGCCTGAACGGCCAAGGGCGGCATATATAGACCGGGACCCTCGCGGAGCCATGCCACCGGCGGAGCCGCTCCCCGAGTTCGAGCCGTACAAGGTGAAGGTCGTCGAGTCGATCCCGACCCCCACCCGGGCGGAGCGCGAGAGCGCCCTCAAGCGGGCCGGCTACAACCTCTTCAACCTCCGCTCGTCGGAGGTGACGATCGATCTCCTGACCGATTCGGGCACCGGGGCGATGAGCGACCGGCAGTGGGCCGGTCTCATGCTCGGGGACGAGTCGTACGCCGGCTCCCGCAACTTCGAGCGGTTCGAGCGCACGGTCCGGGAGCTCACCGGCTTTCCGCACGTCCTGCCGACCCACCAGGGCCGGGCGGCCGAGAACCTCCTCTTCGCGACGCTTGCCCGGCCGGGAACGGTCGTCCCGAACAACATGCACTTCGACACGACCCAGGCCCACGTCCTCCGCAACGGCGCCCGCCCGGTGAACCTCGCGATCCCCGAGGCCTACGATCCCGCGTCGGAGCATCCGTTCAAGGGCAACATGGACGTCCCCGCGCTCGACGCCCTCCTGGGATCGGAGGGCCGCGCCAAGGTCCCCCTCGTGATGATGACGATCACCAACAACACCGGGGGGGGCCAGCCGGTCTCGGTCACCAACCTCCGGGCGGTCGCCCGGGTCTGCCGGCGCCACCGGGTGCCGCTCTACCTGGACATGTGCCGGTGGGCCGAGAACGCCTACCTGGTCCGGGAGCGGGAGGCCGGCCAGCGGCACCGGACGATCGCGGCGATCGGCCGCGAGTTCTTCGACCGGGCCGACGGCGCGACGATGAGCGCCAAGAAGGACGGACTGGTCAACATCGGGGGCTTCCTCGCGACCCGGGATCCCCGACTCGCCGAACGGCTCAAGGAGATGCTGATCCTCTACGAGGGGTTCCCGACCTACGGCGGGCTCGCCCGCCGGGACCTCGAGGCGGTCTCGATCGGGCTCCTCGAGGCGACCGATCTCGCCTACCTCGCGCATCGGATCGGCCAGGTGCGCGAGCTCGGCCGCCGGCTCGAGGCCCGGCAGGTGCCGTTCCTCCGGCCGGTCGGCGGCCATGGCATCTACCTCGATGTCCGCCGCTTCCTGCCCCACCTGCCGGCCGCGGAGCTGCCGGGCCAGGCGCTCGTGGTCGAACTGTACCGGGAGGGCGGGATCCGCACTGTCGAGGTCGGGTCGATCATGTTCGGGGAGGGGACCCCCGAGGGGCGCGAACCCCTCGAACTGGTCCGGCTCGCCATCCCCCGGCGGGTCTACTCGGCGAGCCACCTCGCCTACGTCGCCGAGGTGGTCGCGCGGGTCTACGAGCGGCGCCGGTCGATCCGGGGCCTGACGATGACGTACCGGCCCGAGCGGCTTCCGCACTTCACGGCCCGCTTCGCCCCCCGGCGCGCGGGCCGTCCGGCCCGTCAGTAGGTCGCGATCGTCCCTTCGTCCTTGGTCCGGTTGAGGACCCACCGGAAGAGGAGGAGCCCCATCGGGATCGTGATCACCGCGTAGAGCGCCATGTACCCGAGCGACGGCGCGACCGAGACGAGCGAGCCGCCCGCGAGGAGGCCGGCGCGCAGCGCGTCGAGGCCGAAGGTGAGCGGAATCGAGTAGGCCAGCCACTGGATGCTCGCCGGCAGGACCGCGACCGGGAAGAGCACCCCGGCGAAGAACTGGGTGAAGGTGCTGAAGAAGAGCGCGACGGGGTTGCCCTGCTTGGTCCAGAGGATGAAGGCGGCGGCGACCAGGCTCAACCCGGTGCTCGAGACGGCGAGCAGGATCGTCGCGACGATGACGGTGGGCAGGTTGAGCGAGAGCTGGACCCCGAGCAGCCCGACGCCGACGACCATGATCGCGACCGCCGAGAGGAGGTTGAGCAGCACCCCGAAGAGCGACGAGTAGATCAGGACCGCGCCGGGATTCGTCGGGGAGAGGAAGACCAGCTCGAGCGTGCCCATCATCTGCTCGGAGCGGATCCGTTGGGCGAGCATCCCGACCAGGTTGCTCACGAACCCCTGGAACGCCAGGCCCACGACGAAGAAGGCGATGTACGACGAGCCGTCGAGCGCGCTGATGCTCGACCCGGCGGCGCCCAGGAAGACCGCGACCAGGAAGAAGACGAAGACCGGAACGATCCAGCCGACGATCGTGAGACCGACCTGGGCCCGGTAGCTCGACCAGACGAGCCAGCCCCGCAGGTACGTGAAGAGGTAGGCCTTCCGGAGGATCGCCCTCGGGCCGCCCGGCCGGGCCGCGGAGGGGAGGGGGTGCACCGTTTCGACCGCCACCTACCCGGGCACCTCCTCGGGCTCCGGGCCCGCCTCGTCGACCCGGCGCAGGAACTCTTCCTCGAGGACGAACGGCCGCAGGTCGACCTGTTCGACGCGCACGCCGGCCTGCCAGAGAGATTCGAGGAGGCCGGGCAGCGTCGCCCGAGGGTCCCGGGTCCAGCACCGGACGACCGATCCGCCGGCCCGCTCGTCGATCTCCCAGCGGACCGGCTCGGCGGGGTCGCCCCCCCGGGCGAACTCCTCGAGCCCGGCGAGGACGGTCGGAGTCGGGGCCCGCACGAAGAGCCGGATCGGCTGGGCCCCGCTCCCGGCCGGCGGGGCGCCGAGCACCTCGAGCCGACCGCGGTGGATCATCGCGACCCGGTCGGCCAGCCGCTCGACATCGACGAGGTTGTTCGCGCTCAGGACGACCGTCTGGCGCCGGCTCCGGCATTCGGTCGCGATGACCCGGCGGATCTCCTCGGCGGAGACCGGATCGAGGCTCGAGGTCGGCTCGTCGAGGAAGAGCACCGGCGTGTCCAGGACGAAGGCCCGGAGGAACTGGAGCTTGCGCTGGGTCCCGGTGCTGTAGGTCCGGTAGGCCCGAGCCAGGACCGCCTCGGTGAGGCCGAGCGTCTCGGCGAGCGGCTGCATCCGCTCCCGGAGATCCTGCTCGTGCATGTTGTAGAGGCCGCAGAAGAACCGGAGGTTCTCCCATCCGCTCAGGCGGTAGTAGAAGCTGCGCTCCGAGTTGGTCACGAGCGAGATCCGCGAGCGGACCTTCGACTCCTCCCGGACGACGTCGGCGCCGCCGATCCGGGCGACCCCGGAGGTCGGCAGGAGGAGGGTCGAGAGGATCTTGAGGAGGGTGGTCTTGCCGGCGCCGTTCGGGCCGATCAGGCTGAAGATCTCGCCGGGACGGACGTCGAACGTCACGCCCGAGAGCGCGACCGAGTCCCGGCCGGGCGGGGACCACGGAAACGGCCGGGAGCCGGGGAACCGTTTCGTGAGATCCCGTACTTCGATGGAAAGTCCCATGGGCGTGCCGGAGGCAGAGCGGCGGAGGCTATACCTCATGCGGTCCAAATATCGGATTCGACATTGGACGGCCGTCGCGCCGGCGCTCCCCGGCGTCGACGAGGCGGTGGCGGTCGCATGGCGGGCCCGTTCCCGGGGGCCGACGCGCCGCCGCCCGGCAGCCCGGACAGGTGACGATCGACGCCCAGGGGATCCACTCGGGGGCGGGGTCGGACGGGCGGCTCTGGGCCAGGATCCACTGGGTGGGGGCCACCCGGATCGGGTCGAGGAGGTCGGCGCCCCGGACGAAGAGGCGGGCCGGGAGCCGCCGGAGCCCCGCGTAGTCCTCCAGGCCGGAGGAGCTCCGGGCGCGCACTTCGAACCCGGCGCGGCCGAGCGCGGCCCGGACCGCGGACCGGGTCGGCGCCCAGGACGGGAACGGGCCCGGCGCCCCCGGCAGCACCGCGGCCCTCGACCAGCTCCAGGCGGGCGGCCGGGGCGGCCGGGGCAGGTGCGGCCGCACCCGGAGGTCGTCGAGGAACGAGGCGACGGAGGGGCGGGGCTGGTAGCCGAGGATCAGGTGGCCGCCGGGGATCAGGAGCCGCGCCACCTCCCGGAGAAGGGGCTCGGGGTCCTCGAAGAAGTTGTAGATCCGCACGGCGAGGGCCGCCGTGACCGAGCGGGAGGCGAGCGGGACGGTCCGGGCATCGGTGGCGATCCGAAGGCTCTGCTCGGGGGCGCCGTCCCGGGGGATCTGCTCGAGGAACTCCGCATGGAGGTCGACCCCGATGTACTCGGCCGCCCGGGCGTGGACCACGGGGGTGAGCCGCCCGGCGCCGGTCCCGAGCTCGACGATCCGGCGCGTGTCGATCCGGGCCAGCCAGCGATCGACCAGGGCCCGTTCGACCGCCGTCGTGGTCTCCCGACCGCGCCAGAGCCGTCCGAAGTCGAGTCCGCGGAAATCGCCCGCCGAGCCTCCCCGCGGGTCCATTCCTGAAGCCCCGGCCGCCTACGGCCCCGGCTCGGGTAAGGGTTTGCCGGCCCGGATCGGGGCCGGGAGACCGACCGCCCCCTCCATGCCGGGCGGTTGGCCGATCCACCGGCCCCAACGTGGGTCGCTGGGCGTTCTTTATATAGAAGAGCAATTATGCCAATCCAGGTGGATGCAATGCTTCAGGGCACCCCAATTCTCGTGCTGAGGGAAGGGACGGAGAGAGAACGCGGCCGCGGCGCGTCGAGCGGCAACATCGCGGCGGCGCGGGCGATCGCGGATGCGGTCCGGACGACCCTGGGTCCGCGGGGCATGGACAAGATGCTCGTCGACTCGATGGGGGACATCACCATCACCAACGACGGCGTCACCATCCTCAAGGAAGTCGATGTGGAGCACCCGGCCGCCAAGATGCTGGTGGAGGTCGCCAAGACGCAGGACCAGCAGTGCGGAGACGGGACGACCAGCGCGGTCGTCCTCGCCGGAGAACTCCTCAAGCGGTCGGAGTATCTTCTCGAACAGAACATTCACCCCACGGTCATCACCCGGGGCTACCAGTTGGCCTCGGAGGAGGCCCGCCGGCTCCTGGAGAAGGAGATCGGCACGGCCGTGAAGCCGGGGGATGAGGGAATCCTCATCGACTGCGCGACGACCGCCATGGGCTCGAAGGGCGTCTTCGGATCCCGCGACCACCTGGCGAAGATCGCGGTGAAGGCGGTCCAGAAGGTGACCGAGAAGCGGGGGGACCGGACGATCGCGGACACCGACCAGATCAAGGTCGAGAAGCGGCAGGGCGGTACCATCTCCGACACCGAGCTCATCGAGGGGATCGTGCTCGACAAGGAGCGGGGCCACCCCCGGATGCCCGGGACGGTCCACCCGGCCAAGATCGCACTCCTCAACTCGGCCCTCGAGATCAAGAAGACCGAGATCGAGAGCAAGATCAACATCAAGAGCCCCGACCAGATCCAGAGCTTCCTCGACGAGGAGGACAAGAGCTTCCACAAGATGGTGGCCTCGGTCAAGGCCTCCGGCGCCAACGTCGTCGTCTGCCAGAAGGGCATCGATGACGTCGTGCTCCATTACCTGGCCAAGGAGGGGATCTACGCGGTCAAGCAGGTCAAGGAGAGCGACCTCCAGAAGCTGGCCCGCGCGACCGGCGGCAAGATCGTGACCGGCGTGAAGGACCTGACCGCGTCCGATCTCGGCACGGCCGCCCAGGTCGAGGAGCGGAAGGTCGGCGACGACGACATGACCTTCGTCACCGGCTGCTCGAACCCCCGCTCGGTTTCCATCCTGATCCGGGGCGGCACCGACCATGTGACCCAGGAGGTCGAGCGCGCGCTCCATGACGCCCTCAAGGTCGTCGCCAGCGTCGTCGAGGACGGGGTCGTCTGCCCCGGCGGCGGCGCCACGGAGATCGACCTCTCGGTCAAGCTGCGGAAGTTCGCCCCCACCGTGGGCGGCCGGGAGCAGCTCGCCGTGGAGGCGTTCGCCCAGGCGCTCGAGGTCATTCCGTGGGCCCTCGCCGAGAACGGCGGGTACGACTCGATCAACACCCTCATCGAGCTGCGCGGCGCCCATGAAGGGGCGCACGCCAACCGCAACGTCGGGGTCAACCTGGCCGACGGCAAGGCCGCCGACATGTGGAAGCTCAAGGTCGTGGAACCCCTCCGGGTCAAGCGCCAGGCGATCAGCTCGGCGACCGAGGTGGCGACGATGGTGCTCCGGATCGACGACATCATCGCGTCGAAGAAGTCGGCCGGTCCCGCGGGTGGCGGGGGCGGCGGGCACGACCACTAGGCGGAAGCTTCGTCGGAACCCCTTCCCGGGGGCGACCAGAGCCCCCGGGAGCCTTCCCAAGAGGTCCCGGCCGGACGACCGTACCCTCGAGGTCTGAACCGGCCTTCGGCCCACCGGAGAAGCGGGACGTCCCACCCTCGGGGCGCCACCAGTCCGAGTCCGATCGGTCGGCCCGCGCAAGTCCCGACCGGGACCACCAGCTCCGGGCAGCCCGAATGCCCGGCGATCGCGCCGAGCGGCAGGGCGAGCCGTCGAGCGAGGGAGCCCCCGACCTCCGCCGGGGCCCGGAGGGGGAGGGCGGCCGTGGGGGCCGCCGGCACCAGGAGGAGCCGGTCCTCCCCGAGGAGCCGGTGGACCGACCGGGCCAATGTCGCGGCGGTCCGGTCGGCCCACTCGGCCTCCTTCGGGGTGACATGGGAGGCGGCGGCGAACCGCTCGGCGATCTCCGGAGCGAACCGGGGGTGGGTCCGTTCGATCCAGGGGCCGTGCCGGGCCCAGGCCGACCGGCCCTGCCGGAATCGGTAGGCGTCGAGCCAGAGCCTCCGGCCCCCCGCAAAGATCCTCACACTCCGATGCGGGCGAAAGCGCCGGTCGATGACCGAGGTGAGGAGCCGATGCTCGGCCGTCGGCAGGAGGTCGAACGCGTCCCGGGCCACCCCGATCGACTTCACGAGGCGGTCCTCCGAGGAACCGAGGAGGACCGATCCGACCCGGGCCAGGGTGGCCGCATCCCGAGCGAACCAGCCCAGGGTGTCGTACTCCGGCGCCAGAGGCACGACGCCGCGCATCGGAATCCGGCCGTGCGTGGGCCGGAACCCGAAGATCCCGCAGTAACTGGCCGGGACCCGCACCGAGCCGCCGGTATCGGTGCCGAGCGCGAAGTCGACCTCCCCCCGGGCGACGGCCGACGCCGACCCGCTGGAAGAGCCCCCCGGCAGGCAGTCGGGCGCCCGGGGGTTGAGCGGCGTACCGTAGTGGAGGTTCCGTCCTTCCAGGCTGAAGGCCAGCTCATCGCAGACCGTCTTGCCGACCAGGGTCGCCCCGCTCCGGAGGAGACGTCGGACGACCGGCGCGGTGGTCCGCGCGACCGGGTGGGTCCGGGCCCAGTCCGGGTTGCCGGCGGTCGTCACGGCCCCGGCGACGTCGACCAGGTCCTTGACGGCGAACCGGTGCCCCGAGAGCGGGCCGGGCGCCTCGGGGCCCCGCCGGAGCCGACGACCCGGTACCCAGGCGGTGGTGGCGGCGGACCCCGGGCTGGCCGTCATGGCCGAGTCACGGGCGGCCGCGATAAAAACCCCCCCGCCGGCCCGGACCGTGGGGCGGGAGGGCCCGGGAGCGGACGCCCCACCCGACCGGAGATCGGACGACCGACGGGTCGCCCCGGCGGGGCCTCCGGCGGCGCGAACGGTGCGAAGGTTTCATAACGAGGAGAGGATAGGCGGCCCCCGATGCGGACCAAGCCGGTCGAAGGGGTTCTCCGCCTGGACGTGGTCGCGCTCGACCCCCGGCC
The DNA here is from genome assembly GCA_027365105.1 of Thermoplasmata archaeon. Taxonomy (GTDB): domain Archaea; phylum Thermoplasmatota; class Thermoplasmata; order Lutacidiplasmatales; family UBA184; genus Lutacidiplasma. Next base: position 80,712 of record DAHXNZ010000002.1, read on the forward strand.
CGCGATCTACCTCGCCTACGACGGCCTCGCGGGACTCACCCAGCGGCCGATCCTCCACGACCTCTTGGAGGAGCTAGAGCGGAAGGGTTCGGAAAGCTACCGGGGCTTCCTGGAGGCGATCCGACGCCACCGGGCCGGTCAGGTCCACGTCTACTTCTCCGACTATGTGAGCTACGGGATCGGGGGCGGCGATGCCACCGCCGAGTTCTTTTTCGGCGCCTTCCTGGTCCTCCACTACCCCCGGAGCGAATCGGGTCCGGACGGTCCGGTGCCCGAACACCTGGCCCTCCACCGGCCGGGGTTCGTCGAGCGGATCTCCCTGGAAGCTCCGGCCAACTGAACCCGGCCGGCCCCGGCGTGGGCACACCCTTTTGCCCCCGAACGGCTGGGGGAGCCCGGAGCATGGACGAGACCCCCCTCGAGCACGAGCGGCGCGCCAAGGCCCTTCGGCTGCGGGCCGCCGGAATCGAGCCGTTCCCCTGGTCATGGCCGGGCCGGGTGGGCTCGGGCGAGGTCCGTCGCCGGGCCGAGGCCCTCGCTCCCGGCGCGATCGACCCGGGCCCCTCCGTCCGCGTCGCCGGGCGACTGAAGGCGCTTCGGACGCATGGCCGGACGGCGTTCGCCGATCTCGAGGATGCCGAGGGCCCGCTCCAGCTGCTGCTCCGGGCGGACGAGATGGGGGAGGTCCCGTATCGGGGCTGGCTGCGCGATCTCGACCCCGGCGATATCCTCGGCGCCGAGGGCCACCCGGCGAGGTCGAACCGCGGCGAACCGTCGGTTCTGGTCGCCGCCGTGACGCTCCTCGCCAAGGCGATCGCGCCGCCGCCGGAGAAGTTCCACGGCCTCAAGGACCCCGAGGAGCGGATCCGGCGCCGGTACCTGGACCTCATCGCCTCCGCGGAGAGCCGCCAGCGGTTCTCGGCCCGCAGTCGGATCGTCTTCGAGATCCGTCGGGCCCTGGATGAGGAGGGCTTCCAGGAGGTCGAAACCCCCATCCTGACGCCGGTCGCGGGCGGGGCCTCCGCCGAACCGTTCGTCACCCGATCCCGCTACCTCGACGAGGAGCTTTCGCTCCGGATCTCCATCGAGCTCTACCTCAAACGGCTGCTCGTCGGCGGGTTCGAACGGGTCTACGAGATCGGCCGCTGCTTCCGCAACGAGGACGGGGACACGACGCACAACCCGGAGTTCAGCCTGCTCGAACTCTACTGGGCCTACGCCGACTACCAGGACATGCGCGGGCTCGTCGAGCGGCTCTACGCGCGGCTCGGGCGGCTGGCGGCGACGCTCCTGCCCGACCACCCGGAGGCCCAGGCGGCCGCCCGGGACTTTGTCCCGCCGTTTCCCCAGATCGACTTTGTCGAGGCCCTGGAGGCGAGGATGGGCCGGTCGGGACTTTTGCAGACCAGCCCCGAGGCCCTCGGCCGGCTCGCGCGCGAGGCCGGTGCTCGGCTGCCGCCGGAAGCCTCCCCGGGCCGCTGCCTCGACAAACTCTTCGAGCATTACGTCGAGCCGACCCTCGGGCGGCCCACCTTCGTGATGGACCACCCGGCCCTCACCACCCCGCTCGCGAAGCGCCACCGCCGGCTTCCGGGCCGGGTCGAACGGTTCGAGATGTTCTATCGGGGCTTCGAACTGGCCAACGCCTACACCGAGCTCAACGATCCCGACGAGCAGGAGCTCCGGTTCCGGGAGCAGGTCGGCCGCGGAGGCGAGGATCGGTACGCGTACGACGCCGACTTCGTCGCGGCGCTCCGCCACGGGATGCCGCCGGCGACCGGCATCGGGATCGGCATCGACCGGGTCGTGATGGCGCTGACCGGCACCCCCTCGATCAAGGAGGTCATCCTCTTCCCCCAGACCCGGCGGCGGGGCGAGCCGGCCCCATGACCGAGGCGGCGCGGCCGGAGCTCCCGTCCCGGTTCGAGCCGGGCCCGATCGAGGCCCGATGGCAGGCGGAGTGGGAGGCGGCCCGGGCGTTCCGGGCCCCGGACGCGCCGGACGGCCCGACCTACTCGCTGATCCTGCCCCCCCCCAACGTGACGGGGGTCCTCACGATCGGCCACATGCTCGGCGGGACCCTGATGGACGCCCTCGCCCGGGCGCACCGGATGCGGGGCCGGTCGACCGCCTGGATCCCCGGGGTCGACCATGCGGGACTCGCGACCCAGGTGGAGGTGCGCCGCCGGCTTCAGCGCGACGGGGTGGCCTTCGATCGGCTCTCCCGGGACGAGGCGCTCCGGGAGATCGAGCGCTGGCGGTCCGAGCACGTCTCGACGATCGTCGCCCAACTGCGGGCCGCCGGCTTCTCGCTCGACTGGTCCCGGTTCCGCTACACCATGGACCCGGGGGCGGTCCGGGCGACGCGCGAGGTCTTTGTCCGGCTCTACGAACAGGGCCTCATCTACCGGGGGGAGCGGATGGTCAACTGGGATGTCCGGCTGCGCACCGCGATCTCCGATCTCGAGGTGATCCACGCCGAGGAGGACGGCCACCTCTACTACCTGCGCTACCCGGCCGAGGACGGCGGAGCGGGGGTGGTCGTGGCCACCGTCCGTCCCGAGACGATCTTCGGCGATGTCGCGGTCGCCGTCCACCCGGACGACGCGCGGTATCGCGCGCTCGTCGGGACCCGGGTCCGGGTCCCGCTCGTCGACCGCCCGGTACCGGTGATCGCCGATGCGGCGGTCGATCCCGGGTTCGGGGCCGGCGCGCTCAAGATCACCCCCCGACACGACCCGGTCGACCTCGAGATCGGAGAGCGCCACCCCGAACTCGAGCGGCCGCCGGACATCCTGGACGAGGAAGGACGGCTCACCGGCCCCTGGGTCCCCGAGGAGTTCCGGGGCATCGAGAGGGAGGCCGCCCGGACCCAGGTCGTTGCGCGGCTGACGAGCGCGGGCCGGCTCGAGCGGATCGAGCCGTACCGCCACTCGGTCGCCCGATCGGAGCGATCGGAGGCGGTCATCGAGCCCCGCCTCTCCCGCCAGTGGTTCGTCCGGATGGCCCCCCTCGCCGCCCCGGTCCGGGAGGCGGTCCATCGGGGAGAGATCACCCTGCACCCGGGACGATGGAACCGCACCTTCGACCGATGGATGGACGGCATCCAGGACTGGTGCATCTCCCGGCAGATCCTCTGGGGCCACCCGATCCCCGTCGCGACCTGCACGGCCTGCGGGCGGGAGATCGTCACGGTCGAGCCGCCCGAACGTTGCCCGGCGTGCGGCGCCCGCGCGCTGGCGTCGGACCCGGACGTGCTCGACACCTGGTTCACCTCCTGGCTCTGGCCGTTCGTGGCGCTCGGCTGGCCCGACCCCTCCGAAGACCGGGAGCGCTACTACCCGACCCAGGTCCTCGTGACCGGGCGGGACATCATGTTCTTCTGGGTCGCCCGGATGATGATGGCCGGCTACGCCTTCACCGGCCGGGCCCCGTTCTCGGACGTCTACTTCTCCGGCATGCTCCGCGACGAGCAGGGCCGGCGGATGTCGAAGCACCTCGGCAACTCGCCCGATCCACGGCAGGTCATCCGGGATCGCGGAGCCGATGCGCTTCGCTGGGCCCTGGTGTTCCCGAACCCGACCGACGAGGACGGGCCGTTCGGCACCGCCGCGCTCGACGGGGCGCGGAACTTCCTTACCAAGCTCTGGAACGTGACCCGGTTCGCCCTCCCCCGGCTGGGGGCCCCGACCGAGGATCCCGCCCCCCCGCCGACCGCGCCCACGGCCCTCGAGAACCGCTGGATCCTCTCGCGGTGCCACGCGACCCTTCGGGAGGTCGACCGGGCCCTGGCCGACTTCGAGTTCACGCGGGCGGCGACCGCCCTCTACGGGTTCGTCTGGCACGACCTCGCCGACCAGTACATCGAGCTCTCCAAGGACGCGCTGAACGGCGGGCGGGCCGGCGTCGACCCGGCCGAGTTCCGTTCGGTCCTGGCCCGGGTGCTCGACCGGACCCTGCGGATGCTGCACCCGTTCGTCCCCCACATCACCGAGGAACTCTGGCACGCCGTCGCGCCGGCCCGGGGGCTGCTGGCCCAGGCGACCTGGCCGGTCGCCGACGAGGCCGACGACGACCCCGTGGCCGAGCGGGAGATGGCGACGGTCCGCGAGGCGATCCGGCTGCTCCGCAACCTTCGCTCGGACGAGAAGGTCCCGCTGGAGGCGACCCCCCGGGCGTGGGTGCGCCCGTCCGACCCCGGGCTCGGGCGGCTGCTGATGCGGGAGGCCGCGACGATCGTCCGGGCGGTCCGGCTCCTCTCCTTCGAGGTGGCCGGGGACGAGCCCCCGACCGAAGGGTCCCGGGCCCGCCGGGTCGCCCCATCGGGCGACTACCAGCTCGAACTCCCGGTCCAGTCGATCGATCGGCTCAGCCTCGAGCGCGAACGGGAGAAGCTCGCCCAGCTCCTGGCCAAGACCCGGGCCCGGCTCGCCGACCCGACCTTCCGGAGCCGTGCCCCGGCGGCCGTGGTCCAGGAGGCGGAGGCGAAGGCAGCGGAGCTCGCGACCAGGGTCCGGCGGCTCGATGACCATTTGAAGGTCGCCGATTCGTCGGCCGGGGGAGCATGACCGCCTCGAAACGCCCCCGCCCGAAGCCGTCGGCCGCCCCGTCGTCGGCCGACGAGCCGCCGATCCCGATGGGGCCGGGCGCCAAGGCCCACCCCCCGGTCGGCCTCGGGCTCTGGGCGCTCGGCCGGTGGACCCGGACGGACGAAGAGAGGACCCGGCAGGTCCTGGAGGCGGGAGTGGCGGAGGGCATCCGTTGGTACGACACCGCCGAGGTGTACGGCAACGGACGGTCGGAGCGGCTCCTCGGGGAGCGGCTGGAACGGGATCCGGTGCTGGCCCACGAGGGGTTCATCACGACCAAGGTCTCCTGGGAACACCTTCGCCCGAACCAGATCGGAGCGGCCCTGACCCAGAGCCTGGAGCGGCTGGGGCGGAGCCGCGTCGACCTCTACCTCATCCACGCGCCCGATCCCAAGACCCCGCTCCGGGACTCGCTCGGCATCCTCGAGGAACTCTGGAAGTCGGGGCGGGTGGGCGCCATCGGAGTCTCGAACTTCGCGCTCGACGAGCTGACCCAGGCGGTCGATCTCCTCTCGGAGGCCAAGATCGCGGTCAACCAGGTCCGGTTCAACCTCTTCGACCGGAGCGACGCCGAGCCGATCCAGGCGTTCTGCCGGGATCACGGGATCCTGATCGAGGCGTACACCCCCCTCGCCCGGGGCCTCCTGAACGGGCGGTACCTCGACGGGCGGAAGGCGCCCCCCGAGGTCCGACGGTTCGCCCAGCGGTTCTTCGATGGGGACCGGTGGCCCGACTATGTGGCCCGCGCCCGTCGGCTGAAGGACCTGGCCGAACGCGCGGGCGTCCCGATGGCTTCGCTGGCCCTCCACTGGCTCCGCGCCCAAGGCGCGGCGCCGGTCTTCGGGGCCAGCCGGCCCGAGCAGGTCGCGGAGAACATGGCGGCCTGGCGGAGCCGCCCGGCCGACTCCGTGCTGGCCGAGGCCGACGCGATCGCCCGGGGCGAACGTGCTTAGGCTCGCCGCCTTCGACATGGACGGTACGCTCGTCGACGTCGGCAGTTCGTGGAGGGTCGTCCACGACGCGTTCGACGACCACAACGACGAGGCGCTCCGGCTCTTCCTGGAGAACCGGATCGACGACCGGGAGTTCATCCGGTCGGACATCCGGAAGTGGCGGGATCACCGGCCGGAGCTTTCGATCGGCGACCTCGCCGAGATCCTCGACCGGGTTCCCCTGATGCCGGGCGCCCCGGAGCTCTTCGAGCGGCTCCGGGCCCGCGGGGTCGCCACCGCGATCATCAGCGGCGGGATCGACCTGCTCGCCCGGCGGATTGGACGGCAGCTCGGGGTCGACCACATCTGGGCGAACGGGGTCGAAACCACCCCCGAGGGCCGGCTGACGGGGGAGGGGATCGTCCGGGTTCCGATCCGGGACAAGGAGTCGGTCCTGGCCGCGCTCCAGGCCGAGACCGGCATCCCCCCGTCGGCGACCGCGAGCGTCGGCAACTCCGAGATCGACGCCGGACTCTTCCGTCGCAGCCGGCTCGGCATCGCCTTCCTTCCGGAAGACGAGACGGTCCGCCGGGCGGCCGGCCGGGTGGTCGAGCGCAAGGACCTCCGGGAGGTTGCCCGCCTCCTCGACGAGTTCCCCCGGTAGGCCCGCCGGGACCGGCCCGGCGCCCGGGGCTCCCGCCGACGGCAAGGAATGCTTTTACGGGGCGGTCGGCTGGATAGTACCGTCATGGAAGGGTACGAAGCCCTGCTCTCCCGCGCCCGCGCCCAACTCCCGCCGATCACCACGAGCACGGAGCGCTTCCAGGTGCCGGAGCCCGACGTGATGGCCGACGGCAAGAACACCGTCCTCCGGAACTTCCAGGAGATCGCGGCTGTCCTCCGGCGCGAGCCGGCCCACCTCATCGGCTATCTCGCCAAGGATCTCGGATGCCCGGGGGTCCTCGACCTGCCCCGGGGCGTGCTCAAGTCCCGGGTCTCCCGGGAGCAGGTCGCCCAGCGGATCCGCGACTACACCGAGAAGTACGTGATCTGCACGGAGTGCAAGCGGCCCGACACCCACCTCACGAAGGACGGACGGCTGACGCTGCTCATCTGCGAGGCGTGCGGCGCCCAGCGTCCGGTGACGGTCCGTCGGGTCGTCACCCCGGAGAAGCCGAAGGCCCCGGTCGTGGTCGGAGAGGTCTACCGGCTGACGATCGAGGACCTGGGTCGCCGGGGCGACGGCGTCGCCAAGAAGGAAGGGTTCGTGATCTTCGTGACCGGGGCGACCCAGCGGGGGGCCACGATCAATGCCAAGATCACCAAGGTGCTCGGCAACAACGCCTACGCAATCGTCCAGCCGTAGTCGGCCATGCGGAGCCTGCGCTGGCTGGGCCTGCTCGCGCTCTACGTCGGAGCCCAACTGACCGGGTTGGCCCTCGCGCTCCCGTTTCGGTCGGAGGGGCTCGTCACGGGCTCGAACCCGTCGAGCGTGACCGCCCCGCTCTACATCATCGCCGTGATCGTCATTGCGCCGCTCGTCATCCTGCTGCTCGCGCGGCGGCAGGGCGGCGTGGCCGCGCTCCGCCAGCTGATCCTGCTCGGGATCACGGGATCCCTGTACTTCACTCTCTTTGCCTCCTTGTCGCTGGTCCTTCCCGGGCCGTACCCGATCCCTCCGATCGCCGCCGGCATGACCGCCGTCATCGCCCTCCCCCTGGCCGCTGCGGTGAGCGTCGGTCTCTACCTGGCCCTGCTGATGGAGCCGCAGTGGTACATCGTCGACCTGGTCGGCTTCCTCGCCGGCGGCGCCCTCATCGCCATCCTCGGCATCTCCTTCGCCCTGCTGCCGGTCCTGATCCTCCTCAGCGTGCTCGCCGTCTACGACTACATCGCTGTCTATCGGACCCGGCACATGATCCGGCTCGCGGACGTGGTCACCGAGATGAAGCTCCCGATCCTGATGGTCATGCCGGATCGGGCCGGCTACGATTACCCTCGGGCCCCGACGCTGGCCGACCAGCGGGCCCAGCCCACCGAAGAGCGGGCGGCGCTCTTCATGGGGCTCGGTGACGTGGTCATCCCGGGCGCCCTCGTCACCTCGGCGTTCGCCTGGCTCCCGGCGACCCCCCTCGGCGGAGGCGTGGGCGCGAACCTGGTCGTCGCGCTGGGCGTCCTGATCGGTTCGTTGGTCGGATATGCGATCCTGATGCAGTTCGTCCTCCGGGGGCGGGCCCAGGCCGGCCTCCCGTTCCTGAACGGGTTTGCCATCCTCGGCTACTTCGTCTCCTTCCTCCTGGTCTACCATTCGTTCGGCTTCGGGCTGGGCGGAGTTCTCTAATCCCCCCGCCCCGTGGGGGCGCCCATGCGCCGTCCGGTCCAGGACATCACGCTCGACGACCACCCCTCGCTCGACGTGCTCGTGCAGCGGATCGAATCCGGCGGCGGATTCAGCGCGAAGGGGATGGCGGAAGGGGTCGATCTGCTCGCCCGGATGCTGAAGGACCCCGAGATGACGCTCTTCCTTTCGTTCCCGGCCGACATCGTGGCCACCGGGACCCGGGGCGTCCTCGCCCACCTCGTCCGGGAAGGGTTCATCGATGCCGTGGTCACCACCTGCGGGACCCTGGACCACGACCTCGCCCGGTCGTTCCGGCCGTACTACCATGGAGCGTGGGCGCTCGACGACGCCGAACTCTACCGTCGGGGGCTCTACCGCCTCGGCAACCTGGTGATCCCCCAGGCCCACTACGGCGGCATCATCGAGCGGAAGATGCGGCCGCTCCTGCGCCGCCTGTGGGCCGACGGCCAGCGGAGCCTCTCGAGCCGACAGCTCGCCGCGGCGCTGGGCGAGATCATCCCGGCCCGTGCCGGGACGAGCCTCCTGCGGGCCGCCGCCGACCGGAAGGTCCCGGTCTTCGTTCCGGGGCTCACCGACGGGGCGGTCGGATCTCAGCTCTGGCTCTTCGCCCAGGACCATCGTGGCCTCACCCTGGACCTGCTGCGGGACGAGCAGGAGCTCTCGGACCTGGTCTACGGAGCGCGCCGGACGGGGGCGATCATGCTGGGCGGCGGGATCTCGAAGCATCACACCATATGGTGGAACCAGTTCCGGGACGGCCTCGACGCCGCGCTCTACATCACCACCGCCGTCGAGTGGGACGGAAGCCTCTCCGGCGCCCGGACCCGGGAGGCGATCTCGTGGGGGAAGGTCAAGCCGTCGGCCCGACACGTGACCGTCGAGGGGGACGTGACGCTCCTCCTCCCGCTGATGACCGCCGCCGCCCTCGAGCGGATCGGTTCGGGCGTCCCGGCCGAGCCGCCGACGCGACGACCTTAAGTGGGGGGGGCCAAGTGGCCCGACCGTTGGGCCCGTAGCTCAGCCCGGTAGAGCAGGCGGCTCTTAACCGCAAGGTCAGGGGTTCGAATCCCCTCGGGCCCGGATCTCGCGGCCGAACCGTTCTCGCGGTTCGGCCGCCAGCCGAGGGCGTCCGAATCGGGCCTACCGAGCCGTGCGGACTGTGCGCGGGAGTCGCGCGACTCGGTTGCGCAACTCCGGAACGAGATCCGCCGCGCGATCTCGGGCGGCCACCCCGGTGAGGTAGTCCCAATCGAGCTCCTCTGGGTACTCCGCGGCGAGGGCGACGGCCTGGTCGAATAGCTCCGTGCCCACGCGGGGCCAGACCTTGATTTCGATCAGCCGTTTCGCGATCAGGTCCTCGACCGAGGCGAGGTGGACCGAGCCATAGGGGGTAGATACCTCGCGCAGTCGGCGCGCGTCTCCGGTGTACTGCTTGCCGACCGGATCCACCCAGAGCTTGAGCTCCGCCCGTGACCAAAGGCGGCCCTCATGGCGGAAGCCCCACTCTTCCAGCGTGCGGATGATCGATCGGCGCTCGCCGACGAGGTCGATGTCTGCCGATACGCACTTTCCATTCGTGTACACCTCGATCGCCGAACCCCCGACGATGACGATTTTGGTGCTCGCCTCTCGTCCCAATAGGGCCCCCAGCCAGAGGTTCCTCTCGGCGCGGACGCTCGCCTTGGCCAGAATCTTGCCCAGCTCCTCCGCGTTCAACCCTTGCTCCGCCCAGAGCGGATGGAGGTCGGGGCCCCGGCCCTCGCCAGGACATGGTCCTTCTGAATTCGTCGGCGCAGGGCCGTCGCCGAGGGAGGGCGGCCCGGCGTGAACTTGGACAGGTCGAGGGGCGTCCGAGAACTGGTTCGCGCCGAGAGCGCCGCCCGCTCACCCCGCTCCCGCGCCCCGCGAATCAGGTCTCGGCTCCAGACAATCCGCAGGCGACGGCGCAGGAGCGTCCGCACGTCCGGGTCGGTCACCGTCCAGCCGTCCCGGCCTTCGGGCGTTGGGGCCCGTTCAACTTCGTTGAACTGTAGCAGCCGTTTCAGTTCCCGGTAGACGTTGGGCGGCTTGATTCCCACCATGGAAGCGACGCGGTACGCCGTGAGGGGCGCCTCGGCGTTCGCTAGGGCGGCCAGCGTCTTCACCCGGTCCTCCGAACCGAACAACGCTGTGAGTCCCGGATCGACGGCAAGTGCCATGGAACTGTATTAGTCATACTGACTAATAAAGAGGTTGACCACAGCCGGGGCAACTCCTCGAGGATCCGCCGGACAGTCTGGGCCTCTGACCAAGGAGGATTTCCTGAACCTAGCCCCGGGCCGTCGCGGTTCGGGAGCCTGGTCACTCCGCGCGAGAGACGGAACAGGACGTCACCAATAATTGCGAGTGCATGGGTGGGGTAAAGCCCCGCCATGAGACCGCGCGCTGGAGCTGAGGGCCGTTCTCGAGGGCGAGGGGGTCGAGGAAGGCGACGGGATCGAGCTTGCGGCGAAGTCGGACCCAGCCCGACTCCCGGGCGATCCCTTGGACCACTCGGGGTGAAATGAAGGCGAGGAACGCCTCGCCTTTGAGGTGGGACCTTGTGATCGCCACGAACCGCTCCGAGCTCACCTCGTCGGGCCGGGGTGCCTGGCGAGCGCAGGAGCACTGATCCCCTCGCCGCTTCCGTGGACCCGGGGCACAGACCTGCCCTCCCCAAGCGCCGCCGCGGGGGTCGATCACGGTCCACGGGACGACCTTGGCCCGGCCCTGTGAAGGTCGGTCGCGTGCCACGGTGGTGGGCCAGTCCGGCGCAGTGGACGCGGGCGTTCCGGGACGCGGTGCAATCGGACCCCGGCCGCGCCGACGCGATGAGAGCCCCGGAGGCCCAGAGGAGCTCTCCCGAGGGGACCTGAAGCGGCCGGTGGGGCCGCACCGGGTCCCGGACGCCGAAGTTCCCCCCGGGGCTCCCGACGCGCCGTCCTTGGGGCTACGGAATTTGCGGATGAACTCCCGCTCACGGCTCGGAAGTTCGGACAATCAGGGGACGATCCAACGAGGGGGATCAGGTTGCCCTCGACCACCTGACCGCCGGAGGGGTCCGGACGAGGACGACCGGGCTCGTGAGGAACTACCCCTGGGGTGGGCCCGCAGCTCCCCCAGGGTCGGGGCGGGAAGGTTCCGCAAGCCCTCCGGGGCGATGGGGGTGACGGTGCCCGGTCGCTCCTCCGACGACGGACGGAGTCCCCAGGACGAATCCGCCGTACGCGACGCCGCGGATTCCCCGGAGGTCTTCGGCGGCCGATTCGAGTTCGCGACGGTTCCCGGCGAGCCCCAGGATCTGCATGCAGGAACCTCCTTCGAGGTGGACGTGCGACGACGAGCGGATGTGCTCGCCCCAGCGGTGCTCGGCCGCCGTCACCCGCTCGAGGATCTCGGGCAGATCGTGCCGGAAAAGCAGCATGAGGCATCCGACGGCGTCGGCCTCGGGATCGGTGAGCGACTCTTCGGCGAGCTCCTTGCGAATCAGGGATCGGATCGCGTCGGACCGGCTCCCCGAGTTGCGAACGGCGACCCACTCGTCGAGGACCTTCAGGAGTTCCGGCTCGATGGATACCCCGAGACGCACCACCCGCCGGGCCATGCCGGGGCCATCGGCCCCGAGCCTATAGGAGTTCGTGTCGGCCTCCGGGGGCCGGGTCAGGCCTTTATGGGCCGGGCTTCTCGGCCACCGAAGGTCCATGGTCGAAGCCAATCCGATCGAGTTGAGGGTGGAGCTGTATTCGGAAGCCGGGCTGAGCCCCGAGGCGCTGGCCCGGATCCAGGCGATGCTGACCGCACGGTGGCCGGTGACCTGGGACGTGACCCACCCTCCGAACCCCACGCTCGACCACCCGCTTCGCTGGCGGGCGGTGGTGCCGCTCCTGGAGGGGACCACCCCCGAGGGGCTGCATCTCGAATTGGAGTCGGCGATCCGCGCGGCGGCCCTCTCGCCTTCGTTGCACCTGCGCACGCGCTGGGCGTTTCCTTCCGACCCCAACCACCAGGAAGTCTACGAAGTCCGCTGGACCGCCCGACGGGATCGGCCGGTCGCGTGATCCCCCGATGGATCAGAGGCTCCGGATCCGCTCGAGCTTGGCCAGGAACTCCACCCCTTCTCCCGACTTTCTCGGGGTCCCGTCGGCCCGGGTGAGTTCCCATCCCGCCCCCCGACAGGCCTCGGCGGGGCTCTTCCCTTCGAGGAGGGCGCGGAGCGCCCGCTGTTCGCTTCGACTGAGCTCGATTCCGCAGATCTGGAACTCCTCGAATGCCTCCATCGCGACCGGGGCGACGGTCCGGGCCAGGACGGCAATCTCCGCCGCGTAGGCGCGAATCTCCTCCTGGGCATGCGCGTCGAGGCGGAGCGAGAGGAAGTGGAAGAGGTTGTGGAGGTTGATCTTCCAGTACCACTCGGTGTAGTAGGCGACCGGGAGCACCATCCGGGCGGTCTCGCGCGCGACCCCATCGGCAAGGGCCTTCTCGTACGCGGAGTAGGCCGCCCGGGCGACCCGGTCCAGGTCGGACCGGAACCGTTCGACCACCTCCGGGGCGAGCGGGTCTCCCCGCCCCTGCCGGTTGGTCTCGGACTGCCGGCGGACCGCCGCGGGGGAAGGAAGGTCATACTCGTCCGGCACGATCGAGTACCGGGCGCTGTACTCGTTGACCGACGCCGTCCGGTGCCGGATCCACTGGCGGGCGACGTAGATCGGGAGCCGGACCAGGATCTTGAACTCGACCATCTCGAACGGGGTCGTGTGCCGGTGCCGAAGCAGGTAGCGGATCAACCCACGGTCGTCCCGGACGCTCCGCGTGCCCTGGCCGTAGGAGACCCGGGCCGCCTGGACGATCGCCGCGTCGTTGCCCATGTAGTCGACGAGCACGACGTAGCCGTGGCCCAGCACCGGCCGGCGGACCCCGATGAGCCGGTCGGCTTCCGGGACCGAGGGGCGCGTCATGGGTCCGGAGTCGTCGGCCATGGCTCCCGACGGGAGGGGAAACATAAATCACCCTCGCCCGCCCCGGAGCCGAGGCGGGAAAAGGGTAATAGTCATCGGCCGGGGTCGGACAGTCCAGGAGGGGCATGTCCCGGATCTTTGTGGGGGTCGCGTGGCCGTACGCCAACGGCCCGGTCCACATCGGACAGCTCGCCGGGGCGTACGTGCCGGCCGACATCTTCGCACGGTACCACCGGCTCCGGGGCGACGAGGTCCTCTTCGTCTCCGGATCCGACATGCACGGCACCCCGATCCTGCTCACCGCAGAGCGGGAGGGCACGACCGCCGAAGCGGTCGCCGAGCGCAATCACCGCATCCATGCGGCCACCTTCGAACGTCTGGGAATCTCCTTCGACCTGTACACCCACACCCGGACGGAGGTCCACGCCCGGACGGTCGAGGAACTGTTCCTGAGGCTCCTGGAACGGGGCTACCTCGAGCGCCAGACCCAGGAGAGCCCCTACTGCCCGAAGGAGCACCGGTTCCTTCCGGACCGCTACCTCACGGGCACCTGCCCCTTCTGCGGCCACCCATCGGCCCGGGGCGACGAGTGCGATCAGTGCGGCCACCCTCTCGATCCCCGGAGCCTCGGCGCCCCGAAGTGCCGGATCTGCGGGTCCGCCGCCGAGTTCCGACCCTCGGAGCACTTCTACCTTCGGCTCGACAAGGTCCAACCCGAACTCGAGGCGTGGATCGCCCGGCAGACCCACTGGCGCCCGGGGACCCGCCGGGTCGCGGAGAACTTCCTGGCCGAGGGGCTCCATCCGACCCCGATCACCCGGGATATCGATTGGGGGATCCCCCTCCCGCTCGACGGCTACGGGGGGAAGCGGTTCTACGTCTGGTTCGAGGCCGTGCAGGGCTACCTTTCCGCCTCCAAGGAATGGGCGATCCGCCAGGGTGACCCGGCCGCCTACCGGCCGTTCTGGGAGGCCGGAACGGGCGTGCGGTCCTACTACTTCATCGGCAAGGACAACCGCTTCCATCACACCCTCCTCTGGCCGGGGCTCCTGCTCGCCGCCGGGGCCCTCCCCCTGCCCTACGATGTACCGGCCAACGAGTGGATGCTCATCGCCGGCGACAAGATGTCGAAATCGTCCACCGCGGATCCGTCGGTCTTCGCCCCCGCCCTCCTGGAACGTTGGGCGCCGGACCTGATCCGGTTCTACGTTGCGCTCCTGGCCCCGCAGAACCACGACACCGAGTTCCATTGGGAGGAGTTCCGCTCGGTCTCGGAGGAGATCCTGTCGAACCAGTGGGGCAACCTCGTCCAGCGGACCCTGGTCCTGATCCGGACCCGGCTCGACCACCGGATCCCGGCCCCCCCGCCCGGCTGGTCCCCGGACGATCCCCAGGGAGTCGGGCCCCGGCTCCGGGCCCTCCACGAACGGATGACCGCCGAATACGAGCAGGTCCACCTCAAGGAAGCCCTCGATCTCGCCCTGGCGGAGGTCCGCGACGCCAACCGACGTCTCCACGAAGCCAAGCCGTGGCAGGCCCCGCCGGCGGATCGGGATCGGGCGCTCTACGAGGCCGTGTGGAAGATCCGGGCGATCGCGATCTGGCTCTCCCCGGTCCTGCCGTTCTCTTCGGCCGAAGTGTTCCGGATGCTCGGCGAGTCCTCGGGCCCCGGCCCGGGCAGCTGGGCGCAGGCTCTGGAGCCCCCCGCGCCGGGCCAGCGGCTCGGCGAACTGATCCCGCTCTTCCCGCGTCCGGCCGTGCCGGAGGCGCCGCCCTCCCCGCCCGACCCAGGGGCTTCCGCTGCCGAGACGACCCCCCTCGAAGCGCCCCCGCTCGGGATCGTGGTCGGCCGTATCCTCCGGGCCAGCGTGCATCCGTCCGCCGACAAGCTCTACGTCCTGGAGGTGGACCTTGGGGAGACGGCTCCGCGAACGATCGTCGCCGGTCTGCGCGCCTCCTACCCACGGGAGGCGCTGGAGGGCCGGAGGGTGCTCGTGGTGGCCAACCTCGCCCCCCGCCCGCTTCGGGGCATCCCGTCCCAGGGGATGCTGCTCGCTGCCGATGTCGACGGCCGGGCCCTGCTCCTGAGCCCGCCCCCGGGTCTGCCTCCGGGAGCCCGGCGGGAAGGAAGCCGCCCCGACGACCGGATCATCCAGTACAACGAGTTTGCCTCGACCCCCTTCCGGGTCGGAGAGGTCGTGGGACCGGACCGCCCGGGCCGGAGTCGGGTCTCCCTCGGGGACCGAACGGTCCGGGTCGAGGGGGAGTGGCCCACGGGCGCGCGGGTGGTGGTCCGACTCCGGGCCGCGGAGGCTTCGGAGGGAGAGGTTTTGACGATGGCCGGCAGTACCTGGGTGGAGGTGGCCCCGGAGGTGCCTCTGGGAGCCACGGTCCGATGAGTTCCCTCACCCGAGTCGACCTGCACGTTCATTCGACCTACTCGCCCGACTCTTCCCTGACCTTGGATCAGCTGGCCGGGCGGCTGGCCTTCGCCGGGCTTCGGGGCGCTGCCCTGACCGACCACAACACCGTCCGGGGCCACCGGGCGCTGGCCGAGACCGCCCAGGCGCACCCCGAGTACTGGTTCATCCCCGGCGTCGAGATTTCGACCCGGGAAGGTCACCTTCTCGCGTACGGGGTCTCGAGCGATCCTCCGGTCGGCCGTCCGGTCGAAGAGACCATCGAATGGGTCCGGGATCAGGGAGGAATCGCCGCCCTGGCGCACCCGTACCGCTGGACTCACGGTGCCGGACGACGGGCCGGGAGCCGCGCCTCGGTCGATCTGATCGAGACCGTCAACGGCCACAACACACCGGTCGCCAACGCCCGGGCCGAACTCCTGTCGGCCCGCCGCTCGTTGCCTTCGACCGGGGGCAGCGACGGCCACGAACCCCGGGATCTGGGGCGAGCGTACAGCGAGTTTCCGGACGACGTCCATTCGGTCGGCGACCTTCTGGAGGCGCTCCACCGGGGGTCCGTCCGGGGCTCGGGAACCTCCCTCGGAATCCCGGGCCAGATCCGCTGGAGCCTCCGTACCTCCCTACTGCGGGCGGCCCGGGTCTTCCGGGCGATCTGACGGGCCGCCTCGACGCGCCGAAGGATCTCCCCCGACTTCGCCTCCGGAACTGTGAGGGTGGTCTGCGGTCCCATCGGGTCCCCCCGTTGCGGGGGCCTTGCCCATCGTCCACCGGCGTCATGGAGGGGGGGAGTCATCGGCCGGGTTGCGTTGAAGGACCTCCCGGACGGTCCGGGGTACCCGCTCGAGGAGGATCTGGCCCCCGACTTCCGCTTGAATTGGGCGATGACCCGGGCCTGGTCGCCCGGTTCGCAATCAGCGAGTTCGGCCCGTACGCCTTCCGGAGGCGACGGGAGAGCCCGACCTTCTCGGTCCGGTCCCGGAGGTTCGGGCCGTCCTGCAGTCTCGGGCTTCCGCGTCCGACCGACCAGACCGGGCCGGAGGGGGGCCCCGGGGCGACCGTCGGCCCATGCCGCCGTGGAGGCGTCGCGGTACCGGCCCATCCCAATCTGACGGAACCGCCGTGCAAGTTCACCGCCGTGCCGGTCCCGGCCCGAAGGCTTCGGAGAGGCGCCGTGTCCGTCCCGCGTCACGACATCGATCGGAGCCCCCTTGAAGGCTCTCGATCCCTCGACCCCTTCGGGCGGAACGGGAATCGGGGGGTTCGTCCTCCCCCAAAATCGTCGCCGCGTTTCGTGGCCCCAAAGGGCTCCGCCGAAGCCCCCGAGTTCGCCGGGGGCGGTCGACGCGCCCCGCAACCCAAAAAATGGACGCGAGGGGTGCGGTACGCCACCACCCCTCGGCCCGTCGGCGGCCTATCGGCCCAAGTGGAGCGCGCCCCGGCCCACCACAGCGATCTTCTGGGAAAGCAGGGAGAGGACCGCGTGGGCATGGGTCCAGACCGGCACGTGCGACAGGGCGACCGAGAGCCCCGGCACGGCCCCAGTGTGGGCCGCCACGGCCAGACCGGCCACCCCGACCCCGGCGACGGCCACGCCCTTCACGAAGATCCCGGCCTTGCCGGCCGTCAGGCCGGCCTTGGCCGCGGTCGCCGAGTGCGCTCCGGCCGTGGCCGGGCCGGCCGCATGCGTTGGTGCGGGCGTGGTCGGGCGGGAGGTCGGGGCCCCCGTTCGGGCCGATCCTTGGGCGTGGATCCCCGCGGTCTGCGACGCGGTGGTCGACGCCGGATTCGCTTTCGTCGCTTCCGAGACGCTCACCTGAGTTTCGGTTTCGGCGTTCATGGCTGCTCGGAGATTCATGCGCCGAACCCCTACATGAGGAGGGGTCCAATGGGGGCGAAAAAATGTTGGACCACCCCGCCGGCCGGTGCCCTCGGGCCACCCGACGCCTTTAAACCTCGTACCCTTCGGGAGTCCCGCGCCGAGGTGGCAGAATGGTTAATGCGACGGACTGCAGATCCGTTTCCTGGGGGTTCGATTCCCTCCCTCGGCTTGGGCGCCCCGCTCTCCCGGAGCCGCCCGCCGGCCGGGCCGGCCGACTCCGACCGGCCCCCGGCGGCATCAGCGCAGGTCGAAGCGATCGGCCTGCATGACCTTCGTCCAGGCCGCCACGAAGTCCGCGACGAACTTCAGGGGAGCGTCCGACGCGCCGTAGACCTCGGCCAGGGCGCGAAGCTCAGAGTGGGCGCCGAACACGAGATCGACCCGGGTCCCGGTCCATCTCTTCGCCCCGGTCTTCCGGTCGAAGCCTTCGAAGAGGTTCTCGTCCGAGGTCGGACGCCAGTCGATCCGCATATCGAGCAGGTTCACGAAGTAGTCGGTGCTGAGGACCCCCGGCCGCTCGGTCCAGACTCCATGGAGGGACCGGCCGTAGTTGGCGTCGAGGACCCGGAGGCCCCCGACAAGGACCGTCATCTCGGGTGGGGTCAGGCCGAGGAGCTGCGCCTTGTCGATCAGGAGTTCCTCGGCCGGTGTGGCGAACGGCGCCTTGAGATAGTTGCGGAAGCCGTCGGCCTGCGGCTCGAGGTAGCCGAACGATTCGACATCGGTCTGCTCCTGGGACGCATCGGTCCGTCCGGGGGAAAACGGCACGGTCACCGCCGGACCGGCCGCCCGGGCCGCGCGCTCGATCGCGGCATTGCCGCCGAGCACGATGAGGTCGGCCAGGGAGATGTCCTTCCCATCGGACCGCCCGGCGCGGAAGGCTGCCTGAATCGACTCGAGCTTCGCCAGGGTCTCCCGGACCTCGGGGACCCGGTTCACTTCCCAATCCTTCTGGGGGGCCAGGCGGAGGCGGGCTCCATTGGCGCCGCCCCGCTTGTCGGAGCCCCGGAAGGTCGAGGCCGAGGCCCAGGCCGTGTAGACCAGCTGGGAGGTCGTGAGCCCGCTCGCCAGGATCCGGGCCTTGAGATCGTCCACCTCCCGCGCCTCGACCAGCTTGTGGTTCACCGGGGGAACCGGATCTTGCCAGATCAGCTCCTCCTTCGGCACCTCGGGCCCGAGGTACCGGCTTCGGGGTCCCATGTCGCGGTGGGTCAGCTTGAACCACGCCCGGGCGAACGCTCGGGCGAACTCCTCGGGGTGCTCCAGGAACCGCCGGGAGATCTTCTCGTAGATCGGATCGTACCGGAGAGCGAGGTCGGTGACGAGCATCGTCGGCACGCGGTACTCCGAGGGGTCGAAGGGGTCGGGAACGAGCTTCCGGTCGCCCTTTGCCTGGAACTGGTAGGCCCCGGCCGGGCTCTTCGTGAGTTCCCATTCGTACCCGAAGAGGTTCTCGAAGAAGTTGTGGTTCCATTTCGTGGGGGTCGTGGTCCAGATGACCTCGGGGCCGCCGCCGATGGCGTCCTTGCCCTTCCCGGACCGATACGAACTCTTCCATCCGAGACCCATCTGCTCGAGGGGCGCCGCGGCCGGCTCCGGGCCGACCTGCCGGGGATCGCCGGCCCCGTGGGTCTTCCCGAAGGTGTGACCGCCGGCGATGAGCGCGACCGTCTCCTCATCATTCATCGCCATCCGCTTGAAGGTCTCCCGGATGTCCCGGGCGGCGGCGACCGGATCCGGCTTCCCGTTGGGCCCTTCGGGATTCACATAGATGAGCCCCATCTGGACCGCCGCGAGGGGGTTCTCGAGGTTCCGGTTCCCGGTGTAGCGTTGGTCGCCGAGCCAGGTCTCTTCCCGGCCCCAGTAGACCGACTCGTCCGGCTCCCAGACGTCGGCCCGCCCGCCTCCAAATCCGAAGGTCGTGAAGCCCATCGACTCGAGGGCCACGTTGCCCGCCAGCACGATGAGGTCGGCCCAGGAGATCTTCCGCCCGTACTTCTGCTTGACCGGCCAGAGCAGACGACGGGCCTTGTCGAGATTGACGTTGTCGGGCCACGAGTCGAGCGGAGAGAACCTCTGCTGGCCGGTCCCCGCGCCGCCCCGTCCGTCGCCCACCCGGTAGGTACCGGCCGCATGCCAGGCCATCCGGAGGAACAGCCCCCCGTAGTGACCGAAGTCGGCTGGCCACCAGTCCTGACTCCGGGTCATGATCGCCCGCAGATCGTTCTTGAGACCGGCGTAGTCGAGTTGCTCGAACTCGTGCCGGTACTGGAAGGAGGGACCCATCGGGTCGGACAACGGGGAGTTCATCCGGAGAATCCCCAGGTTCAACCGGTGAGGCCACCAGTCCTGGTTCGACCGCATGGAGACGTTGGTCCGCCCGTGCACGACCGGGCACTTTCCGCCGGAACCCTGGGACTCCTCGCTCATGCGATGGACAGACCCTGCCGGCTTATCCCCTTTATCGACGGGGGCCCCGGGCCGGGGGGCGAGCGAACGCGGGCGCGGCCCGGCCCCCGGCCGTCCCGCCGGAGCGGCCCGGCGGCCTATTCGACACGAAGGTACCGGCGGGCCACGAGGGTCCCGGCCGTCACCATGATCGCCGCAAAGATGGCGAGGTAGCCTAGGTAGAGCCAGTTGGCGGTGCCGCTCACCACGATCCCCCGGCCCAGGAGCGCCGAGTAGGTGACCGGATTCCAGTTCGAGATGGTGGCCATCCAGGTAGGGAAGTTCGCCGACGGGAAGAGCGCCCCGCTCGCGAACATGAGGGGCATCGTGATGAAGTTGGAGATGACGCCGGGGGTCTGCCAGTCGGTGCTCGAGGCCGTGACCGCCAGGAAGAGCGACGAGAAGCCGAGGGCCAGGAAGACCAGTCCGGCGACCCAGCCGGCCCAGAGGAGGGGGCTTCCGTTCAGCTGGACGCCGAAGGCGAGGGC
This sequence comes from Thermoplasmata archaeon, assembly GCA_027365105.1. Classification (GTDB taxonomy): domain Archaea; phylum Thermoplasmatota; class Thermoplasmata; order Lutacidiplasmatales; family UBA184; genus Lutacidiplasma. Next base: position 100,803 of record DAHXNZ010000002.1, read on the forward strand.
GGCGACGATCATCACCGGCACCTGGACGAGCCCCCGGGTGGCCGACCCGAGCGCCTTGCTGAGGAAAACCGTCGCCTTGCTGGTCGGGGTGAGCAGAATCCGCTTCATGTAGCCGAACCGCTTGTCCTGGATGGTGCTCATCGCGCCGAACATGCCGACGGTCAGCATCGAAGTGGAGAGGACCCCGGGCAGGAGGAACTGGAGGTAGCTCTGGATCTGGATGTGCAGGAGCGCCTCCAGGTCGGCCAGCGGAACGTTGGCAAAGCTCGATCCGAAGAAGGCGAGCCACATGAACGGCTGGACCACCGTGATCACCAGCACCCAGGGGTTTCGGAACGTACGGAGGATCTCCCGGTAGTAGAGCCCGCCGAACTGGCTCATCTGGCCCGTGGAGGCGGGCCGAGCGATCTCCGCCTCCTCGACGACGGTCGGGGGATAGAGGACCCCCGGCTCACTGGCGTGGCTCATCCCCGGGCCCTCCGGACATTGGCGTAGAATTTCCGGAAGTCGTGGACCTCCCCGCCGGCCTCGTCGATCCGTTGGCCGGTGAGGTCGATGAAGACCGACTCGAGGCTCGGCTTCTCGACGTTGATCCGCCGGATCTTCCCCGGGTCGATGGCCGCGAAGAGCCGGGGCAGAACCTCCTCCGCCGCGCTGACCTTGAGGATCCAGCTGGTCCCCTGGCTCCGGACCTCCTTCACCCCCGGAAGTGCCTTCAGCCGAGGCTCGTCCAGGGCCTCCCGGGTGTCAATCTCCAGGAAGTCGGCCTGGACGCGCGACTTGAGTTCGTCCGGGCTCCCCTGCGCCACGATCCGGCCCCGGTTGAGGATCGCGACCTCGCGGCAAAGGGCGTCCGCCTCCTCGATGTAGTGGCTGGTCAGGAAGATCGTGATGCCGTACTCCCGGTTGACCCCGGTGATGAGTTCCCAGAGCATCCGACGGGTGCCCGGATCGAGCCCGATGGTCGGCTCGTCCATGAAGATGACCTTCGGTTTGTGCAGGAGGGCGAGGGCGATCTCGAGCTTCTTGCGCATCCCGGTCGAGAAGGTTCCGACCTTGTCCTTCTTGCGCCCCTCGAGCGAGAAGTAGGCGAGCAGTTCGTTGGCGCGATCCTGCCAGTCGGTCAGCCGCTGGAGCCGGGCCTGCAGCCAGAGGTTCTCCCACGCCGAGAAGTCGTCATCGAGGATCACCTCCGCCGCGACCCATCCAATCCGTTGCTTCACCTCCATCGGATTCCGCCGGACATCGAAGCCGGCCACCCGGGCCTCCCCGTGGGTGATCTCCGAGAGGCCGGTGAGCAGTTTGATGATCGTGGTCTTCCCCGCGCCGTTCGGTCCCAGCAGCCCGAAGATGCCGCCGTCGGGGACCCGAAGGTCGACGTGGTCGACGGCGGTCAGGGAGCCGTAGGTCTTGGTGATCTGCGAAGCCCAGATGGCGTCGTCGGTCATCTTCGGACCCCCGGGGCAGCCGCCCGGGCCAGCTCCGTCATGCCGTGGCGGAGGAGGGCCGCGGCCCGCCGTCGGAGTCGGAGCTTTTGCCCCGACGTCAGGAGGAGATCCGACGGCCCGGTCGCGAGTACGACCGACTCGATCGCCCGCGCGAGGTGGACCTCCAGGAGCCGGGCCCGGTCCGCCGGGAGGGCCATATCGAGGATCAGGCCCCGGAGCTCGGCAAACCGGGACCCGCCCGAACGCATCCGCTCGCGGACTATCCGGAGCCGTCCCCGGCCCCGGGGGGTGATCCGGTAGGTCTTGCGGCGTCCCGCCATCACAAGGGCCGCGTCGCCGCGGGCGACCAGCCCTTGAAGGATCGGATAGACGGCCCCGGCGCCCGGGCGCCACGCGCCATGGGTCGACGCTTCGATCCGCCGGGTCAGCTCACCGCCGTAGATCGGTGCCGTTTCCATCAGGTGAAGGGCATACGTCCCGATGAGCCCTCCGGGCCAACGACGGGACGCAGAGCGGGCCGGAGTCATCCCGGACGAAGGGTCGCGCGGAGTATATATCGATATAGTAAAATCAACCGAAGCGGCCCCGGGCCGAAGGTTCCGGGTTCCCCCGGGGTGATTTGATACAGTGATTTAATATATTGGAACGAAGCATACTTCCTCCCAGCGATGACGGAACCCTCCGACTCCCGCCAATCGGACCCGTTCGAGGGGGGCGCCATCGGTCGGATCAAGGGCACCGTGACCTCGTTGCACCTGGAGATCCGCAAGGCCCTCCAACCCCACGGTCTCCTGACCTCCGATGCCCGCGCCTTGCGGCTGTGCATGGCCGGGCCGACCCGTCCGTCCACGATCGCCCAGGGATTGGACATTTCCCCCGCGGCCGTGACCCAACTTTTGGATCGGCTGGAAGAACGGCGCCTCATCCTTCGGACCCCGGACCCGGAGGACCGGCGGGCCACGGTCGTTTCGCTGACGCCCCAAGGCGTCCGATTGTATCGGACCGCGGTCGGGGAGATCCAGAAGCTCCTGAGCGAGATCGACCGGGAACTCGGGCCGGACGGGATGGCCGTCGTCCAGCGGGGCGCGGAAGAACTGGATCGGGCCCTGGCGCAGTGGCGCCGGCGCCCGGCCCGCTCCCGGGAGGCGTAGCGCGATGGAGTACAAGTGGACGGTCCTCTCCAACACCACCCTCGGCTCGCTCCTGGCGGCCCTCGACGGGACCATCGTCCTCATCTCGCTCCCGGTCATCTTTCGCGGCCTGGGAGTCGACCCGTTCGCTCCGTCGAGCTTCCCGATCCTGATCTGGCTCCTGCTGGGCTATGGCGTCGTGACGGCCACCCTTCTGGTGACGGTGGGAAGGCTCTCCGACATGTGGGGGCGGGCCCGGATGTACAACCTGGGCTTCGCGATCTTCTCGACCGGATCGATCCTGCTCTTCATCGAACCGTTCCAAGGTGCCACCGGCGCTTGGCTGCTGGTGGGCCTCCGGCTTATCCAGGCCTTCGGCGCCGCCTTCCTCTTCGCGAACTCGGCCGCGCTGCTGACCGACGCCTTTCCCCCGAGCGAGCGGGGCAAGGCGATGGGGATCAACCAGATCGCGTTCATCGGCGGGTCGATGGTCGGACTCGTCACCGGGGGCATCCTGGCCGGCATCCCCGACATCCACATCGGGAGCTTCGTGCTCCCCACCTGGCGCCTCATCTTCCTCATCAGCGTCCCGGTCGGGGTGGCCGGGACCCTGTGGGCCTACGCTCGGCTCCATGAGATCTCGACCCGCCGGGCCGGCCAGAAGGTGGATTTTGTCGGCAACATCACGTTCGCCGCCGGCCTCACGCTCGTCCTGATCTCCATCACCTACGGGCTCCTGCCCTACGGAAGTTCGAGCACCGGCTGGTCGAGCCCGTTCGTGATCGCCGGAATGGTCGCCGGGGTTGGGCTGCTCCTGGCCTTCCTCATCCTCGAGACCCGGGTCTCCGATCCGATGTTCCGCCTGGAGTTCTTCCGGGTCCGCTCCTTCGCCGCCGGCAACATCGGCGCCTTCCTCGGCTCCATCGCCCGGGGCGGCATGATGCTCCTTCTGGTCCTCTGGTTCCAGGGCATCTGGCTACCGCTTCACGGCTACTCCTTCTCGTCGATCCCGCTCTGGGCCGGGATCGCGCTGATGCCGATGATCTTCGGGTTCCTCGTCGCGGGCCCCATCAGCGGGTGGCTCTCGGATAAGCAGGGTCCAAGAACCCTCACCACGCTCGGATTGGCCCTGGCCTCGGGGACCTTCTTCCTTCTCGCCCTCCTTCCAATCGATTTTGCCTACTGGCAGATGGGGGTCCTCCTGTTCGCCCAGGGATGCGGGATGGGGATGTTCGCGGCCCCCAACGCCGCCTCGGTCATGAACTCGGTGCCTCCGGAGAACCGGGGCTCCGCTTCGGGGATGCTGGCGACCCTGCAGAACTCCGGCCAGCAGCTCTCGATGGCGATCTTCTTCACCATCGTCATCCTGAGCCTCTCCACCGACCTCGCGGGATCCGCGGCCGCCGCTCTCCACGGGGCGTTGATTGGCCCCCCCGACCAGGGCCTCCTCTCGAGCGCCATCGCAGCGAACCCGACCGGTGCCCTCTTCGGGGCCTTTCTCGGAGAGAACCCGATGGCCCAGCTGCTGGTCGCTCTGAGCGGGACGCCGGGTTGGGTTCCGTTGACCTCGGCCCAGTCGGCGGCCGTGCTCGCGCCCCGATTCTTCGCCCACGCCGTGGCCCCGGCGTTCTCCTCGGCGCTCGGTTCGGCGTTCATCTTTGCGGGCGTCGTCACCGCGATTGGGGCGGTGGTTTCATCCCAGCGGGGCGGCCGATACGTCTACGGGGAGCCCCGGGGCCCGACCGTTCAGACGCCGGCGGAGGCCCCCGCGGGAGCTCGTTCCCCCGACCCCCCTTCCCGGGCCCCCGAAGCGATCATGAGCCCCGGCCTTCGAGAGGACGAACGGTAGCCGAACGCGAAGTCGGATCCCGAATCGGGCGAGAGGTGGCCGATCGGTGGCCCTCGGGGTAGATCCCCCCTCAAGTCCGGTGTCGGTCGGGCTTCCACGGAGCGCCGACTCATCGGCTCGGGTCGGCGCGGCCCCGGTATGGGCCGTGGGACCGATCGGGGCTCTGCCGGCCGAGAGAGGGCGGGGAGCCCCCGCCGTGGCCCGGCGGGTTCAGCCCAGGGTGGACCGGAAGAATTCGAGCACCCGATTCCATGCCAGGGTCGCGCTTTCGGCGTGGTAGTTCGGGCGGGCGTCGTTGAAGAAGGCGTGCCGGGCCCCGGGGTAGACCTGGTAGCGGAACGTCCGACCGGCCCGCTCCATGGCCTCGGCGAACTGGGGGACCGTCTGGGTGATCCCCGGGTCCTCGCCCGCGTACTGGCCCAGCAGCTGGGCCCGGATCTTCGGCACCCGGTCGAGCGGCGGGTTCTGTCCGTAGAAGATGACTCCCGCAGTCAGTTGGGGATCGACGGTGGCGTACCGCCCGACCATCGCCCCCCCGAAGCAGAATCCGACCGCACCGATCCGCTGGGGATTGACCGACGGCAGGGCCTGCAGATACTCGCGGCACGCGAGCAGATCGCGGGCGAACCCGTCCTGGGTCTCCGGGTTGGTCACCCGGGCGAACGCCTCCAGAACGGGGCGCCGCTCGGGAGGCTGGGCCAGGGCAAACTCCCGGAACTTCGCGGGATTGGACCGGAGGTCGGGAGGAGCCTCGGCGAACGCCTGCATCGCCAGTTGGACATTCGCGGGCGTCATCGTTTCGGCGATCGGGCCGGTGAAGAGATTCGGGGCGAGGGCCACGTACCCCTCGGCGGCGAACCTTCGGGCCACATCCCTCTGGTGATCGTCCAGGCCGAAGATCTCATGAACGACGAGGACCCCGGGGTGCCGCCCTTTCGTCTCCGGTTCGGCCAGGTACCCCGCCAACGTTCGCCCGGGCGACGGAATCCGGACCTCGCGACCGCTCATAGGAACACCACTCAGGGTGAGCCCGCCCGGGTTCATGTACTGCTTGCATGAACCCGACCCGAGGGGGATGGATCCGGCCGGGCCGGCCGCGCCCCATGGTGCTGTCTCAACAGGAGCTGATGAGCGCGGTTTTGGGCGGTGGCCAGATCTCGGAGACATCTCCTTGAGGAGCCTCCCCTAGTCTCGTCGGAGGAGCTCGATGTACGGTGGATACCTGAAGACCGGTTTCGCTTCTGCCCCGTGACCTCGGTGAGATTGCTCATTTCAACCAAGCGTTCCACCCGGGCTATTTGCGGGAGGGTAGCTGGTATCGATTACTGAACCACCTCGCTTCTCGGCCACAACGCCGATCCGCCCAAAGGGTTATTGACCCGGGAGCCGTAGCGGGGGCGTGGCCGCTTCGTCCCTCGGCCCGAGGCTCTACGGCTTTCTCTTCGCCGCGGCGGCGATCGTGAGCGCGGTCATGCTCGTCACGGACACCAATCTACGGACCGACTTTGGGACCGTGACGTCCGGCTACTACCTTCACTGGTACGTCATCCTGATCACGGCCGTCGCGGACGCGATCGGCGCGGTCGGGCTCTGGGTCGTCGGGAGCCGGCGGGCGGTCCAGGTCGGCACCGTGGCTTCCGGCCTGCTGATCCTGATCCTCCTCGGCGACATCTTCACGTACAGTGCGGTGGGATTCGCCACGGCGGGGGACTTCGCCAACTACCTCTTCGGGATCACCTACTACGGCGGGAACATCCGCTACCTCTACGATCTCCTCCTCGGCGTATACATCGTCACGTTCGGCTCCGGTCTCGGACTTCTGGCCGCCCGGCGTTCCCGACCGCCGAAGGCCCCCACCCCACCGGTCGCTCCATCGTCAGGCACCCACCCATAGGCAGGCCACCAGGATGGCCACCGTGATCCCGGTCAGCGGAAGCCCGTACCGGACGAACTCGCCGAGCGAGATCCGAACTCCCGAACGGTCGGCCCGTTCGGCGACGATGAGGTTGCTGGCCGCCCCCAGCAGGGTCACGTTCCCGGCCAGGGTGCTGGCCCCGGCGAGAGCCAGCCACGCCAGCACGTTCGATCCGGTGTAGCCCAACCCCGAGAGGATCGGGAGCTGGAGGGCCACCCACGGGACGTTGCTGACCACCTGGGACCCGACGAGGCTCGTGGCGGTGATCGCGAGGATCGAAAGCGGAGCCGAGCCGGGGCCGGGCAGGGGGAAGAGCCCCTCGACCGAGGCGATGACGCCGCCTTCGACGGCCGCTTGGACCACGAGGAAGAGACCGACGAACAGGGCGAGGATCGGCCAGGGCATCTCCCGCAGGAGCCGGGTCCGGTGGGAGGAGACCGCGAGGAGCAGGAGGCCGCCGGCGATCGCGATCTCCCAGATGGGAGGGGCGGTGAAGAGCCCCAATGCCCCGCCGATGTCGGCCCCGAAGAGGACCAGGACGGTGGCCGGGAAGAGCAGCAGCGCCGGGTACGCCCGGATCCGCCCCCGCCACCCCTCCCGGATCCACAGGGGCGGCGCCTCCGCCCGGAGCTGGGGGTACCGCGCCTCGGCCGGGGCGAGCTTCGAAGCGAACTCCCACCGGAGGAAGTAGCCCCCGATTAGGAGTCCTGCGGCGGTGGGGAGCAGGAGGTAGCGGAGGAAGACGGCGATCGGCGCGGTCATCCCGCTCGCCAACGAGACCAGAAGATTCTGGGGGTTCCCGAGGGGGGTCACCACGCTGCCGACGGTCACCGCAAAGGCGAGGGTCAGCACGAGCGGCTTGGGATCGGTCCGGAGCCGACCGGCGACATGGAGCAGGATCGGGACCCCGATCAGGACCAGCGCATCGTTCACGACCAATGCGCTCGCGATGCCGAATCCGAGGAAGAGCACCAAGGGAAGGTCGTGCGCGGAACGGCTCTGTCCGACGAGCCATCGGGCGATGTGGTCGAGCGCGCCCGAGGCCTCGAGCTCGGTCGCCATGAGGAACATCGCCCACAGGAAGGTGACGACCGGAAGCGCCGAGGTCAGCAGGACCGATTGCGCCCCGGGAAGCGAGAGGGACTCGGTCGCCAGGACCGCCACCCCGCCCACCGCAAAGGTGAGCCAGACCGCCGGCCCCCGCCCGGAAAACTGCCGCAGGATGATGAGGCCGAACACGGCCGCGAGGAGTCCGGCCGCCACGAGGTTCGCCATGGGGTCCGAAGTCCGAGATGGAACCAGAGATTAGACCTCCCGGGTCTCGGGCGCCTCGACCCCAACCGCCAAAGGGAGGCCCGACGATACGGGGACCATGGAGGCGGCCACGTCGGTGACGGTCACGCCCAACGGGCGGCTGCTCCGGCTTTCGGCGGCGTGGTTCTCGGACGGGGTCCGCCGCCGGGCCGAGGCGCGGCGCGAGCGCCGGTGCGTTGAATGTCAGCGCCCCCTCCCGAATCGGCGCACGCCCTACTGCTCGCGCACCTGCCGCTGGAAGTTCCAGGGACACTACTTCTGGGACGCGGCGCGGAGCTACGTGATGTACCGGGACCGGTACTCGTGCCGGCTCTGTGGGAGCCGCCACCGGGCCCGGGAGCTCGAGGTGGACCACATCACCGAGATCTGGGCCGGCGGGGCGGCCCTGGAGTACTCCAACCTGCAGACCCTCTGCCGACCCTGCCATCGCCGCAAATCCGCCGAATCGCGACGATTCCGACCGCGGTCTTCCCCCGCCGCGGACGGGCCGCCGCCCGACGGCACCCCCGGTTCGACCCGGTGAGGCCGCCCCGACCGGGTGTCACCCGACGACGGGCTGCTCCAGGATTTCCTCGAGGGCGGCCAGCGGGATGCCCAACCAGGCGGGGCGATGATCCAGCTCGTAGAGCAGTTCGTAGCAGAGCTTTTCGATACTGTAGTAACGGACGAGGGCCGCGGTCGCGGCCGCTCCTTCGGGTTGGATCCCGTCCGGCCCCCGGCCGATCTCGTGTTCGTAGGCCCGAAGGAACCGGGCGATGATACGGTCGCGAAGCGCTCGATCGGAGGGGGAAAGGAGGCCCGGGGTGGCCGCGGAACCCGAGGGCCCGGCCCGGAGCCGGTAGTCGATCGACCGGATCATTCCGGCCACGTCCTTCGCCGCCCAGTCGACGGACCGACGTTCGGCGATCGTGTGCGCCGGCTCGCCCTCGAAGTCGAGGACAAAGTAGCCGTCCTCGGCCCGGAGCAGCTGGCCCAGGTGGTAGTCCCCGTGGATCCGCATCGGGCGGACGCCGGAACGTGCGGTCTCCGCCAGGATCCGGGCGAGGGGGAGTAGGCGCTGGGGCCAGCCGTCGATCCGGGCGATCCGATCCGCGAGCCCGGCCGGAAGCCTGGGCCGGGCTTCGGAGAGCCGATGACCGGCGAGATCGTTGCGCTCCTGCCAGCGCTCGCGCCGACGCTCCAAGTCGGATCCGGTGGGCGCTTCGGCCGCGAAGGCCGCCTCAGAGATCCGGGCCAGGGCCCGGTGGAGGCTCCCGGTCAGACGGCCGATCGCCTCGGCTTCGCGGCCCAGCACCGCGTCGACCCGGTGCGGTTCGGCCTCCCGGAGCCAATGCCCCCAGACCGTCCAGGCGTCGCCCCGGTTCGGCACGAACTCGGTGACCGAAATCAGGTCGATCGCCCCGACCCCCCGGCGCCGGTAGACGGCGCCGCCGACCGGCCGGGGGACCCGGTCGAAGCCTGCCCGGATCAGGGCCCGCGGCAACTCCCGGTCGGGATTCGGCCCGGGCTGCAGCTGTCGGTACTCCTTCAGCATCCATCGATCCCCCACCCGGGTCGAGCGGTTCGACTGTTCCTGGGTGACCGGGACGATCGCCGCGTCCTCGACATCCCCGGCCGTCAGGGGGCGGCCTCCCTCGTCGAGCGCGCACGTGAGCGTCCCGTGCATTCCCGCCAGCGTTCGGCCCTCGGCGATCGCGTCGAGGAGGGCCCGGACCCGGGCGGGTGTCTGGGCCGCCTCGATCGGGGACCGCTCCGATCCGGAGCCCCCCTGTGCCGGCAGGCCCAGGGCGTAGCGCTCGGGGAGGCCGGAGGAATAGCCGACCTCGATCAGCCGGTACCCCCACGGGACGGGGGCTCGCTCCGCCTCGATCCGGTCCCAGAGGTCGACCGAGACCACCGGCCGACCCTTGCCGGCGAACCATCGCTGGTCGTGGAGATACTCCGTCCACGCCCGCGGGCCGGGGGCCTCATCGGGAGCCATCGTCGGGCCTCGGGGGGGCCGGGGGGTCCAGCCGGAACCAGTAGAAGCCTCGCTCGGCCAGCGTCAGGAAGTACGGCAGTTCCCCAATCGGCGGGAAGGGCGAGTCGCTGATCGCTTCGACCGGAGTATATCCGCGGAAGCGGGAGAGGTCAAGCTGGATGGGGGACGGGGATCGGGAGAGGTTGAAGAGGCAGAGGAACTCGCAGTCCTCGTAGCTGCGGCGGTAGACCAGGACCTTGGGGTTGGTGGTGCCGATGAACTCGATCGATCCCCGGCCGAAGACCGAGGCGTACCGCCGGCGGACCCGCAGCTGCCGGATGAGCCAGTTGAGGAACGAGGGCGGCATCCGGCGGAGAGTCTCGACGTTCCGGGACTCGTAATGGAAGTTCGGGTTGATGATCACCGGCGCGTAGAGCTGCTCCGTGTCGGCCCGCGAGAAGCCCGCGTTGCGGTCCGGCGACCACTGCATCGGGGTCCGGACCCCGGCCCGATCTCCCAGGTAGATGTTGTCGCCCATGCCGAGCTCATCGCCGTAGTAGAGGATGGGAACCCCGGGGAGCGACAGGAGGAGGCCGTGGAGGAGCTCCATCACGCGGCGGTCGTCGTCGACCAGCGGGGCCAACCGTCGGCGGATGCCGAGGTTGAGCCGCATCTTCGGGTGCTTGGCGTATTCGTGGTACATGAAGTCGCGTTCCTCGTCGGTCACCATCTCGAGGGTCAGTTCGTCGTGGTTCCGCAGGAAGACTCCCCACGCGCAGGTGGGGGGGATCGGCAAGGTCTGGGCGATCAGCTCCCGGATCGGGGTCGCCGACTCTTTCGCGAGCGCGATGAAGATCCGCGGCATCAGCGGGAAGTTGAACGCCATGTGGAATTCGTCCTCCTCGCCGAAGTAGGCCTGGACGTCGGCCGGCCATTGGTTCGCCTCGGCGAGCAGGACCCGGTGCGGAAACTCGGTGTCGACCATCCGACGGATCTCCTTCAGATAGGCGTGGGTCGCCGGCAGGTTCTCGCTGGTCGTGCCTTCGGCCTCGAACAGGTACGGGACCGCGTCGCACCGAAATCCGTCGAGCCCCCGGCGCAACCAGAACCGGATCACCTCCTTCATCGCCTCCCGGACGGGGGGATGGTCGTAGTTGAGGTCCGGCTGATGGCTGTAGAAGCGGTGCCAGTAGTACTGCTTGGCCACCGGATCCCAGGTCCAGTTGGACCGCTCGGTGTCGAGAAAGATGATCCGGGTGCCGGCATACTTCCGGTCGGAGTCCGACCAGACGAACCACGGCCGCCGGGGGCTTGCCGGATCGGCCCGGGCCTCCTGGAACCAGGCATGCTGGTCGGAGACATGGTTGAGGACCAGGTCGGCGATCACCCGGAGCCCCCGGCGATGCGCCTCCTCCAGGAGAAGGTCGAAATCCTCCAGGCGGCCGAGGTCCGGATGGATCCGGTAGTAGTCCGAGATGTCGTACCCGTCGTCCCTCAACGGGGAGTCGTAGAAGGGCAGGAGCCATAGGCAGTCGACCCCGAGATCCTTGAGGTAGTCGAGCTTCTGGACGACCCCCAGCAGATCGCCGATCCCATCCCCGTTGCTGTCGTAGAACGACTTGACCGGGATCTCGTAGAGTACGGCATCCTTGTACCACAAGGCCTCCGGGGGATTCACGGCGCCTCCCGAACCGCCGAAGGGCGGATCCGGAACAGATGGGCGACCCGGTCCGACGGGTCGAGGCGGACAAAGTTGCGTCGCCCGCGCCAGGTCCACACTTCCCCCGTCAGCCGGTCCTCGACCTCGAAGGGGGCGTCGCCTACCCCGAGGTCCTCGGGCAGATGGACCATTCCCTCCCGGGCGGCCTCCGGCACGGGGTTGACGACCGCGATCAGCCGATCCTCCCCGTCGGACGACCATCGTTCGTAGGCCAGGAGCCCCGGGCCCTCGACCGCGAGGAACCGGAGGTGGTTCGGATGCTGGAGGGCGGGGTGCTCCCGCCGGAGCGTGTTCAAGGTCCGGAGGAACTGCCGGAGATTTCCGGGCGGAGGGGGGCCGCCTCGGGGAACCACCCGGTACTTCTCCGAATCGGCGTACTCCTCCGTCCCGGGGATCGCGTCCCGCTCGAGGTCCTCGAACCCGCTGTAGATGCCCCAGAGCGGGGAGAGCGTCGCGGCGAGGAACGCCCGGGCCGCGAACGCCGGGCGCCCCAGTCGAACGAGGATCGGGGGCAGGATGTCCGGGGTGTTGGTGAAAAGCATGGGCCGGAAGAACTCCCGGACCGGGGGCCGGGTGAGCTCGGTGAAGTACTCGGTCAGCTCCTCGGGCGTGGTCCGCCAGGTGAAGTAGGTGTAGGACGCGTCGAACCCGATCTTGGCCAGGTGGTACATCGTCCCGGGCCGGGTGAACGCCTCGGCCAGAAAGATCGAGCCCGGGAACTCGGCGTGAATCTGGGGCAGGAGCCACTCCCAGAAGGCAAACGGCTTCGTGTGCGGATTGTCGACCCGGAAGATCCGCACGCCCCGGCCGGCCCAGAACCGTACCACGTCGGCGAGGGCCCGCCAGAGCCCGGCCGAGTTCGGTCCGAAGAAGTCGAACGGGTAGATGTCCCGGTAGCGTTTCGGCGGGTTCTCGGCGTACCGGATCGACCCGTCGGCCCGGTGCTGGAACCACTCAGGGTGCTCGTGCACCCACGGGTGGTCGGGCGAGCACTGCCACGCCAGATCGAGGGCGACCTCGAGGCCGGCGGCCCGGGCCGCGGCCAGGAATCCGTCCAGGGCGGGAAGTCCGCCCAAGGCGGGGTCCACCGCCGTATGGCCCCCGGCCGGGCTGCCGATCGCCCAGGGACTGCCGGGATCGTCGTCGCCCGGGCTGTCGGAGTTCCCCCGGCCGCGGCGGCCGGTCCTCCCGATCGGATGGATCGGGGGCAGGTAGACCACATCAAACCCCATCGCCGCGATTGTCGGCAGGTGCCGGGCCGCCTCGGTCAGCGTCCCTCCGAACGAGCGGGGAAACATTTCGTACCAGCTCGCGAACCCCGCCCGCTCCCGATCGACGATCAGCCGGCGCGCCGGCTCGAACGTGACCTGGTCCGGGCGTCGGTCCAGCCGGGCCAGCCGGTCGGCGACCGCGGGGCTCTGGAGCGTGCCGAGGAGCGCGTCCCACGCCCCCGCTTCACCCAGGTCGATCAGGTTCCGGAGCATCGCCCGGTCGGAGCCTCGGCACCGGCGGAGGCGCCGGCGCCACTCCCGAAGAAGCGGGATCGCATCGACGTCGATCGGCTCACCGGCCGCCCGCCAGGCCGTGCCGCGGGCCCGCCAGGTGGCGATCCGGTCGGTCCAGGCCGTGACGGTGAACTCGTACGCCCCGGGCCGGTCGGGACACCATCGTCCGCTCCAGTGCTCGGCGTCCTGCGCCTCGAGCGGAAGTTCGGTCCATCGCCGTCGCCCGGCGACGCGCCACCGGAGGGCGGCTCTGACGACCGCATCCCCGGTCTGCACGACCGTGGCCGTGACTTCGACCGGAATTCCCACCCGAGCTCGGGCGGGGTACCGTCCCCCGTCCACGGCCGGGCCGACCTCTTCGATCGCTACCGGGCTCCGGAGTCGGGGGATTCGTCGCATGGAATGGAAGAGGCGATCCGGCGCTCGGGCGGTCGATGCCCCTGAGCCGAGGCGAACGTCGTCGTGGAGGGCGCGGGTCGACGGCCATTTATGCCATTGCGCCATAAGCCGTTTGCGCCGAACTCTCGGGTCCACGCCCGAATCTCTGCCCTGCCCGAAACCCCGGGCATCGGGTCGATGTCGGGGCCGCCAAAGCCGTCCTTGGATCGAGAATCCGGCCACTGGAGAAAATCGAAGTGTCGTCGAACCGTGCTTCCACCCAGCGGCGGCCGGGCCCTGCCCGGCCCGATTTCGAGGCGATCGACCCGAATGACCTCTGGTTCTGGTCGGAAGGAAGCCATCTCGCCGCCTATCGGTTTCTGGGCGCCCACCTCCGGTCGGACCGCGGACCCGGGGTTCGGTTCGCGGTCTGGGCGCCGAATGCGGAGTCGGTGTCGGTCATCGGCGAGTTCAACGGCTGGGTCCCGCACACCGACGAGCTGCGGATCCTCGGCGACTCCGGGGTCTGGGCGGGCATGGTCGAGGCGGCGCGTCCGGGCCAGCTCTACAAGTACCACATCGTCTCCCGCTACGACGGCTACCGCGTGGACAAAGCCGACCCGTTCGCTCGGCAGGCCGAGATCCCTCCCGGTACCGCCTCCCGCATCGTCGCCCCGGCCTACCGATGGCGGGACGGCGACTGGATGGAGCAGCGTCGGCGCGCCCCATCGATCCGGCAGCGTCCGCAGTCGATCTACGAGGTCCATCTCGGATCCTTCCGCCGGGTGGTGGAGGAGGGGCGGCGATCGATGACCTACCGCGAACTGGCCCGTTCCCTGCCCGAGTACGTCGCCTCGATGGGATTCACCCATGTCGAGTTCCTCCCGGTGATGGAACACCCGTTCTACGGGTCGTGGGGCTACGAGACGACCGGCTACTTCGCGCCCACGGCCCGGTGGGGCCCCCCCGAAGGGTTGATGGAGCTGGTCGATGCCCTGCACGCGGCCGAGATCGGGGTCCTCTTCGACTGGGTCCCCTCCCACTTTCCGGCCGATGGCCACGGACTCGGCTACTTTGACGGAACGCACCTCTTCGAACATGCCGACCCCCGGCTCGGTTGGCATCCCGACTGGAACTCCTGCATCTTCAACTACGGGCGTCGGGAGGTGGTGAGCTTCCTCACGAGCAGCGCCCACTTCTGGATCGACCGCTACCATGCCGACGGCCTCCGGGTCGACGCGGTCGCGTCGATGCTCTACCGCGACTACTCCCGGCGCCCGGGCGAGTGGATCCCCAATGCCCAAGGGGGGCGGGAGAACGAAGAGGCGATCGGGTTCCTCCGCCACCTCAACACGACGCTCTACCGGGAGCACCCCGGGATCGACACCTACGCGGAGGAGTCGACCGCCTGGCCGATGGTCTCCCGTCCGGTCGATTCGGGGGGCCTGGGATTCGGGTTCAAGTGGGACATGGGCTGGATGCACGACTGGCTGCGCTACCTCGGGAGGGATCCCCTCTACCGGCGCTACCACCACTCCGAACTGACCTTCCGAGGCCTCTACGCGCTCCACGAGAACTATGTGCTCCCGCTCTCCCACGACGAGGTCGTCCAGGGCAAGGGTTCCCTGCTCCGCAAGATGCCCGGCGACGATTGGCAGCGGTTCGCCAACCTCCGGCTCCTCTACGGCGGACTCTACGGGCTCCCGGGCAAGAAACTCCTGTTCATGGGCAACGAGTGGGCGCCGTGGAACGAGTGGTACCACGAGACGAGCCTCGACTGGAACGAACTCGAACGGCCCGAGCACGCGGGGGTCCAACGGTGGATCGTCGACCTGAACCGTCTCTACCGACGGGAACCGGCGCTGAGCGCCCGGGACTACGAGGCGGACGGCTTCCGCTGGCTGGTCGCGGACGACGCGGACCAGAGCGTGCTCGTCTTTCTGAGGAACGGCGGCCCGGGCGTCCGTCCGGTCGTCGTCGCCCTCAACTTTACCCCGGTCCCCCGCGCGAACTACACCGTGGGGGTCCCGGCGGCCGGACCGTATGCGGAACTGGCCAACAGCGATGCCCGCGACTACGGGGGAAGCGGTCTCGGCAACGCCGGGCGGGTCGAGGCGCGTCCCGAGCCGTCCCACGGGCTCCCGGCGTCCGTGGACCTCATGCTTCCTCCCCTGGCGGCGGTCTTCCTGGCGCCGGGACCGTAGGAGTGCCCAAGGATGCCGTTCGATCCGGTCGGACCGATCCGCGACGGCCCCGATCGCTTCCGTCTGGTCGTCTGGGCTCCCCGGGCCGAGTCGGTCGCCCTGGTGGTCACCCCCGGATCCGAGGAGATCCGGCTGGACCGACGCGCCCACGGGTACTTCGAAGGGGAGCTGTCCGGCGTCACTCCCGCCACCCGCTACGGCTTTCGCCTCGATGGCGGGCCGGTCCGAGCCGATCCGGCCTCCCGCTCTCAGCCGGAGGGCGTCCACGGGCTCTCGGCGTTCGATTTCGGGGAACCTCTCGATGACCGGGACCGGGCCGGGGCCCGGAGCCTGGCCCACTATGTCTACTACGAGCTCCATGTCGGGACCTGGACACCCGAGGGGACTCTCGGCGCGGCCGCCCGGCGCCTCCCCGAGCTCGCCGATCTCGGGGTGACCGCGGTCGAACTGATGCCGGTGGGACAGTTCCCCGGACGGCGCAACTGGGGGTACGACGGGGTCTTCCCGTGGGCGGTGCAGAACACCTACGGGGGACCCGACGGACTCCGGAGCTTCGTGGCGTCGGCGCATGCCCTCGACCTCTCGGTGGTCCTCGATGTCGTCTTGAACCATCTCGGGCCCGAAGGCAACGTGCTGCCGGAGTTCGGACCGTATTTCGTTGAGGCGAACCGGACCCCCTGGGGGCCCGCGGTGAACCTCGACGGCCCGGGCAGCGAGGAGGGCCGACGGTACTGGGGCGGCCTCGTGTTTCACTGGATCGGACGGTTCGGGATCGATGCGCTCCGCCTCGATGCGGTCCACGCCCTTGTCGATCGATCCGCCCGGCCGTTCCTGGGCGAAGTGGCCCAGGCGGTGGCCGAGCGGAACCGTCGGGCCCGTCGGCCGGCCTGGCTGATCGCCGAGAGCGATCTCAACGACGCGCGCCTCCTGAAGTCGCCCGCCTCCGGCGGCTTCGGGCTGATGGCTCAGTGGGCCGACGACTTCCACCACGCCCTCCACGCGGCGCTGACCGGTGAGCGGGCCGGCTACTACGCGGACTTCGGTTCGCTCGCCGATGTCGCGGTCGCGCTCGGGCGGCCGTTCGTCTACGACGGGCGGTACTCGACCTACCGGGGCCGCCGCCACGGAAACTCTCCCGAGGGCCTCGCGGCTTGGAGGTTCGTGTCGGCCCTGCAGAACCACGACCAGATCGGCAATCGACTTGGAGGGGAGCGGCTCGCCGCCCTCGTGCCCTACGAACGGCTGAAGGTCGCGGTCGCCCTGCACCTGCTGGCCCCCTGGAGGCCGCTCATCTTCCAGGGGGAGGAGTGGGCGAGCCGGGCGCCGTTCTGGTACTTCACCGATCACTCGGAACCGGCGGTCATCGCCGGCCTTCGGGAGGGGCGTCGGCGCGAGTTCGAGGCGTTCGGCTGGGACCGACCGGTGCCGGATCCCCAGGACCCCCGGTACTTCGAGGCGAGCCGGTGGGACGCGCCCGGCGCGCTCCCTCCCGAGGCGGCCGCCCATCGATCGCTGGTCCGGGAGCTCCTCCGGCTGCGCCGGTCGACCCCGGCGCTTGACTCCGAGGGATCGACGACCGCGCTCGCGTGGGTCGAGGACGACCGGCTCGAGGTCGTCCGGGAGTTGCCCGCCGATCGCTGGGGGTTCGTCGTGCGCCTCTCCGATCGCTCGGTGGCTCCGGCGGCCCGGTTCGATCGCCCCGGCTGGCGGACGGTGCTCGACACCGCCGACCCCCGGTGGGGCGGCCCCGGTCGCCCGGTCGGGCCGGGAGAGCCGGCCGCCGACCGGGCGATCCGCTCGCCGACCCCGCCGCAGTTCCTTCTCCTCCACGAGGCGGGGTGATCCCGATGGACCGATTCGTCTGCATCCATGGCCACTTTTACCAGCCCCCGCGAGAGAACCCCTGGCTCGAGCGGGTCGAGGTCCAGGACTCGGCGGCCCCCTACCACGACTGGAACGAGCGGATCACCGCCGAGTGCTACGGGCCGAACACCCGTTCCCGGATCATGGATCCGGAGGGCCGCACGCTCCGGATCGTCAACAACTTCGCCTCGATCTCCTTCGACATCGGCCCGACCCTTCTCTCCTGGCTCGAGACGGAGGCTGCCGAAGTGTACGAGCGGATCCTGGCGGCCGATCGGGAGAGCCGGCGGCGCTTCGGCGGCCACGGCTCCGCGATGGCCCAGTCGTTCAACCACACCATCCTGCCGCTGGCCTCTCCCGACGACCGGCGCCTGCAGATCCGTTGGGGACTCATGGACTTCGAATCCCGGTTTGGTCGACCGGCCGAGGGCCTGTGGCTCCCCGAGACGGCGGTCAGCACCCCCGTGCTCGAGGCCCTCGCCGAGGCGGGGGTTGAGTTCACGGTCCTGGCCCCGACCCAGGCCCGCCGGATCCGACCGCTTTCGGGCGGGGAGTGGACCGACGTTTCGGGGGGGCGGATCGATCCCACGACCGCGTACCGGGCGCTCCTCCCCTCGGGCCGGTCGATCGACCTGTTCTTCTACGACGGGCCCATCTCCCACGCCCTCGCCTTCGAACGGCTGCTCGACAGCGGCGAGGCGTTCGCCCGGCGGCTCACCGGAGCCTTTTCCGAGGACGGCGCCGCGCGGCCGTGGCCTCAGCTGGTGCACGTCGCCACGGACGGCGAGACCTACGGCCACCATCACCGCTACGGGGACATGGCGCTCGCCTACGCGCTCCACCTCCTCGACTCGGGCGGCGCGGTCCGGCTCACCAACTACGCCGAATACCGTCACCGGGTCCCCCCCCGCTTCCAGGTCGAGATCGTCGAGAACACCGCCTGGAGCTGCGCGCACGGGGTCGATCGATGGCGGGCCGACTGCGGCTGCTCGAGCGGCGAACACCCGGGCTGGAACCAGGCCTGGCGGGCGCCGCTCCGATCGGCGTTCGACGGACTCCGGGACCGGCTCGATCCGCTCTACCGCTCGGTGGCGGCCGAGCTGCTCCGGGATCCGCGGGAGGCCCGCGAGGAGTACCTGCGCGTCGCGCTCGACCGCTCCGACGCTCGGCGCGAGGAGTTCCTGGCCCGTCAGGGGCGCCGCCCGCTCGGCCCGGAGGAGCGGATCCGGGTCTGGAAACTGCTCGAGATGGAGCGCCACCTCCAGCTCATGTACACGAGCTGCGGCTGGTTCTTCGATGAGGTCTCTGGGCTCGAGAGCTCTCAGGTGATCCAGTACGCCGGCCGGGCGGCCCAGTTGGCCGGCGAGCTGGGGGACGGGGGCGCCGAAGCCGCCCTGGTCGAATCGCTGCGGTCGGTGCCGAGCAACCTCCCCGAGATCGGGACGGCCGCCTCCGTCTACGACCGGTTCGTCCGGCCGACGTCGGTCGATCTGCTGAAGGTCTGTGCCCATTACGCGGTCAGCTCGCTCTTCGAAGCGTACGGGCCGCGCACGGCGATCGACGCGTTCTGGGTCGATCGACGGGAGGAAGTCCACCGACAGATCGGCGGGGCGCGGCTCGCGGTCGGGGTCGTCGAGGTGACGAGCGCGGTCACTACCGAGTCGTCGGAGATCACCTATGGGGTGATCCACCTCGGCGGGCTCAACCTTCTGGGGGGTGCCCGGACGTTCCGGGGCCGCGAGGCGTTCCACGACCTGGTCGTCACCCTGGACGCCCAGTTCGAAATGGGTGACCTCCCGGGCGTCCTCGAGAGCCTGACCCGCCGGTTCGACGGGCTCCAGTACTCCCTCCGTTCGCTCTTCCGCGACCGGCAGCGGCAGGTCGTCCACCAGATCATGGACGGGGTCCTCGCCGGGGCCGAGCAGTCACTGCGGCAGGTCTACCTCAGCAGCGCCCCGCTCCTCCGGTTCCTCTCGGCCCAGCGGATCCCGTTCCCGCCGGTCTTTCGGACCGCGCTCCACTACACCCTCAACGCCGACCTCCGGGAAGAGTTCGGACGTCGGCCGCTGAGGGTCGACCGGATCCGTTCGCTCCTCGACGAAGCTCGACGATGGAACACGCCGATCGAGGGCGATCAGATGGGCTTCGCGCCCCGGCGGGCCCTGGAGACCCTGCTGGCCGAACTCCTCCGAGCGCCCACCGACCTGGAGCGGCTCCGCGAGGCCGTGACCCTCGCAGAGATCGTGGCCGCGCTGCCGTACTCCGTCGACCTGGGCACTTCCCAGAACCTCCTCTACGATCTGGTCATCGACCACTGGGAGCCCCAGCACCGGCGGGCGGCGGACGGCGACCCGGCGGCCCGGGAGTGGACCGGCGCGATCGCGACCCTCGCGGAACAGCTGAGGCTCCGACTGCCTTCATGATCGGCCGATCGTCCCTCCCCTCGAGCCTGTACCGACTGCAGTTGAATCGGGAGATGCCCTTCGCCCGGGTGCGCGCCCTGCTGCCCTACCTGGAGGCGCTCGGGGTGGAGGGACTCTACCTCTCCCCGATCCTCGCCGCCCGTTCCGGGAGCCGGCACGGCTACGACGGGGTCGATCCGACGCGGCTCTGGGCCGATCTGGGGACGGAGGCGGACTGGCAGAGCCTGGCCGGGGCGGCCCGGGCCCGGGGCCTGGGCCTGGTCGCCGACATCGTCCCCAACCACCTGGCGACGTCGGACGAGAACGCCGCCTGGTGGGAGGTGCTGCGGTTCGGCCCGGCCGCGACGACCGCGCCCTGGTTCGATATCGATTGGCAGCCGCATCCGGTCACCGGTCGGCCCTGCGTGGTGCTGGCGGTCCTCCCCGCCCCCCTCCCCGAGGCGCTCCGAGACGGGGGGGTGGCCCTCCATTGGGAGGGCGCCGATCCGGTCTTCCGCACCCGGGACGGAGCCCGGTTCCCGCTCGCTCCCGAGACGGAGGCCGAAGCCCGAGCGCTCCGGGCCGAACCCGGCCGCCCGGAGGACGGCCTCGTCGCTCGGAGACTCCACCTCCTGGATCTGCAGCACTACCGGCTCGTGCCGTACGGGGAGGGCCACCGATCGGTCAACTACCGGAGGTTCTTCCAGGTGAACGACCTCATCGGCCTCCGGGTCGAGGACCCGGCGGTCTTCGAGGCGGTCCATCGGCGGATCCTCGACTGGGTGGCCCGCGGAGATCTGGTCGGGCTGCGGGTCGACCACATCGACGGACTGCTCGAGCCTCGGCGCTACCTCGAGCGGCTCCGGGCGGCGATCACGGCCCGGAGCCGCGGCCCCTTCGCGATCTGGGTCGAGAAGATCCTCCTCGGGAACGAGCCGCTGCGGCCCACCTGGCCGATCGAAGGGAGCACCGGTTACGACGCGCTCGCGCGGCTGACCCGGCTCTTTGTCGACCCCGCGGCCCTCGCCGAGCTCGGCCGGACCTACCGGGAGAGCGTGCCGACGGCCGATCCGCCCGAACGGACGATCGAGAGGTCCAAACGGGAGACGCTCGAGGAGTACTTCCCGGCCGACCTCGACCGGCTGGTGCGCATCGGGCTCCGCCCCGCCCCCGGAAGCCTTCCGGTCCCCCCGCCGGACAAGCTCCGGGCGGAGCTCCGGGAACTGGCGGCCGATTTTGACGTGTACCGGACCTATGTCGAATCGACCGGACCCATCGATCCTTGGGACGGCGAGGTCTGGCACCGGGCCTTCGACCGGGCCGCCGGCGGGGGGATCGCCACCGAGACGTTGCGGCGGTGGTGGACCGACTGGAGCGAGAGGTCCGAGGTCCCCCGGGAGCTGCTGCTCCGGTTCCAACAGCTTACCGTGCCGGTGATGGCCAAAGGGGTCGAAGACCGGGCCCTCTACCGGGAGCTATTGCTCACGGCGCTCAACGAGGTCGGGATCCCGCCGGGACCGGTCGAGGACGATCCGGTGAAGGCCTTCCACCGGGACGCGGCCGAGCGGGCCCGCCGGTGGCCGAGGTCGATGGTCACGACCTCGACCCACGACACGAAGCGGAGCGAGGATGTCCGGGCCCGGCTCCTCGCCCTGGCCCAGGAGCCCGCCGGCTGGGACCGGCTCGCCCGCCAATGGCAGGAGGCCCTCCATCGGGCCCCCGGGGTCCCCGCCCTCCCGGCAGGTTCGGACGCCGCCTTCTACCTCCTCTTCCAGACGGTCGTCGGGACCTGGCCGGTCGATGGGGTTCCCACCGATCGGTACCGGAGCCGGCTGCGGGCGTACGGGGAGAAGGCGTTGCGGGAGGCCGGGTGGGTGACCCGCTGGGACCGCCCCGACCGGGCCTGGGAGCAGGCGATCCTGGACCGGGTCGACGCTGTCGTTCAGCACGATGCCCCCTTCCGAAGGGTCCTGGCCGAGACCCGGCCGATCTGGGGATTCGGGGGAGCCCTGCTCAGCCTGGTCCAGGTGACGCTCAAGCTCACCGGGCCCGGGGTCCCGGATGTCTACCAGGGAACCGAACTGTGGGACGACTCCCTGGTGGATCCGGACAACCGCCGTCCGGTCGACTGGGTCGTGCGGGAGTCCGAACTCCGTCGCCTGAGCCCCTGGATCGACGGCGAGCAGCCGCCGATCCCCGAGCTTCTCCGCCACTGGCCGGACGGCCGGGTGAAGCTCTGGCTCACCTCCCGCCTCCTTCGGCGGCGCCGCCGGGATCCGGCACGATGGGTCGACGGAGCGTACCGCCCCTGGCCCCCGGCGGGGTGGGTCGCCTCGCCCGTCGTGGCGTTCCTGCGGGGCAGCGAGTCGGAAGGCTCGCTGGTCGTCGCGGCCCGGCTGCTCCCAGGACTCCTCCAGACGCCGCGGCGCGAAGGGCTCTGGGAGCCCCGGGCCGATCTCGGCCGCTTGGTGCTGCCCGGTCGCTCCCCCGATTGGATCGACCGGATCTCGGGACGACGCTGGTCGCTGGGATCCGACCACGCGGTTCCGATCTCGGACCTGCTCGGCGGGTTCCCGGCCGCGATCCTCGAGCCGACCGGGTCCGGTCCGGGACGGGTCAGTGGCCGCGGAGCCGGCGGGTCCAGTCGACCAGGGTCGTGAGCAGAGCCTCGAGGTACTTCCGCCCGTCCGGATCGGTGAAGCGGCCCTGGGCATCGAACTTTTGGGGAGCGAACGTCACGAAGACCTCGGGCAGGTTGATTGGGTGCATCCCGAGGAAGACGAACGACTGGCGGAGCTGGTAGACCGCCCGGGCCCCGCCGAGGAGCCCGACGGAGGCGCTGACGGCCGCGACCGGTTTGTCCTTCCAGGAGTTGTCGGTGTAGGGGCGGGAGGCCCAGTCGATCGCGTTCTTGAGAGGACCGGCCACGCCGTAGTTGTACTCCGGCACGCCGAAGAGGATCGCATCGGCCGCTCGGATCTTCGCCTTGAACTCCACCACCTTTGCCGGAAGGCTGCCTTCGAGATCCTGGTTGAAGACCGGGATCCCTTCGATGCTGGCCAGTTCCAAGGTGGTGTCCGGGGGCAGCATCGTCTGGCCGGCCTCGAGCAAGCGGCGGTTGAACGACTCTCGTCGCAGGCTTCCCGGGATGCCCAAGATCTTGACCGGACTCGACATTGGTTACCGACCGTTCGAGAACGCAGGGCCTATCAGGTCTTGGGGTCGGACCGGACGGCAGGTTACCCCGGCGCCACTCCCGCCGGGCGCCGAGCGACTGATCTTGGACGGGCACTACCTTGTCAGGTGAGCTGGGCCGCTCTGTGGACCCGGTTCGTCCAAGAACGTTTGACCCGTTCTGTCGGGCGCGGGGGATTTGCCGACCCCCCGTTTCCATTCGCGTGCTTCTCCCCCGTGGCTCCGCCGGAGAGCGCGGTCGCTCACCTCCCGGCTCGGGACCTGCCGAGGCTGGGGGAGGACCGCGATCCGGCCCCGGCCCAATACCTCGCGATGGCTTTGTCCCAGCCCCCCCCGCGCCTCCTTCTGTCGCGAGAGCACGGCCCGCGACACCAGCGCCCGCGCCACCTCGAAAACCACCCGGCGGCCCACTTCCCCGAGCGTGGGAAACCGAGGCGTTCTCTTCCCCGGCGCTTCTTCCCGCGCGCGTCGCAGCCGCTCGAGGATCGGGGACGTGTGCGCGATGAGCACCGGCGTCAAGTGGTGGTTCAGGCACCGCCACCGCCGCCCCTCGATGTGGTCCGGCCCCAGCTCCATCTTCGCGTCCTCGTGAAACCGTTCGATCGCCCGGCGGCGATGAGCGATCGCCGTAAGATACTCCAACCGAGCGGACCCCGGCCCCCATCGATCCCGGCCCGCAACCCATCCGAGCGGTCCTCGAGCAGCCGCCAGCCCACCTCATCCATCGGGATCGGGCCAGGGCCCACGGGCAGCTTCCGTCGGGTGACTCGGCCCGACGGACCGTGACCCAGTCGCTCGCCATCGACGCCCGGGCCCGAGGCATCATGGTCGAGGTACCGGGGAGGAGGTGAGGCTTGGTGGGGCGATGGCGTTGCGTCTCCCCCGGAGGCCGTTCGGTCGCTGGATCTGGCGGAACGCCCCCGTCAGAGGGGTTACGCACCCCTCGACGAAGCGGAAGTGCGCGTGCACCGCTTTCGGGATGCGTCGGATCCAACCCAGAGGCCGGGATTCCGACGTCCCACCGAAGTCTCGGCGCGGGAGGTGATGAACGACACGGAGTATGCCGTGCGTGTCGTGCTTAACGGCCCGCTCTGCGATAATCCCGACCCGCCCGAGGATACGCGAAGGGCCCTGGAGGCCGAGTTCCACCAGCGGGTGGCCGATACCGGCCACTCGGGCCGCTACGTGGTCTGGCAGGAAACCACCCCGATCGGACACACGGGGCTGGCGGTCGTGGGACCCGTCGCCCGATTCTGGGGGTCGGGCATTCTTCCCGCCTACCGGGGCCGGGGCACCTACGGCGCTCTGGTTCGCGCGCGACGCAAGGAGGCCGTCCGGCAGGGGGCCGAGATCGCCCTGGTCACCGCCCGCCTCGAGACCTCGGGTCCCATCCTGAAACGGCGTGGGTTCCGAGCGCTGGGGCCGATCCAGACCTTGGATGTTCGATGGTAGGCCCCGCGGGCTCTTGATCGCCTACTTGGAGCGCCGCCGGGCGAGCGCGATCCCACCCACGACGGCCGCCACAACTGCGACGACCCCGACCCCGATGAGGGCCCAGTCCGTCGAACTCAGTCCCGAAGCGCCCGGACCACCGGGGGAGGTGGCGCCGTTCTCGGCCGTGAAGGCAATCGCCTGGCTCTGGGCGGCCCTGTTGACGGTCACACTGCCGGACGACGGGCTCGCCGTGTAGTTCGAGACCACACCCGTCGAGTAGCTGTAGGTTCCGCTCGCCTCAGTGAAGACCGCGGTCCCGGTGGAGGAGCTCAGGAGGACGCCGTTCAAGGTCATGGACCAGCCCATCCCGGAGGGAAGACCGGACTCGGTGAAGGTGACCTCGAACGAGCCGGTCGCCGCGGTCGTGCACACGATCGTCTGACCGACGGACGAGCCGCTCACCGACAGCGATCCGGAGGATGGGGAGGCGAGGTAGCCGACCACGTTGACGGAGTACGCGTAGGTCCCGCTGATCACGTGGAACACCACCGTCGAGCTCGTGGAGCTGGCCTCCGTGCCGCCAAAGGACACCGACCAGGAGGTCGCGGCGGCGAGTCCGGTCTCGGTGAAGGTGACCGCGGAGGTCGAGATGGTCGAGTGGGTCGGGAGGACGATCGTACTGTCCGCCAAGGATACCTCGCCGGTCGCGGCCATGGCTCGACCGGTGAGCGTCGATCCGGTCAACATCGAGACCGAGTCGTGCGCCATCACGGTCCCCATCATCGTGGAGCTGGTGCCCAGCGTGGCCGAACTACCCATCACCCAGAACACGTTCCCGGCCTGGGCCCCGTCCGACAGGATGACCGTCCGGCCGGAGGTCATGGTGAAGGCGGACGCGACCTGGAAGATGAAGACCGCGTTCGGGTTGCCGCCGCCGCTCAGGGTGAGGTCCCCCGAGGAAATCGCGAGCGACGAGGTCGACTTGTAGAGTCCGGGGGTGAGAGTCTGGCCGCCGATGTTACCGGCGACGGTGACCGCGCAGTTCGAACGGCCCGTGGCATTGTTGATGGCAATCGTCAGGTTCGCTTCGGCTCCGGCGGCGGCCGGGGTGGTCACGTTCTTCAACCCGGTGATGGTTCCCGGGGGGAAGCCTGTCACGGAGGTTCCGGGACTGAGACCGAGGTTCCCGGTGAGGGCCGTGGCACCCGTACTGGTGACGGTGCTACTGGCGAGGACCGCGTAGGCCCCGGCCGAGTGGAGAGGAACCGGAACCTGACCGCACACCGCGGCCGACTGGGACACCGCGCTAGCGACGCCGGAGGTCGCACTCAGGTTGGGGTTACTCGAAGTTCTCGGTGCCATCACCACGAACGCCGCGAACAACATCGCGACGACGATCAGCACGCTCACGGCGACCATAACGGGCTTGATTGACTGCATCATGCTTGGCACTCCTTCGGTCTGAAGACCAAGCCTTCGATTTCGGTCGACATATATAGAGCGGCCCTTGATTTGATTCAAGTTCGTCTCGCTTCAGGATGGGGACGCGACGAATGCGCTGGATCGAAGTAGATTGGGAACGCCGGATACCGCCGGAAAGCGGCCCGCGGATCCCGGACGGAATCTCGCTCAAACCCGGGTTTCAGTAGCTGGTCGCGGCCTTCCGTGACTGTCACGGCTCCGCGCGGAGCATCTATTCGGCGAACTTCGGAGGGGGTCCAACCCTTTCACCACGAGCATCTCGCCCACCATCAAGCGTGGGCCGGTCATCAGGAGTGTGTGGAGATGCTCGATTCGCCGCAGCTCCTCCCATAATCGATACCCCTTCTGCCCCCGACATCGCTCCGTCGCGCGCGTGATCTGGAGGATGATCCACTCGTTCTCCACGAGGATGGCGAGCGCCCTAAGCAACAGGCGGTAGACCGGCCGACGACTCGTGGTCCGGCCCCTCGCCGATTCGGCAACTCGACACGTCGCTTCGATCCCAAAGCGTCCGCGATACAACGCCCTTAGCTTCGCGGGCGGAAGACGGGGTCCGATCACGACATCGAAGAGGCCCTCCACCTCGTGCCCCCTCGTCCACCCTTCTTGTAGAGCTTCACCACCTGGACCCGGAAGCTCACTGGGCCCGCCCTCGATTTCATGGTGTGAAGGACGGCGACCGAACGCCGCCCCTTCTCCGAACGGGCGCGCAGCCTCGGTCCGGCCCGCACGGGCATCACGGCGTGGAGCCCTGAGGCGCGCAGAACTCGATGACCTCGCCGCAGTAGAACTCACGGTCGCGGAGGAGCCAGCGTACCTTCATACCCAGCGGTTGGGCGTCCTTCAGGTGCCGTCGGACCACCGAGAGAAGGTGGCCGAGTGATCCGACCGCTCGCAGCCCGAGGGTGGGTCGACGATCGCCTTGGACGATGGCCCTCGTCGAGTCGTCGTGGAATCGATGGGTCCCCTGCTTCGCCTTGCTGGCCAGGATCTGCTCGGTGCGATGGGGGTCCCCGGAATAGGGGATGAGATGGAAGCCGAGGGCGCTGGCCACCGGCATCGAGGGGTTTCCCGAACGGACCTAGGCGCGTAGGGCCCACGTAATCTTGGCCGGAGACGGCCCTGGTCGAGGGTCTCGGTGACCCGAGAGAGTTGACGACGGGAGGATCCCCGAGGGGAGGTGGAGCGACTCGAAGTGAGGGTGCCGGTGGGGGCAGCGGCCCTGAGGAGGGTCCGGAGGGCGGCACGGAGGGTCCGTCGGGGACACTTGGGCGATCGCCGAGCCAGAGCGGCGAGGACGACAGTCAGCGCCGGGTTCTCTAGGCGTTTCCTCACCTCAGCAGCGCCGAGGGGCTTTCGCAAGGTTCGGGGTGCGCCCCTCCGGACCGAGGGGGTTTTTCTGGGGGCACGCCGAATGGGTTCCCGCAGGCTCGCGGCTGCCACCGCGGCGGGCGTTCAGTCCAACCGCGCGTTCGCGGTGTCCCACTCACCAGCCCGAAGCTCCAGTCGAATTTCCTCTCCGGGCGGACGTGTACGGGATCCCCTCAATTCACGACGAGCGGCGACCAACTCCTGAGGCTCCTAGGGCGCGGGCGGCGTCCTTCAGTCGCCCCGCGCGGCCGGCCGCATCGATCAGGTGGATGTTCCCGTTCTGGGTCATCCAGGAAAATTCGCGCCGAAGCTCGGGCCCGTTGACCCGGCCCGAGATTAGGCACCGGCTGTCTCGAAAGTGCTCGAGCAGATCGCTGGCGAGCGTGCTCTGACCGGTTCCCGGCGGTCCCCGGATCAGCAGGCTTTGGGGGGCCGGACGATCCAGAAAGCTGTAGACCACGGTCGGGAGGTCGAGTACGGTGCTCATGATTCCACGTCAGACGACGTCGCCTCGGGCGGTTCGAGGGCGGATCCTGTATATCGTGCCTTGCTGAATTCGACTCGAGTTCGTGGGACTCGTCCGTGCCGTCCAAGAGTCCGGCTCAAGGGGCCGATGCCAGATACGGTTGCGCGTCGCGGGAGGGGGACGTTCCTGCGGCGACGGGAACCCATGAGTCGGTGCCGACGCCCGAGTCCCGGTCATCGGAGTCGGGGGCCTCCCCCGGTTCCCCTGGCCCTGACCGAGCGCGGGGCGGCCCTGGGAGGGGGCCTGTCCTTCGTTCAGTTGGACCGGACCCGGACCGATCCGGGCCCGAAGGCGTACCAGATGAGGATCCCGGCCAAGATCAAGATCAGCAACCCGAGCAGACCGATCAGGACGAGAAGTACGATCGCGACGAGGATCAGCAAGACGGCCATTCCCAGACTAATTGTGTGGACCATGTTTGTTCACGGAAGGGTCCATTCCCCTCGAGAGGAAGAACCCTCCCTCAATTGGATTCAAGCGGCCACTTATCCCGCAAACGAACTTCTCTCTCCTCCCGTGAAAGCGGACCGAGCCCCGCGGATCGAACCCCCCGGGGGGAGACGTGGCTTCGGCCAGGTGATGAAAGGTCAGCCTGGCCTGTCTCGACTCGATTCGCAAGGGTTGGCGGACCAGGTCGGTCGGCACCGTCGGCGCCACCCCCTGTCGGAGGGACCTATACGGCCAGGTACCCGAGCAGGACGAGGCCGACGACCACAACCACCGCGAGGACCATCCATTCCATCATCAGCGAACCTCACGCTCCCACGGCGACCGGCGCGGAGGGGGGCGGGGTCGCCCGCCGAAACCGGCTGTACCCGAAGGGCGGCCGACACCGGCTCGACCGGAGCGGGGACCGGCGAAATGGCCTGTTGGGTGTCGCGGGGCAACTGCTTGCCCGCTGGGGCGATGTCCTCCACCACGACCTTGGTCGCGGGGACGATGACGGTCGCACCTTCGGTCACGCCTTGCGTCCTAGCCTTGGTGACGGTCTCGGTCCCGTGAACGATCACGGTGCCGACTTCGACCGGGGCGGCGGCGATCATACCGGGTACTCGCATCTTATCCGGAACAGTAGGGCTCTCCATTTGGAGTACCCCAGGAACTGGGCTCTGGACCGTGGCTCGGGGGTTGTACCCCTCTCAAGCCCGAGTTGAGGGCAACCAAGGTTCCGTGCTCCGGCCCGCCCGACCGTCCGAACGACCGGGCGCCGGCCCGCTCTTGAAAAATCCTATAAGAGCCCGAACGATAAGCCGGCGACCGCGCCGTTCGGGAGCTCACGCGGGAGAGGCACGATGCGGGTCTTGGCCGTCGATGATGACGTGGAGTTCCGCAATGAGCTCATGGCGATGCTCTCGGACAGGGGACACGCCTCGGAGGGGGCGTCGTCCGCGGTCGAGGCGGTCGCCCAGCTGGAGGGGGCCGAATTCGACGTCATGTTCACCGACCTCCGGATGGGCCGACAGAGCGGAATGGACCTCCTACGCGATGCCCGGGAGCGTTGGCCCCGCCTCCTGGTCGTGATGCTGACCGGAAAGGGGACGGTGGAAACGGCCGTCCGGGCTCTCCAGATGGGGGCCTTCGACTACGTCCTCAAACCGATCCGGCCCGAACAGGTCGGGCGGGTTCTCGACCACGTGAACCAACAGCTGGCCCTGATCCGCACGGGTGCGAAACCCCTGGACCCGGGCCAGTACGCGAGTCGCCTCGCCACCGAGAGCGGCTATGAGGTGCTGCTGATTTCCCCGCCTCCCTTCCGTTCGACCGAGCAGAAAGTGAGCCATCTCCCCCTGGACCCGGAGAACCCATTTCGGATTCGAGAGGCGGTCGACGATTTCGTAACACCCAAGAACAAGGCGGCCGTGGTCCTCGCCGCCGTGGAGCAGCTTCTGGCGCGTCACCGAGAGGAGGAGGTCGCGGCACTCCTCGAGGCGATCCGGGCGATCCTGGAGGGCAAGGGACCTCTGGCGGTCGGATACGATCCGAACAAGATCACGGCGACCGGGGCGCTCGCGGTGCGCGCCTCGATTGTCTCTGCCGATGCCCACTCTACGCTCGAGTCGCTCTCCAATCCGATCCGGCGACTGGTCCTCCATCGTCTGGCGGACGGGCCGTGCACCTTCGCTCAGGCGATGAAGGCCGCCCGCCTCGACGATACGTCGAAGATCTCCTTCCACCTGCGCAAGTTAACGGAGAGCGGCCTGGTCGAGCACGAGGCGAGAGAGCGCTACCGACTCTCGGCCCGGGGGAAGGGGGCGATCGAAATTCTCAGATCGATCGAGAATCTCGACCCGGGGAAGGGAAGCGGGAATCGGATCTTCGAGACGAAGGTCACGACCTCGGCCCGGACCTAGCCCCACGGGCTCCCCGGGTGGCTCGAGGCGGGATTGGGCTCCCCGGTCTTCGACGGCACCCCGCCCCCTCGGCGTGCGTCGGCAAGCACGTTCTTGGGATTGGTCTACGCCGGCGCCGAGCGGTAGTCGAGGAGCAGCTTGTTGTTGGGCACGTCCATGCCCGCGATGTCGTTCCCGTGGATGTCCTTCAACCGTTTGGAAGTACCAGACGTGGAAGGGGTCGTTCATCCCGCGGAGGGACTCGAGCGCCTTCTGCTCGCTGTCGGCTGCGTGGATGATGACCACCCTGCATTAATTTGTCGGGTGAGCTGGGCCGCTCTGTGGACCCGGTTCGTCCAAGAACGTTTGACCCGTTCTGTCGGGCGCGGGGGGTGTGCCGACCCCCCGTTTCCATTCGCCTGCTTCTCCCCCGTGGCTCCGCCGGAGAGCGCGGTCGCTCACCTCCCGGCTCGGGACCTGCCGAGGCTGGGGGAGGACCGCGATCCGGCCCCGGCCCAATACCTCGCGATGGCTTTGTCCCAGCCCTCCCGCGCCTCCTTCTGTCGCGAGAGCACGGCCCGCGACACCAGCGCCCGCGCCACCTCGAAAACAACCCGGCGGCCCACTTCCCCGAGCGTGGGAAACCGAGGCGTTCTCTTCCCCGGCGCTTCTTCCCGCGCGCGTCGCAGCTGCTCGAGGATCGGGTACGTGTGCGCGATGAGCACCGGCGTCAAGTGGTGGTTCAGGCACCGCCACCGCCGCCCCTCGATGTGGTCCGGCCCCAGCTCCATCTTCGCGTCCTCGTGAAACCGTTCGATCGCCCAGCGGCGATGAGCGATCGCCGTAAGATACTCCAACCGAGCGGACCCCGGCCCCCGTCGATCCCGGCCCGCAACCCATCTGAGCGGTCCTCGAGCAGCCGCCAGCCCACCTCATCCATCGGGATCGGGCCAGGGCCCACGCGCACCTTCCGTCGGGTGACTCGGCCCGACGGACCGTGACCCAGTCGTTCGTCATCGACGCCCGGGCCCGAGGCATCACGGTCGAGGTACCGGGGAGGAGGTGAGGCTTGGTGGGGCCGTGCTGCACCCCAATAGAAGTAGGCACTGAGAGTCCGGAGAGGTAGGGAGAGGGAACGAGCAACAAGGACGGGGGGGAGGGCAAGCGACCGAAGGGAGCGAGCCCGTGGGGAGGCCCGCGCCCCACCCCGAACCTCTCCCTCAGGTGTACAAAGGAGAAGGGAGCACGTCCGTCCGGATCACCGTGGTGGGGGTGGGGACGCCGACGGCTCCGGGGAGGTCCCCCCTCCGCCGTGGCGACGCTTCCCGAGGAGCGCCGCCCCACCGACAGCGGCGCCCGCTACGACCGAGCCCAACCCGAACCAAGCCCACGATGGAAGGGAGGACCAAGGTGAGGTCGCGAAGGGAACCACCCTGACCGTGATCCCCGGGACTCCCTGGAGCGAGACGGTTCCGCTCTGCGGAGGGTACCCCGGCGCGGTGATCCTCCAGACATAGGTGCCGTTCGGAATCATGAGAAGATACTCCCCGCTGCCGTTTCCCATCGTCGTCTCGTTGGGGATCTGCAGGGTCACGGGGGTGTTGCCCGGCAGTCCCTGGACGTCGAAGTAGAACGGGTACGAATACCGGTAGGTCACGTGGACGACGACGCTCGACCCGTTGACGACCACCGTTCCACGAGACGGAAAGGGATAGTACGATGGTGGGGGTGCCCCCGGCCCGCTGGGCCGGAGGACCGTCCAGACATAGGTGCCGTTCGGAACGCCCTGGATCCCGAGGGGCAGGGTATGGGTCGGGCCCGGACCCCCTTGAACGACAGAGCCGGCCCCATCGGTCCCGGGGAGGAGCGGCCCCATCTGGATCTGCCAGTCGATCGGGAACGGCTGACCCGTCTGGACGAACGTCACCCGGTAGGTGCCCGCCGTCGGAGGTTCGTAGGTCACCCCGAGCCGGACCGGGGCGCCGTGGACGGTCAATTGGGTCTCGTTTGGATGGCTCTCAAAGCCCTGGACATCCCAGGGATAGACCGGATAGCTGCCGTTCGGGAGCTCGAACCCGATCCCCGACGACCCGCTGCTTCTGGTCGTCGCTCCGAGGCTGACCGACCAGTTCGTCCCCGACGGCAATCCAACCTCCTCAATCGTCACCAAGTAGGTGACTGGGGTGAACGCGATGTTCACCGGACCCACATCTGCCCCGTTCACCGTGACGATCCCGGAGGTGGGGGCTGCTCGCCAACCCGGCACATTCGGGACCGAGAACGGGCCGGTTCCGTTCGGCTCGGCAAAGGCGATGCTGGATCCCGAAGAGTTGTGCGTGGCTCCGTTCAGGTCGACCGACCACAGGGTCCCGGGCGGAAGTCCCGATTCGTTGAAACGGACGGTGAAGGTCGGCGGAGGAATCAGGATTGAGAGGGTGTTGGACGTGGAACTGACCGCATAGGCGGAACCCGTCCCGAACGCTGACACCATGGCATCCAGCCCGCTTCCCACCAGCGGACTCCCGACGATGAGGTGGGTAGTGTCATTCATGATCGAGATCCGCGATCCGTAGAGGCTCGCCGCGAGGATCGTGTGCGTCGCCGCGGACCATACGAGAGCGCTGGGTTCGGCGCCCACCACGGTAAACGAGACCGTCCCCCCGGTGGACGCGTTCAGGCCGAGGATGGCATTGTCCACGCTCCCCGACGTGTTGGGGAGAAGGGCGCCCCCCACGTACATCGTCCGGGTGGCCCCGTCATACGCGAGCGAGAGCGGGCTGATGCCGACCTCCCGGACATGGTCGAGCGTCAGGGTGGTTGGGTTGACCCACCCAATGTCCCCGTCGGTCGCGAGCCACATCGACCCGTTCACCGGGTCGAACGCCATGGCCGTTACCGGACCAAGATCCGCGCTTATCGTGAAGGACGAGATGATGTCCTTCGTGGATCCGGAGATCAGGTACACCGTACTGCCAAAGTCTGAGACATTGTAATCGAACTCCGATACAAACACTTGACCCGTCCACGAATCGAAGGCGGCAGCAACTTGGCCCCATCCTTCCCCCGGGCTCGGTATGGGAAGGGCAAACTCATCGGTGACCGTCCAACTCCGGTCACTCAGGACGGCCACCACCCCTCCCAATCCGACAACGAACACCTCGGACGTCACGGGGTCGTAGACCACGGCAGTGGCCTCGGTAATCCCGCCGATTTGGATCCGCTGGCCCGTGCTCAACGAAACGACGCTCACGCTATTCGCGAGGGGGTTCGCGATGACGACCTCATCCGTGCGCGGATCAAACGCGATTCCGGAAGGGCCACCCCCGCCCACGATCATCGGGCTCAGGCCCCCCGAAGCCAGCGATACGACCTGGAGCTCGTTGCCGCACCGGTCGGCCACGTAGACCGTCCCGGTCGGATAATCGATGGACATCGCCGATGGACATTCAGTGGCCATCGGGTAGTGGCCGACCCCGGTTTGCTTCAGTGCCGAAACCGCATAGATCTCCCCGTTGTCCGCCGCGGCATACACCACGGCCGTCGCCGGATCGTCGGTGATGGCGCCAATGAGCGCGGTGGTATTCAGCGTGATGGTTCCGGTGAGGTTCGGAGAGGCGCCCGAGAAGACGGATATCTGGCTGAGGCCGCTGATCGAAAGTTCAGGGCAGTCGGTGGTCCCACCCACCGCATAGATGGCATCCGCGGACGGATCGAAGGTGACGGGGCCTCCCCCCGCATCATACCGCATCCCGTGGACCGACGGTGATCCGAGCTCGACCCACTGGACCCCGGCGCAGAACAATCCGGCGGGTCCCGAGACGTACACCACCTGATGAAGCGTATCGAGCGTCATATAGTCGGGCAGCCCCCACTGAACCGAGAACGCCCTCGGGATGGACGCGACCACTTCGTAGGTCGAAGCCGTCCCGTTCAGGAGCAGGAGCATGCCCGTGGTGTTGTAGGTTGAGCCGTAGATCAGTACCGCCAGCTCACCGGTCGGCGCATCGAATGCCATGGCCAGCGGCAGGCCCGGAAGGGCGATCGGTTGACCCGGTTGAAGAGAGGTGACATTGACCGCGAAAAGTTCGCTCGCGGAGCTGCTCATGATGAGCACCTGATGGGTTTGGTTATCGTAGGTGAGATCCGACACATTCTGCCCCAGATTGAAACGAGCGACAGTCGCCCCGGACTCCGCCGCGGTCACCACGAGGTAGGACGGAGCTACCGTCGTGAAGATCTCTCGGACTGCGTTCACGTAGATCGTGTCGATCGGGACCGACCCGGGCGGCCCCAGAGAGATGTTCTGAACCATCCAACCCGGACTGTTCTGACCCGAAGCGGCCAAGGTTCGGCCCGCCCCGGCCGGCCGTCTCACCGTCGTCGCGACGGAGGAATGGTACTCTCCAATGGCCCGCTGGGCCGTTCCACCGGATGAGAGCGTGGCCGAAGGAGCCTCACCTAGGGGTGCGGGGTGGGAACCCCCGGACGCTGCGACGGGCACAGAAACCGCCAGCCCGGATGCCAGCAGGCAGGCGACCAGCAACATGGAACTCGCGACCGGGCCAGCCCGGCGCTGCCGGCACTTCACGGACCTCCCCCCAGCGTACTACCTCGTCACCCCGTAAATGCCTTGGCCGCCCGGTTTTACAGCCCTTCCGGCTCCCCTCGGCCCGAGAGACGATACTCCCTCCGCGACGCCGACGCCGTTCGCCCCGTCGGTGAGAAGTCCATCCGCCACCGTGATTCTGCTCTTGGAATGGTAAGGTAATGGTTCGATCTAGCCGAGCAATACCCTGTTGTGCCGCGCGGGAAGAGGAACGGTCGAAGGCTTCGATCTGCCCGAAGGCGTTGCCGTGGTTTGGGATCCGCTCGCGAGGAGCGACGGAGGCTGGCCCACCGTTGGCTTCGGCGCGGGGTCTCCGGGGTCGATATGGCCCGTGGTCTCGGGGTTACCTGGGGAACCGTCGGGGCCTGGGACAGTGGGACATTCCGTCGACGGAAGGACGGGGAGAGTCTTCCTGCGGGAGCACCAGAAGCGTCTGGAGACGCGTCGGTTCCCACCGTATGCACCGGAACCGAATCCGGATGAACAGGTGCGGACGGTGCTGAAGCACCAGCCAATGGCGAACGGGTGTCCGAAGACCCGCGATGAGATCCGGACAGGGGTGGAACGGGAGCTGCGATGGATGCAACCGTTCCCCGGATCGGTGGGGCGGTCCATTCGGTCTTCGGATTCGCCCTGCCTCCCTTGGCTCCGGCCGGCCCAAACCGATAGGGAAGCTTTCGGCGCCTTCCACCACAAAGGGCAATATGGACGAACCGGTGTCCGTAGCTCCATGCCTGGGGACCCGGGAACGGTTTCGCACGAGCCACCGGCGGGCGACGTAGCCGCCGCGGTTGCCGACCTTGAGGCCGACCGGGCGGCCCGCCGGCGGAACCGGCCATTCCGGGACGTCCGCGACCGGGAGCGGCGCGTGCCCCTCGCATTCGGACGCTCCGACGGAGCAACTCCGATCGGCTCCCCGAAACGGGGAGCGCCGACGGTCCGGAGGCTCCAGCGTGCGGTCGAACACCGCGATGCCAGGGCGGGGGCCCCGTCCGAAAAGGCGGGCTTCGTATGACCCCCACCCGGACTGCCCACCCTCACCGCGAAGGGGGCTGGACCCTCGAGGCCGCCCGGGCACGCCTGGGCCGCCGCGACCGGGTGAAGAGCGAGGACCCGAAGGCCCTCTGGGTCAAGGTCGGGCTTCCCCGGGGCGCCACGGTCGTCGACGTTGGCTGCGGCATCGGCTTCTATGCGATCCCCGCCGCCCGCCGCGTGGGACCGAAGGGACGGGTCTGGGCCCTCGACATCTCCGGCGAGCTGGTCGACTGGGTCAACCACCGGGCCGAGGCCCTCGGGCTGCCTCAGCTCACCGCGCGCCGTTCGACGCCCCGGCGGCTCCCCCTGCCCACGGGGTCGGCCGACTATCTGCTCGTCGCGAACCTGCTCCATGGGATCCTCGCTCCGGAGTCGCCGATGCTCCGGGAGATCGCCCGACTGCTCCGGCCCGGGGGGCAGTTCATCAATGTCGACTGGGTCCGGCGTCGGACCGAGAGCGGCCCGCCGTTCAGGATCCGGCTCTCCCCCACCGCCGCCCGCCGAGCGGTCACCCCGTTCGGATTCGTCCACCGGGCGACCTGGGCACACGGCCCGACCCACTACGCCCAACGATTCGAGCGCGTGGCCCCCGCCGTGCGCAAAGGGATTAATCGGGCCGGCCCTAAGCCCGGAAAATGAAGGCCCTCGTCCTGATCGGCGGCTTCGGAACCCGCCTGCGGCCGATCACCTATACGGTCCCGAAGCAGCTCATCCCGATCGCCGGAAAGCCGCTGCTCTACCATGTCTTCGATCTGCTCCCCCCTGAGGTGGACGAGGTCGTGCTCGCGACCGGATATCTCTCGGACGCGATCGCCTCGTTCGTCCGTGACCACCCCCTGCCCATCCCGGTCCGACCGGTGCCCGAGGCGACGCCCCTCGGCACCGGTGGCGGAATGCGGAACGCCGGAGACGACCTTTCCGATCCCTTCTTGGTCTTGAACTCCGATGTGATCGCGGACGTCGATGTGCCGGCCATGATCCGGCTCAAGGCCCGCCGGGCCGGCGCCGGCGTGATGGCGCTCTTCGAGGTCGACGATCCGAGCCCGTACGGCGTCGCGGTGCTGGGCGCCGATGACCGGATCGAACGGTTCGTCGAGAAGCCCGACCGGGCCTCGGCGCCGTCCCGCTGGATCAACGCCGGGGTCGCCCTGTGGACCCGGCCGGTCCTCGACGCGATCCCCCGGGGCCGGGCCGTCAGCTTCGAGCGCGAGATCGTGCCCGGCCTGCTGGAGCAGGGCGTCTACGGCTTCCGGTTCTCCACCTTTTGGGAGGACGCGGGGACCCCGACGCGGTTGCTCAATGCGCAGCGGCTCCTCTTCCAGCACGGACGGGCCGCCCACCGCGGCCGACCCCCGGGCGCCCTCGGTTCCGCCCAGGTCTCCGCATCGCCGACCGTTCGGGCGACCGGGGCTTCCTTCGGCGATTTCGTCACCCTCGACGAGCACGTCGTCGTCGAACCGGGGGCGCACCTGGCCCAGAGCGTGGTCATGGCGGGGGCCACGATCGAGCGGGAGGCCTCGGTCATCGGCTCGATCGTCGGCCCCGGTGCCCGGGTCCGGGCCGGCCACCGGCTCCAGGACGGGATCCTCGGTGCGTCGGCCGAGGCGTAGCCTTCAGTAGCCCGGGCCGGTCACGACGACCCGGAGACTCTCCGACGGCCGGGCGGCCCGATCGAAGGCGGCCGCGATCTCCCCGAGCGGGAACCGGTCCGAGACCAGGCCGTCGAGCGAGAGGCGGCCGGTGACGAGCATCTCATGGACCGCCCGGATCTCGGGGTCGGTCGTCGCGTAGGCGGGAATGATCCGGATCCCCCGGAGGTAGATCGACTGGAGCGGCTCCTCGAGCCGGCTCTCCCGCTCGGGCACCCCGAAGAGGTTCACTGTCCCGCCCGGGCGGACCTGGTCGAAGGCGAGCCGCACGGCGGCCGGGGCGCTCGCCGCCACGACCGAAAGATCGGCCCCCTCCCCGCCCGTGGCCGATCCCACCCGCCGGCGGACCTCGGCGGGGTCGCGCGGGTCGACGGCGGCGTCGAATCCGCCCCGCTCGGCGGCGGTCCGGCGCCGGGCCGAGATCTCGGCGCCTCCGACCCACCGCGCGCCCAAGGCCCGGGCGAGGCGGCCGTAGAGGAGACCCACCGGACCGAGGCCGACCACGAAGACCGACTGACCTTCGGTGAATCCGACCCGGTGAAGGGCCGTGAGGGCGCAGCCGGCCGGTTCGAGGAGCGTGCCCGCCTCCCAGCTGACCGAGTCATCCAGGCGCAGGACGGCGCCCCGTTCGAGATGCTCCCGGGAGACCCGGAACCGCTCCGCAAAGCCTCCGGGGTCGAGGTTGGTCCGGGCGTACTCGGCACAGAACGGGTACTCGCCCCGATCGCAGACGGCACAGTGGTAGCAAGGCACGTGATGGTGCACAAAGACCCGGTCGCCGGTCTTCAGGGTGGCGACCCCCGCGCCGACCGAGTCGACGACGCCGACGGGCTCGTGGCCCAGGGTGGTGCTGCGGGAATATCCCCCCCGGACCTTTTCCAGGTCGGTGCCGCAGATACCGCAGGCGGCGAGGCGGACGATCAACTCGCCCGGGCCCGCGACCGGGACGTCGACGTCGGCGAGGTCGATCGCCCCGGCGGCACCGAGCCGCCCGACCTTCATAGCGCGTCGCGCGCGGCCCGGAGAGAGGCCTCGAGGATCTCGACCCCTTCGTCGATCTCGGCCGATTGGATGATGAGGGGGGGGATGTACCGGATCGACGATCGTCCGCACCCGAGCAGGATCAATCCCCGGCGGGCCGCCTCCTGAAGGACCCGGTCGCGGAAGGCGACCGCGGGGGCCTTCGTCCTGCGGTCCTGGACGAATTCGGTGGCGATCATGAGTCCCAGACCCCGGACGTCGCCGATCTGCTCGTACCGGCCCATGAGCTCCTGGAGCCGCCCGAGGAGGTACGCCCCCTGCCGACGGGTGTTCTCCAGGACCTTCTCCCGTTCGATGACGCCGATCGTGGCGAGGGCGCTCGCGGCCGCGACCAGGTTTCCCCCGAAGGTGTTCGAGTGGGCCCCGGCGACCGGGTAGTCGAGCGAAGCCCGGGCGATCAGGGCGCCCATGGGGAGTCCGCCACCGAGGGCCTTCGCCATCGTGATGAGATCCGGCTTCACCCCGTGGTGCTCGATCGCGAACCACCGGCCCGTGCGGCCCATCCCGGCCTGGACCTCGTCATCGATGAACAGGATCCCATGCTCGTCCAAGATCGATCGGATCGCGCGGTGCCATCCCGGCGGAGGCACGACATATCCGCCTTCGCCGAGGACCGGTTCGGCGATGAACGCGGCCACATCCTCGGGAGGAATCGAGGTCTCAAAGTAGAGTTCCTTGAGGATCTTGGCGCAGTACAGGTCGCAGCTGGGGTATTCGAGCCGGTATGGGCAGTGGTAGCAGGTCGGGGCCGGGATGTGATGGCCCCCGCCCGCGTACGCCTCGAAGCGGGCCCGCTGGACCGGCTTCGAGGCGGTCATCGTGAGCGACCCCATCGTTCGACCATGGAAGGCGCCCAGTAGCCCGAGGGTGATGGGTCGCTGACGCTGCCAGCGCGCCAGCTTGAGCGCCGCCTCGGCACTTTCGGTCCCGCTGTTGGTGAAGAAGACCTTCGTCGGACCGTCCATCGGCGCGATGTCCGAGAGCTTGTGGGCCAGCTCGACCTGCAGGTCGTAGTAGAAGTCGGTGCCGGCGAAGTGGGGGAGCCGGGCCGCCTGCTCCTGGACCGCACGCACCACGGCGGGGTGGCAGTGGCCCACGTTGAGCACGGAGATGCCCGAGGCGAAGTCGAGGAGCCGGTTTCCGTCGACATCGGTGATCCAGACCCCCTCGCCGGAAGCCGCGACGATCGGGGCCGACTTGGTGGACCGAATCAGGTAGCGCTCGTCCCCTTCGATGATGGCCCGGGCCTTGGGGCCGGGGATCGGGACCCGGATCCGGACCCCGGGAGGGGAGGCGGCACCTCCGGCCGGCACGGCGTCATGAGGGGGAGTGGGGGGGTTCGTTGTCACCATGCAATCACCGCGGACGGAGGGAGGGGGCCCGTAAAGCCGTTTGGACCGGCCGGGGGTCCGACCGACGCCCCGTTTCGTCGTCACGGAATCGCAGGTAGGCTGCGAAATCGGCCGGGAACTGAGGACGCGTGAGGCAGATCCGGACCCCGCCGGGATCGCCGAAATAGACGCCCGGGGCGACGAGAATCGATCGCCGGAGGGCGCGGACGGCGAGGCGTCGGGCATCGACTCCCGGCGTGCGGTCGAAGAAGACCGGAGCGGCCAGGCCCGCAGCCTCCGGGCGATGACGGGCCAACAACGGCCGGTACCGGTCCAGCCGGCTCCGGGCCTCCCCGAGGAGACGGTCGCGCGCCTCGAGGCACCCGATCGCGCCGGCGAGCGACGCCGGGCCCACCGAGTCCGTCAGCAGGGTGTGCCAGCGTCGGAACCGCTCGGCCTCCTCCGGAGGAGATACGATCCAGCCGACGCGGAGCGCATCGCCACCGTAGGCTTTCGTGAACGTGCCGGTGCACCACCAGCCGCGGTGACCCGGTGCGGCCAGGGACGGCGCTTCGGTGAACTCGCGGAACGTCTCGTCGATCAATACCGCCCGGTCGCCGTCCGTCCGGGCCTCCATCTCGCGGCGCTCCCAGAGCCCGCCCTCCGGGTTGCGGGGATTGGAAACCACGGCCACCGCCGCCGGACCCCGGGCCGGCCCGGCCGAGAAGCCAGAGGCGAGGGCGGCCTCCCAGAGGGGAACATACTCGGGCATCCACGCGCGCACCCGACCCGGCGATCCCCGGGCCCGGCGCCCGGTTCGCGCGAGGTAGGCGAGGACAAGCGCATTGCCTTCGGTGGCCCCGTGGGTGAGATAGATCCGTGAGGGATCGATCCCGAGGAGCTCCCCCAGCCGTTCACGCAGGGTGGAGGTCGTCGCCCGATCGATCTCCCGGCGTGACGGTCGGGGCGGCCGCACGACGCCTACCATCCCGCTCACCGAGAGGTTGTGGCGGACCCCGGCATGGCTCTGGAGCCAGTGGAAGAACCGATCGGTTTGCGCCCCCGGCCCGTCCGGATTGCCCATGGTTCCCCCAGGGTTGCGTCGGGCATAACTTCAGGCGCCGGATCCCGTCCGCCAGCATTAACAGTCCCGGCGACTTGGCGGACCATGCGGGTCGAACGCTACCGGCTCCAGCTGTCCCTCGATGCCCCCCAGCCGACCTTCCACGGTACCGTCGAGATTGAGATGGTGGATGCCCCGGCGAACCTGGCCGTCAATGCCGTGGGACTGACGCCCCGGCAGGCGCAGGTCAACGGGAGCCCGGTCTCGGTGGAGATCCACGCCGACCAGCAGGAGTGGGTCCTGCGGGGGAGCCCGGCGTCGCCCCGGGCGCAGGTTCGGCTGGAGTTCGAGGGATCGGCGGCCGGATCCAGCCTGGTGGGCTACTACCGCAGCCGCTTCGGCCACGACCACATCTTTTCGACCGACTTCGAGCCGGCCTCGGCCCGCCAGGCCTTCCCCTGCATCGATCGCCCCGACCAGAAGGCAATCTTTGACGTGGAGATCGAGGCCGCCTCCGACCAGTCCGTGATCTTCAACACGCCGCCGGTCGAGATCCTCTTCGAAGGGCAGCGTCGCCGGTGGAAATTCCAGTCGACCCCCCCGATGGCGACCTACCTGGTCTTCTGGGGCGTCGGACCGTTCCAGGAGAAGAGTTCCCGGGCATTCCGGGTCCCCATCCATCTCGCCTACCCGAAGGGGAGGGAGGACGCGACCGGATTCGCCTTGGACGCGACCCCACGGCTCCTCGCCGCCTTCGAAGCGTACTACGGGGTCCCGTACCCGCTGCCGAAGCTGCACCTCGTGCCGGTCGCCGAGTACGGTGCCGGCGCGATGGAGAACTGGGGGGCCATCACGTTCCGGGAGCGCATCCTCCTGATCGAGCCGAAAAGCTCGGTCATCCTGCGCCGCCTGAGCGCCTCCGTCATTGCCCATGAACTCGCCCACATGTGGTTCGGGGACCTCGTCACGATGGCGTGGTGGAACGACCTCTGGCTCAACGAGAGCTTCGCCACCTTCATGGGGACCAAGATGCAGGACCGGGTCTTCCCCGAGCACGAGGCGTTCTCCACGCTGCTCGTCGGACGGACCGCCGGCGCCCTGTTCCTCGACGGAATGGAGTCGACGCACCCCATCCGGGTCGAGGTCAAGGATCCGCTCGAGATCCGTCAGGTATTCGACGGAATCTCCTACGGCAAGGGCGCGAGCGTGCTTCGGATGATCGAGGCCTACCTCGGGGAAGACGTGTTCCGCCAGGGCGTCCACGAGTACCTGAAGGAGTTCGCCTTCGGCAACTCCCGGGGCTCCGACCTGTGGCGCCACCTCGCGCAGGCCTCCCACCAGCCGGTCGACCGGATCCTCGAGACCTGGACCGGGGTCCCCGGATACCCCGTCCTGAGCGTCCGCCGGACCGGCTCGACCGTGAAGATCACCCAGCATCCCTTCCGCTACCTCGGGACCCCCCCGGACCAGCTCTGGCCGGTGCCGTTGACCTACCGCATCGGGACCCAGGAGGGACGGTTGCTCCTGGAGGGGGCCGAAGCCACCCTCGAGGCACCGGTCGATTCGCCGGTCCTGCTCAACGCGGGCCGGCATGGCTTCTACCGCGTCGAATACGACGTCTCGGGATCCGAGGCCTTGGCCCGGGCGTGGCCCGGCCTCAGCCCGGTCGACCGCTGGGGAATCCTCGACGACCTGTACGCCTTCCTCCAGGCCGGCCGCGTCGACTTCGCGGAGTACCGGCGCTGGGTCGAGCGAACGCTGGACACGCCGGACCACATCCTCGTGCTGCAGCTCGAGGGCCAGCTGACCGCCCTGGCCCGCCTCGTCAACTACGCCGGCCCGGTCGCCGCGCTCCAGCAGGAGTTCCTCGCGCGCCAGCGCCACCGCCTCGGTCTCGACCCGAAGGCCAACGAACCGGAGAACCAGGCGGCCGAACGGGAACCGATCCTGATCGAAAGCGCCGTCTCCGACCCGGCGACCGCCCGGACGCTGGCGGCCCGGTTCCCCCGGTACGACGACCAGGACCCCTCGCTCCGGACCGCGATCCTCATCGGCCGGGTACGGGAGGGAGGGCCGGAAGGGTTTGCCGGCCTGCGGGCCGCCCTCCTCAAGGAGACCCGGGACGAAGAGGGGGTCCGGCTGGTCAACGCGCTGGCCTACGCCCGCTCGGCCGACCAGCTCGGAGATCTCCTCCAGTTGACGCTGAGCGGACAGGTGAGCCGGATCTACCTGGTCCAAGCCCTGATCACCTCATCGGGGAGTCCGGAGGGGGCGGCCCCGAGCTGGGAGTTCTTCCGCACCCATCTCGACGGGATCCGCCAGATCGTCCAGGGAACCCCGTTCGTCTCCAGCCTGCCCGAGTTCTGCTTCCCGCGCTGGGGGCTCGTCGACGGGAACGCCCTGCGCCACTTCCTGTCCGCCCACCCGCTACCGGAGATGGACCGCGGGATCCGCAAGGGACTCGAGAGGCTGCAGATCCTCGAAGGATTGCGGGCCCGGTTGCCGAAGGCCTGACCCCGCTCCGAGGGTCTGCCCCCCGGAGGAGCGGCCGGCCGGGCCTCCGACCAACCGGGGAACGGGATCCCGGCGCCGGCGGGTCGCCGCGCCCCCCGCAGGGCTCCGATCGACGGGGAGGGTCGGACACCGGAGGAGTTCGAGGACCGCCGCGGCGGGGGGGACCGCTCGCGGGGGGGCCCGACCCGTGCCCGGGGCGACGATCTCCCCCGGGCCAGGCGGACGGACCCGAGCCCCGGCCGGAGGACGAGCGGGGAGTCGGCTCCTCGGGAAAAGGCCCGGCGGCGGGGCCCGGAGGGCCGAGCCGATCGCGTTTGGAAGGCCGACCGCCTCGCGTCC
This sequence comes from Thermoplasmata archaeon, assembly GCA_027365105.1. Lineage (GTDB taxonomy): Archaea > Thermoplasmatota > Thermoplasmata > Lutacidiplasmatales > UBA184 > Lutacidiplasma. Next base: position 144,407 of record DAHXNZ010000002.1, read on the forward strand.
AGCGCCCCGGGAACCCCGGCGCCGGTCCGTTAAATAATGTGGCATTTTCCCACATCCATGTCGCCCCGGACCCAGCGGCTCTGGACGGTCGTCGCCCTGATCGTTGTGCTCGTCGCCGGGGCGGCCGGAGGCTGGTACGCCCGGGGCTCGTCCTCGAGCCCTCCGGGCCTCTCCGGGTCGACCCTCTGGGTGGGCGCCGCCGGCACGCTGGCCCCGGTGCTGCCGGGACTCGGGGCCACGTTCGCCCGGGAGACGCCCGGGGTCGAGGCGCCGGCCGCCGCGCAGACCTTCGAGGGGAGCATCGCCCTCCTGAAGTCGATCGCAAGCCTGGGGGTCCGTTACGACGTCGCGGCCGTCGCCGACTACCGGCTGATCCCCGAACTCCTCGAGCCCCGGGGCGCCGCCTGGGAACTCGTCCTGGCCACGGATCCGATGGTCCTGGTCTACAACCCCTCGGTCCCGGCGTTCGCCGGGATCACCGCGGCGAACTGGGCGGCCCGGCTCCAGTCGCCGGGGATCCTCCTGGGGGTCGCCAACGCCTCGATCGATCCGCTCGGGTACGCCGAGATCTTCGCGCTGGAACTCGCGGGGTCCGCCGGCTCGGGCGTGGCGAACGCTTCGGGACTGTACTCCCACTTTTACGGGGGCGCCCCGGGGGGCCTCGCGACGCCCCACCCGGCCACGACCCGGATCGCTCCCGAGGCCGAGGCGGCCGCGTTGATCCGGACCGACTCCGTGTCGGCGTTCCTGATCTACCGATCCTACGCGCTCGCCTCGAACCTGAGCTACGTGACGCTGCCCTGGACGGTCGGTATGGGATCGACCAACCGGACCGCCCTCGCCCGGTACGCCGCCGCGACGACCGAGATCGAGGGCTCGGCGGGCCTCCAGCGGGTGACCGGGAGCCCGATCCTGTTCGCCGTCACGGTCCCCGCCTCCGCGCCCGATCCGGCGCTCGGCCAGCTCTTCGTCGCCTACCTCCTCTCTCCGGCGGCCCGCGCGGCACTGGCGGCCACCGGGTTCGGGCCGATCTTCCCCGCCTGGGCCGACCATCCGTCGGCGCTCCCCTCGGTGCTCGGCGCGTTGGCCGTCCCCTTGCCGAGCCCGCTCTCGGCGGCGGTGGGCTGAGCCACGATGGCGCTCAAGGGCGTGCCGACCGGGATCGCGGCCGCGCTCTCGGCCTCGCTGCTCGGCCTGTTCCTCCTGCCGCTGGTCGCCCTGTTCATCTTCGCGACTCCCGGTGGGATCCTCGCCGAAGCGGGGAGCCCGGAGTTCTGGAGCTCCCTCGAGGTGACCGTCCAGGCTTCGCTGATCGCCCTGGCGGTCTCCGTCGGGCTCGGGGTCCCGCTCGGCTACCTCCTCGCCCGACGGAACTTTCCGGGCAAGGCCTGGGTCAGCTCGGCGGTCACCCTGCCGGTCCTAGTCCCCCACCTCGTGGTCGGCCTCGCCCTGCTCCTCTGGGTCATGCCGGGCACCGCCGTCGGAGGGCTGCTGGGTCGGGCCGGCCTTCCGGTCTTCGACACGATCTGGGGCGTCGTCCTGGTCATGGTCTATGTGGGCGCCTCCTATACGGTCCTCGCGAGCGAGCAGGCCTTCCTGGCCGTCGACCGCGCGACGGTCGAGGCGGTCCGGACCCTCGGGGCGACCCCGACCGACGCCTTCCTCGACGTGACGCTGCCGCTGTCGCTCCGAGGGATCCTCGCCGGGGCGCTCCTGACCTGGGCCCGCTCGATCAGCGAGATCGGGGGCTTTCTGATCCTCGCCTACACGGTCGTCCCGTCGCCTCCCTACACGGGGCCGGTCACGAACCCCGCCCCGGTCTACATCTTCAACCTCTACCAGGAGGGGGCGCTGGGGGCCGCCGCCTCGGCGGCCGCCCTCCTGCTGCTGATCGCCCTCGCGGCCTTCGTGGCGGTCCGGCTCCTCGAACGGAGCGGGCGGCTCCCCTGGAACCGGGGCGGGGTCGGGGCATGACCCGCGACGGGCTGGTGGTCGAGCGGCTCCAGGTCCGCGTCGGCCGGTTCCGGCTGGGACCGATTTCCGGCCATGTACCGCGCGGTTCGGCCTCGGCCCTGATCGGCCCCAACGGGGCCGGCAAGACGACCCTGCTCCGGACGATCGCCGGCCTCGCCCCGGCGGCCGAGGGCCGGCTCTGGCTCGATTCGGAGGAGATCACCCTCCGTCCTCCCGAAGGGCGCCATCTCGGCTACGTTCCGGCCGGCCTAGGCCTCCTGGCCCACCGCACGGTCGAGGCGAACGTCGCGTACGCGGGTCGGCTCCGGGGCCATCCCTCGGCGCGGAGCGAAGCCCGGCGCTGGATCCAACGGGTCGGACTCCAGGGACTCGAATCCCGCTATCCCGGGACCCTGAGCTCGGGAGAGCGTCAGCGGGTGGCGCTCGCGAGGGCCCTGGCCGCCGCCCCCCGGCTCCTCCTCCTTGACGAGCCGATGGCGGCGGTCGACGTCGAGGGGCGGGAGGACCTGATCTCCCTCCTCCGGTCGATCGTCCGGACCGAGGAGCTGCCGGTCCTCTTCGTCGCCCACGAGCCCCCCACCGTCTGGGGGCTCTCCGATCGGGTGCACCTCCTCGACCGGGGGCGGACCCGGTTCGAGGGACCCCTCGACCGGTTCCTCGGGGGGCCCCAGAGCCGGTTTGCGGCCCGGTTCCAGGGCCTCGAGAACCTCCCGACTCCGGCGGAGATCGACCGGCTTCCCCCGGCCTCCATCCTCCGCAAGCAACTGGAGGGCTGTCGGGGTCCGGACGGGGTCGCGTTCGCGGCCGGATCGGTGGCGATCGCCCCCGAAGACGGTGGGCGGTCGGGGGAGCCGGCCCGGATCCACTCCCTCCGGGCGCTCGGGCGGCGGAGCCTCCTGGTGGTGGAGGCGCACGGCCTGCGGCTCCTCGGCGAATGGGACGGCCCCGGCGCCCCCCCCTCGGTCGGCGACCGGGTTCGGGTCAGTTTGAATACCGACGAGCTCCATTCCCTCGGGAAGGAGGACGACGCCGATGCCCCAGAAGCCGTGGCTGACCCCGCTTGACCGAAAGCTCCTCCGGGCTCTGGCCGAGACGAAGACCCTCGTCGGGGCGTGCCGGCGGGTCGGCATCGGCCGGGACCGGGGGGTCTACCGGATCCGGCGCCTCGAGCAGGGATGGGGACGGCCCGTGACCCGGTCGACCCGGGGGGGCGGAGGGACCGGCGGGACGCGACTCACCGAGCTGGGCCGAAGGCTCCTGCGCGCCGGCGGCTCCGATCGCCCTTCGGACCCGGCCGGGCGAGGGAACCGACTGACCGGCACCTATCGGGGCGGCACGCCGCCGGTCGTGGAGCTCTCGGACGGAGCCCCGCTGGTGGTGGCCTTTCCCGGCCGGCCCGGCACGCCGGTCGGGCTCCGGATCTCGCCGGAGGCCCTCCTGGTTGCGCCCGGGCGGTTTCCCTCGAGTGCGCGGAACGTGCTGCCGGCGCACGTCGTCCGGCTGCGCCCCCGGCGGAGCGGCCGGGTGGAGGTGACCTTCCGGACCGGGGGCCAGCTCCTGCGGGCCCTCGTCACCGACTCGGCGGTCCGGTCGCTGGGCCTGCGGCCGGGCGTGCGGTCCTACCTCTACCTCAAGGCGACGGCCATCCGCCCGGAGCGGGGGCGGAGCCGGCTCAGACCGTCTTGAGCGACTGGATGAGCTTCCCGACGACCGCCTGGGCGTCGCCGTAGAGCATCCGGCAGTTGTCCTTGTAGAACAGGTCGTTCTCGATCCCTGCGAACCCCTTGCCCTGGCCCCGCTTGATCACCAGGACGTTCTTCGCGTTCTCGACGTCGAGGATCGGCATGCCGAAGAGCGGGCTCCCCTGGCGGTGGGCCGCCGGGTTGACCACATCGTTGGCGCCGATCACCAGGACCACATCGGTCGTGGCGAACTCGGGGTTGATCTCGTCCCGGTCGTAGAGGTGATCGTAGGGGACCCCGGCTTCGGCGAGCAGGACGTTCATGTGGCCGGGCATCCGGCCCGCCACCGGGTGGATGGCGAACTTGACGGTCACGCCCTTCGCCTCGAGGGCATCGACCAGTTCCTTCACCTTCTGCTGGGCCTGGGCGACCGCCATGCCGTAGCCGGGCGCGATCACGACCTGGCCCGCGTAGGCGAGGAGCGACGCCGCGTCGTCCGATTCGATCGGCTTGAGCGATCCTTGGATCGACCCGCCCACCTCCTCGGTCGCGCCGAACGCCCCGAAGAGGACACTCGGGATCGAGCGGTTCATCGCCCGGGCCATCAGGACCGTGAGGAGCGTGCCGGCCGCGCCGACAAGGATCCCCGCGACGATCATCGCGTAGTTCTGGATCGAGAAGCCGTCCATCGCGACCGCAATCCCTGTGAGGGCGTTGAAGAGGGAGATCACGACCGGCATGTCGGCGCCCCCGATCGGCAGGGTGAGGAGGATGCCAAAGAGCAGCGTGAGGACGAAGAACGGCAGGAGGTAGATTCCCTGGTTCAGGACGAGCGAAAGGATCCCGAAGAAGACGCCGACCGCCAGGACCGCGAGGTTGGTCGGCTGCTGAAGCGGATAGACAATCGGACGCTGGCGCATCCACCCCTGGAGCTTCAGGAACGCGATCAGGCTCCCGGCGATCGAGACGCTCCCGATGACGGCCCCGGCGATGCTCAGGCCGTTGATGCCGCTGCCCGCGAGCAGCTCGACGGCGGCGATCGCGGCGGCCGCGCCGCCGCCCATGCCGTTGTAGGCGGCGACCATCTGGGGCATGGCGGTCATCTGGACCTTCTTGGCCGCATAGTAGCCGAGCCCGCCCCCGATCGCGATGCCGAGGGCGATCAGGGCCAGGTTCACGAGCGCCGGCGTCCCCGAGAGCCCGAGGAGGCTCGCGGTGGTGGGGAAGAAGAACGCCGCCGCGGTCGCGACGACCGCGATCAGCATCGCGACGCCCGCGGCCACGATGCCGGTGCGGGCGGTCTTCGGGGAACTCATCCCCTTGAGCCCGAAGATGAAGACGATGACGGCGAGGAGGTAGATGGGGTCGATGAAGTCGATCACGGCGGACCTCCCGGCTTCTTCGAGCGGTCGAACATCGCGAGGATCCGCTCGGTGACGGCGTACCCGCCGGTCACGTTCATCGCCCCCATGACCACCGCGACGAACCCGATCGCCTGCTCGAGCGGCGTCTGGGCGATCGCGAGCGCGATCATCGCGCCCACGAGCACGATCCCGTGGATGAAGTTCGACCCGCTCATGAGCGGGGTGTGAAGCAGGACCGGCACCCGGCTGATGACCTCGTAGCCCAGGAACGCCGAGAGGACGACGACGAAGAGGGCGGCGTAGACGTCCATCTAGGCCCCTCCTTCCAGCAGCTGCCGGGTCGGCGCATGGCGGACCTGGCCGCCGCTCACCAGGAGGCTCTGGGCGAGGATCTCATCGGCCGCGTCGGTCACGAGCGCCCCCTCCGGGGTGATCAGCAGGCTGAGGAACGACTGGAGGTTCTTCGCGAACATCTGACTCGCATGGTACGCGAGTTGACTCGGCAGGTTGAGCGGCCCGACGAGGGTCACCCCGTGGACCGAGACCGTCTCCCCGGGTCGGGTCAGTTCGCAGTTGCCGCCCGACTCGGCGGCCAGATCGACCAGCACCGCGCCGGGGCGCATCCCCTCGACCATCTCCCGGGTGACGAGGATCGGCGCCCGGCGGCCGGGAATCGCGGCGGTGGTCACAATGACGTCCGCGTCGGCGACGGCCTTCGCGACCATCACCTTCTCCTGGACCTTCTCCTCGGGGGTCAGCTCCCGGGCGTACCCGCCCTGGCCTTCCGCATTGATGGCGAGCTCCAGAAACTTCGCGCCGAGGCTGCGCACCTGCTCGCCGGCCGCCCGACGGACATCGTAGGCCTCCACGACGGCGCCCAGCCGCCGGGCGGTCGCGATCGCCATCAGGCCGGCGACCCCGGCCCCGAGGATCAGCACCTTCGCGGGCCGGATCGTCCCGGCGGCGGTCGTGAGCATCGGGAGGAACTTCGGAACCTGATCGGCTCCGATGAGCATCGCCTTGTAGCCGCCGACCGTGGCCTGGGAGGAGAGCACGTCCATGCTCTGCGCGCGGGTGATCCGGGGGATGAGTTCCAGGGCAAACGCGGTGACGGACCGGGCCTGAAGTGCGCGCACCTGGTCGAGATTGCGGGAGGCGTTCATGAGCGCCACGACGATCGCCCCGGCCGGAAGGCGAGCGGTCTCCTCGACCGAGGGGATTGCGATCTTGAGGATCACCGCCGCCGAGCCCCAGAGCTTCGCCGGATCGGCCTCGATCCGGGCGCCGGCGGCGACGTAGTCGGCGTCCGGAAAGCCGGCGGCTTCACCGGCGCCCGGTTCGACCAGGACCTCCCACCCGGACGGGATCAGTTTCTTGACCACGTCGGGGACCAACGCGACTCGGCGCTCTCCGGGGGTGGTTTCCTTGGGAACCGAGATCCGGATGGGCATGGGACACCGTCCGTGCGGAACCCGGCGAGATTATACCCTTGTCCCCATGAAACGCCGGGAGGGCCGGGCCGTGACCGACCGATGGGACGTGGCGGTCGTGGGCGGCGGGATCGTCGGGCTGGCGACCGCCCGCTCGCTCCTCCTCCAGCGCCCCGGACTCCGCGTGACGATCCTCGAGCGGGCCCCAGGGCTGGCCGGCGCCCAGACCGGTCACAATAGCGGCGTGATCCACTCGGGCGCCTACTATCGGCCCGGATCCGCGAAGGCCCGGCTCTGCCTCGAGGGGCGCCGGCGGCTCATCGAGTACCTTGAGGCGAAGGGTCTCGAGTACCGGATCCCGGGCAAGCTCATTGTGGCCGGCCGGCCGGACCAGGCGGCCCGCCTGCGGGTCCTGGCGGAGCGGGCCTCGGCCAACGGAGTCGAGGGGGCCCGGTGGCGATCGGCCGAGGAGATCCGGTCCCTCGAGCCCGAGATCCGCGGCGTCGCGGCCCTGGAGATCCCGGGGGCCGGCATCGTCAACTACGCCGCGGTCGCCCACAGCTACGCCCGCGACGTGGAGGATCTGGGGGGCACGATCCGGACCGGAACCCCGGTGCTCCGGGCCTCGAACACCGGGGCCGGCATCGAGATCGAGCACGCTGGGGGAGCCCTCTCGGCCCGGGTCCTGGTGGGGTGCGCGGGGATCGAGGCCGACCGGTTGGCGCGGAGCTGCGGGACCGACCCCGCCGTCCAGATCGTCCCGTTTCGCGGCGAATACTACACCCTGCGCGACCCCGACCGCTGGGGACTGAGCCACCTGATCTACCCGGTCCCGGACCCGACGGTCCCCTTCCTGGGTGTGCACCTGACCCTGACCCTGCATCGGGGGATCGAGGCCGGGCCGAACGCCGTCCTGGCGCTCGGACGGGCGGCCTACCGGCGCCATGAGATCTCGGTCCGGGACCTGGCGGAACTGGCCCTAGCACCCGGCAGCTGGGCCCTCGCCCGGCGCTGGGGGCGGACCGGGATCTACGAGGCGCTCCGCTCGCTCAGCCGCTCCGTCTACGCCCGGGACCTCCGGACGATGGTCCCGGCAATCACCGACGCCGACCTCCTCCCGGGAGGGGCCGGGATCCGGGCGCAGGCGGTCGACCGGGCCGGCCGGTTGGTCGACGACTTCGTGCTGATCGATGCCCCCCATGCGCTGCACGTCCTGAACGCGCCTTCGCCGGCCGCCACCGCGGCCCTGGCCCTCGCCGACACGATCCGTGACCGGCTGCTCCACCGTCGCGACCTGGCCCTCTAGGCCGAGGCCCGGACCGCGTGCGCCCACCGCGGGAGCTGGGCGTCGAGGTCGGGCATCGTCCGGCCGATTTCCCGGGTCAGCCGGGCCATGCCCAGGGTGCTGTTCGAGGGGCGGGGGGCGGCTTGACCGAGCGACGCCGTCGTCACCGGCACGATCCGGTCGGGGGCTTCCCCGATCGCGTCCAGCAACCGAAGCGCCCAGGCATACCGGGCGAGCGACGTCGATCCGGTCGCGTGCAGGACGCCCGTGCAGTCGGGGTGGTCGAGGATCGCCACGAGGATGTCCGCGAGATCGGGTGCGTAGGTCGGGGCGCTCACCTGGTCGACCACGACACGGACCGGACGACGGGCCCGGGTCTCCGCGACCAGCCAGGTCGCGAAATTGGGGGCGGCGCTCAGGTCCGGGACCACGTCGAGATCCCTCGGCCGCCAGCTGTACACCGTGGAGGTCCGCACGATCGTCGACCGGTCGTCCTCGGCGAGGAGCGCGATCTCCGCGGCGCGGAGGCTCCGCGCGTAGGCGCAGCGCGGCTCGGGCAGCTCGGACTCCGGATGCGGCGCGGGGGTGGGGGCCCCGAAGACGTAGTCGGTGGAGATGAGCAGGTACCGGGCTCCGACCTTCCGGGCGCCCCGGGCCGCCCGGGCCGTCCCCCGGTGGTTGATCCGGTCCGCGGCGTCGGGATGCCGCTCGCAGTCGTCGACGAACCGGAACGAAGCCGCGTCGATCACCGCGTCGGGCCGCAGCCGCGCCCACGGAAGGTCCGTGGGTCCGCCCTTCTCCCACCGGAGCGGCTCCATCCCCGGCACCCGGGGGGGCCGGTTCCGGTAGGTCCCGACCACGGTGTCCCCGCGGCCCACGAGACGCTCGCCCAGCGCCTCGCCGATCTGGCCGGAGCCGCCGAGGATGAGCCACCGCATGGGGATCACCGGTGCGGCGGCCGGTGCCAGTCGTACGGAGCCCCGGTCGTGGGGTCCCGGATGGCGGGGTCGTTCCACGGCCGCCGCTCCTCATCGGGGTGGGCGACGTCGTAGAGCCGACTCACCAGGTAGACCACGACGGCCGGCCCCGTGCCGACCGCGCAGGTGCCGTGCCAGAAATGGCCGGGCACGCGGACGACCTCAAGATGGTCGGCGCTCGCGACCAGCTCGGTGAGCTCGCCCCGGGTCGTCGACCCGGGCCGGTCATCGTACGCGCAGATCTTGACCGCCCCCTGGACGACGACGAAGTAATCGACCTGGCCGCGGGCGTGCCGGTGCCATGCCCGGACGATCCCCGGATAGCTCATCGACAGGTTCGCCTGGACGGGAGGCTCGCCGAGGGTCACGTCGGTCCAGTCGCTCCGCAGGATCTCGGCGAAATAGCCCCGCTCGTCCGGTCGGCGGGTCAGCGCCCGGCGGAGCACGCCCTCGAGCGGCATCGTCCTAGAGGATCACCCCGCGCAGGCGCACGGCCTCACCCTCGGGCGATCCGCTCAGGAGATGACGGTACCAGCCGACGGTCTCGGTGGTCGGGCCGCGACGCAGGCTCCCGTCGGCCCACCGTTCGGCGATCTCCCGGACGGCCGCCGGGATCGTATGGCGGGGCCGGAAGCCGAGCCGGTCGCGGATCCGGGAAAAGTCGACGCGGTAGGACCGACGGTCGGCATCGCCGTAGAGGACGATCTCGGGGTGTCCGTCGAGCGCCTCCGAGACCTGCTCGGCCAAGGTCCGCAGCGGATAGTTCTGGTCGTCCGATCCGACGTTGAAGAGCTCGCCGTCGATCCGGTCGATCGGCGCCTCGAGGAGATCGCCGAGGAGCCGGGCCGCATCCCGGACGTCCACGAACGGCCTCCACTGACGGCCGTCCCGGATGAGCGGCACCCGGTGGTCGACGAGTCCGCCCCGGGTCATCCCGTTGAGGGCGAGGTCGAACCGCATCCGGGGCGACGGCCCGTAGAGGGTGGCGAGCCGGAGGACCGTGACCGAGAACTCGGGAGTCGCGAGGGCCCGAACGCCCTCCTCGGCCCGCGCGTTCGCCTGGGCATAAGCGGTGAGCGGGGCGATTTCCGACGTCTCGCTTCGGAGGTCGGGGTGGAAGCCGTAGACGCTGCATGACGAGGGCAGGATGTAACGCCGCACGCCGGCCGCCCGGGCCAGCGTCGCGATCCGGATCCGCCCGTGCTGGTTGATCTCGAACGTCTTGGCCGGGTCGAGCGCCCCGGTCGAATCGTTGCTCAGGGCGGCGAGATCGATGACCGCGTCGACGCCCTGGAGCGCGCCCGGATCGCACCATCGGATGTCGTCCCGCTGGATCGTCAGCCGTTCCGCGGGGCCGGCGCCCGCGAGCGGCTCCGGGCCGAAGAAGAGCCGGTCGAGCACCCGGACCGTGTGGCCGCGCCCGAGGAGATCGGGGATCAACACCGACCCGAGATAGCCGGCGCCTCCGGTCACCAGGACCCGCATCGGGCCCGGCAGCCGTGGGGAAGGTAAAGAGCTTCCCCGGGGCGCCATCGGAAGGCTCTTCATGGCCCGGCCCTCCCGGCGTCCATGGACCCGGGCCGTTCCCTTGGACCGGCGTCGGAGGCAGGGGGGCCGTGAAGGGCCTCCTGCTCGCCGGCGGCTACGGGACCCGGCTCCGTCCCCTCACCTTCTCCGGCAACAAGCACATGCTGCCGATCGCCAACGAACCGATGCTCTTCTACGGCCTGCGGGACCTGGCGGCCGTCGGCCTCCATGAGGTCGCCATCGTCCTCGGACCGATGCGCGAGGGGATCCGGGAGGCGGTCGGCGACGGCCGGTCGTTCGGCCTCACGGTGACCTACCTCGTGCAGGAGGAGCCCCGGGGGATCGCGGACGCGGTCCGGCGAGCGCGCGAGTTCGTGGGCGGGGAGCCGTGCGTCGTGTACCTCGGGGACAACCTCCTGGAGTCGGGGGCCGCGCCGCTCGTTCAACGGTTCGAGCGGGGCGGCTACTCGGCGGTCATCGGCGCCGCCCCGGTCGATGACCCCCGGCGCTACGGGGTGGTCGAGCTCGACGGGGAGCGGATCGTCTCGCTCGCGGAAAAGCCGACGGAGCCCCGCAGCTCGCTCGCCCTGGTCGGCGTCTACGTCTTCGATCCGCGCATCTTTCCGATTCTCGACCGGCTGACCCCGTCGGCCCGAGGGGAACTCGAGATCACCGAGGCGCTCGACCGGCTGGTCCGGGACGGCGCCCCGGTCGGCGTCGAGCGGATCCGGGGCTTCTGGAAGGACACGGGACGGCCGGAAGACTACCTGCTCGCGAACCGGGAGGTCCTGGCGAGCCGGCCGCCGACCTATTTCACCCGCCCCGGCGCGGCCCTCCCGGCCGAGACGCTCCGGGGACCGGTCCGGATCGGAGCGGGGACCGCGGTCGATCCGACGGCGCGGATCGAGGGCCCCAGCGTGCTGGGATCCGGGGTCGTGGTCGGACCGGACAGCGTCCTTGGGCCCTTCGCTTCGATCGGAGACGGCGCCCGGATCTCGGGGGCGCGGATCCGGGACTCGATCCTCATGGAACGGGCCCGGGTCGAAGGACCGGTCGACCTCCGCGACAGCATCTTGGGGCGGGACGCGCAGGTGGTGGCGGGGACCGGATCGATCGGGCCGATCTCGCTGATCGCCGGCGACGCGGCCCGGCTGCGGGGGCTGTGAGCGCCGGGACGACGGCCGGGGGACCGGATCCCTCGACGACCATCCTGGTGCTGGTCCACGACCGCCTCGACTTCCTCGCCGAGGCCCTCGAGTCGGCCCTCGCGGCTCCCGCCCCCGGCCGCCCTCCCGAGGTCCTGCTGGTCGGACCCCGGCCGCCCCCGATCCTCGGCGAGACCCGCTTCCGGTCGGTCCGGTTTGTTGCTTCCGACGAGGCGGGCGTTGCCGGGAAGATCGCCGATGGGCTTCGGGCCGCTCGCGGCACCCTCGTCACGTTCCTCGAGGACGACGACCGATACGCCCCCGACCGGATCCGGGAAGCGACCCGTCGTTTCCGGGAGCACCCGTCGCTCGGCTTCCTGCAGAACGGATACCTTCCGATCGGACCGGACGGGACTCCGGCTCCGGGCCACGGCCCGCACCGCCGGCTTCGGGATCGGTGGATCCGGCGCGGGCCGGTCTGGATCATCGGGCCCCGGACCGGACGGACCCTCTCGGCCCTTCGAGGGGTCCCGGCCGGATTCAACACGAGCTCGATGACGATCCGGCGGTCGCTGCTCGACGGGAGCGACGTGTGGCTCCGACGCTGCGGCATGCTCGCCGACACCGCGCTTTTCTATGCGGCCCTCGCCTCCCCCTGGGACCTCCTGCTGACCCCCGAGCCTTGGACCGATCTTCGGATCCATCGGTCGAGCCACTCCGACCCCGTCGGGAGCGACGGGCCCGAGGAGATGGACCGGAGGCGGGCGTTCCTGGACGGGCTCCGCCCGGCCCGCCGGGTCGTCCGCGAGCGGGTGGCCGGGCGTCCGGCGCTCGGTCGCGCACTCGACGGCCAGGAGGCGTCCGAAGAGGTGATCCGGCTCCTCCGTGTCCCGTCGGCGAACCGGCAGGAGATCGGAGCCGCGGTGTTGGCCACCCTCGCCCGCTGGGAGACCTTCGAGGTCGCCCACCGGAAGGGAGCGATTCCGCTCGGGATGGTCGCCGTACTGAGCCCGAGTCTGGCCCACCGCCTGTACCGGTCGGCCCGACGATATCAGTAGGGGAGCGCCGAGGGCGGGGGGAGCCTACGCCTTGCCCCGACTACCCTTGCCGGCCGCCCGAGGCTTGGTCTCCTTGGGGGTCGGTTCCTTCGATTCGGAGTAGCCGCACCGTCCGCAGGAACGCCGGTTGGAGTGCTCGGCGAGGAAGGTTCCCGGTCCGCACTTGGGGCAGGAACGGTGGGAGCGGACCAGCTCCTCGCCCTTGATCTCGTAGAGCCCGACCCGAGCCTTGGCCATCGGCTCACGCCTCCTTGGGCGCCGGAGCGGGCGTCTCGGCTTCGGCGGGGGGAGTCGCGCCGGGCTTCTCCTTGAGCTTGTTGCGGATCAGGATATGCTCGCGCTCGGTCCGCTGGGCGAGTTCGGTCGACTCGTAGACCATCGCCTCCCCCAGCGTCGTCGCGGTGCCGAAGCGCGCTTGCATCCGCTCGATCACGACTCGATCCTTGGCGACACTGACCTGCTTCGCGATCTCGGCTCGGACCGCTTCCCGGTCGGGGGTCGGCGCCGTCGGGTGGGCGATCTCGAACCGGAGTTCCTGCCGGTGCAGCAACGGGTTCGGGCGCTGGTCAACGAGACGGATCTCCACGGGGAACTCTCCTGATTTCCATTTGGCCGATGAGGGCGCGTACATGCTCCTTCGCGATCGCATCGACGCGAACGAAGGAGGCCCCCTCACCCGGGATGCCGTATATAACGGTGGCCCCGAGGGGCATCGATTCGACGAGCGCGAGGGCGCCGAGATCCTCCTCCCCCTCGACCTCGATGAGGCCCCCGCCGCTGCGGACCAGCTCCTTGACGGCCGAGCGGAGCGACTCGGTCAGCCCTCCGGAGGGGTTGGCGACTTTGATCTCGCGGCGTGCCGCGAGCAGTTCGAAGCTTCGGATGTCGATCGGTTCGTGACGCAGCGTCTTACGGTCGACGATCCCAATGAGCGGCAGGTGGCCGGTCGAGATCGCGGTGGCCGTCACCCGGTCGCCGCAGGTCGCGTAGAGCTCGAGGTTCCGAATCCTCCGGGCCGCCTCTTCGCCGGAGTAGACCGGCCCATACCGTTCGGCCAGCGTGGCCCGGAGCGACTCCGGGACCACCCAGACCCGCTGCAGCTCACTTGACCCTAAGCGCGTACCGGCCGGCGGCATGAATCCCCATCTTGCGGGCGATCTCCGACTTTTCGGGATCGATTACGACCAGGTATCCCTGCCACTCCCGGGAGGTTTCGCCGCCGCATCGGGGGCATTTGGCGCCCTCGGAAATCGACCGGCAGCTCTTGCAGGCCTTGAGGCTGATCATGAGGGCGCCTTCCCCGGTGGCGCCGGCTTCGCGGTCGCCTCCTTTTTGGCCGGAGCGGACGGCTTCTTGACGGGCGCCTTCTCTTCGGCCTTCTTGTGCGCCTCCTGGATCCACTCGAGCCGCCCGAGGCCGGGCTGGCGCATGGTCAGACCGATGCGGCTGTCCCGGGGCGAAATCTCCGAGAGCGAGAGCGAAACGACCCGCCCTCGGACCTTGTAGCCGACCTTGAGGTCCCGCTTCGATTCCGTGCCGACCAGCCGCTGGTTGTGCTCGTCGATGTTCACCCGGTCGTCCATGATCTGGGAGACGTGGAGGAGGCCATCCAGAGGCCCGAAGCGCACGAACGCGCCGAACTTCCGGATCTCGACGACCGATCCCTCGACGACCTCTTGGATCTCCGACTTGAAGAGGAGCGCCTCGTACTGGACCTCCTGGTAGACGCCGCCGTCCCCGTGGATGATGTGGCCCTCGCCAACGGGGGTCACGTTACGGATCGTCACGGTCAGGCTCTGGCCGTCGACGAGCTTCCCCTCGAACTGCTGCTGGGCGAGCTCCGTGAGCACGCTCGAAAGCTCGGGCCCGAGCCGTTGCGGAGGGATCCGAACGACATCCCGGCGCTGATCGAGGTAATACATGTCGGCGCGCGAGCGGGGGGGCCTATAAGATTCTTGCCCCGCCCGAGTGTGACTGTAAACTCGACCCACTGATGTGAGCCCGTTCGATCTGCAAAGCCCGTTCCTGTGGAGCCTCGACGTGAAAAGGGCGCTCCGCGGCGAATGGTGTGTCGCCTAATCCCCGCGGAGGCGGCCTCGCGGCCGCGAGCAGCTCAGCGCACCCTCGACTGAAAAAGACCACGGCCCATCGGACTCGTAAGGGGCTCCACCGACGGAACCACCGTCGCTACCGACAGTTCCTTCGCCACGGCCGAGGGAGCCTCTACCGCGTCCTCTCCGAGCTCGTGGACGAGGCTCCTCCGCCGTATCGCTGTCGGCCGTACGGCACCCCGGGACGCCCACCCACTGACCCCTACGATGTCGCCCGATTCCTGCTGCTGAAGAATCTGGAGGGGTGGTCCTATGACGAGACCTACGCCACCTTGGAGGCGCTCCCCGAGCTCGCCACCAAGCTGGGGTTTCGAGGACGGATTCCCGCCGCCAGCACGGTCGCCTCGCTGGGCCGGCGCGTGCCCGTGGGGTATCTCGAGGGCCTCATCGGTCGAACGGCCCGACAACTCACCCGAGGAAAGACTTCCGCCGCCGGGGATGCCACCGGGGTGGGCACTCGCCGCTACGAACGCTGGTTTGACGTGCGACAGGGGAAGGCGAGCCGACGCCATCGGTTCGTCAAGCTCCACACGCTCGTGGCGACTCGAGCCCAGTGGCCGTTCTTTCTCTCGGCTCGAGTGACGGCGGGGACCCGGGGGGACTCGCCCGAGCTCGAGGATCTCTTGGACCAGATGGACCCGAGCGTCGAGCTCGGCAATACGACCCTCGACAAGGGCTACCTGTCTCGACGGAACGCGGAACTCGTCGAGGCGAGAGGAGGGCTACCGGTGATCGACCTGAAAGCGAACATCACCGCGAAGGCGCTGGGTTCTCCGACGTGGAAGCGGATGGTGCTGCGACAGCGAGGGGACCGACGGGCCTTCCGCTGTCGCTACCGAAGGAGAACGATTGTGGAAGGAGTGTTCGGGGCGTTCAAGCGGCGCTTTGGCGAGACGGTTCACGCCCGACGACGCCACGCCCAGCGGGTAGAGATCCTCTGCCGTGCGGTGGTCTGGAACGCGCTGGGGATCGTTTACCACCTCGGGTGAACGATGCAACCTCGGCTGACGTCAAGGTGGAGTTTACAGTCACACTCGCCCCGCCCGCATCGGGAGGGACCAGCCCTCCGCTACGCTCCCGGTCCGGGGGTCGGCAGCCCGAGCGCCCGGTCGGTCATGGCGATCGAACGGCGGCCATCGGGGGCCAGGTCAAAGACCGCCCGGATCGCGTCGATGTTCTCCGGCACCACGATCGACTCCTGGTGGATCGCCTGGAAGAAGTAGGCGTCCCGCCCCTCGAGCTTGACCCCCTCCTCCCAGAGGACATTTTCCATCATGTCGTTGTGGCCGATTCCGCGGTCCCGGGCGAACTCCATCACCTGGGGGGTCCCCTCGGCGCGTTCCCACCCCGCGAAGAGGTGGAACCGCGGCGTCGAGCGGAACCGCTCGAGCAGCTCCCGGCTCTCCCGGGGGGGTCGCTGGAGACGTACGTGGTTCACATGGACATGCATGAGGGTGGTCGGAACCACGACCGCCGTCGTGGTGATCGGGAGCCCCGGGAAGATCGTCTGGGCATCCGGGCCGTGGTGCGAGGGAAGATGGAAGGTGGGCAGGATTCCGTTGATCGGTCCCTTCTTGGTCTCGGCCGGGTCGGAAGCCCGCCGGACAAGCGTGACCTCCCACTGGTCGATCCCGAACGCGGAAGATAGAACGGCCCCGGCCCGGGCGATTCCGGTCGTGTTGCAGGAAACAACCCGGAGGCTCTTCTTCCCCCGGCACGCCTCGTAATTTCCCAGAGCGTTGAAGGAGGCCTCGGCGATCCCGGCCTTCTCCCCGCCCTGGTAGATCGCTGGCTTCCGCTCGTCAGCATAGAGCTTCCGATTCTCCGCGCCGACCTTTTCGGGAGCGGCGTCGACGACCACATCCGACTCCCGCAGCAGGTCGACCAAGGTGCCCGCGACCGGTAGCCCCGCGGTCTCGAACTCGCTTCGCTGAGCCGACCCGGCAAGGAAGAGACGGTAGCCCTTCTCTACCGCGCGACGCGCCTCGAAGCTCGGCCGAGTCTTGGTGACCCCGACGAGCTCCATATCGGGCTGACGGGCGACCGCGTCGGCGACTCGCTTGCCGATCGTCCCGAATCCGTTGACTGCCACCCGAACGCGCATGATCCTACCTCACGCGGGACGACTATCCGCGGGATATAGAAGGTGAGCCCCGGACACCGGCCGCCCGAACTCGGAGCTCCTTCGGGCGGCCCCCTTCGATCGGCTCAGGCGTACTGCGAGCAGCTGTAGCAGTAGTACCTCTGGTACTGGGCCACCCAGGTCGTCGGCTGGCCGCACTTGGGGCAGTTGGGGGCGGTCGCGGGGGAGGGCGCAGCCCCCGGTGAGGGAGCCATCGGCGGGCTCGAAGCTGTGGGGGTGTACCCGATGCCCGTGGGCATCCCACTGGCCGCTGCGGCCTGCTGGGTCTGCTCGCGGACGGCGTCTCCGAGCTTCACATAGCCGATGATGTAGAGGATTCCGGCGATGATGTTGACGGTCAGGAAGGAGAGGATCGCGAAGATCAAGGTGGGAGTCCGGGCCGCTTGGTACTCTCCGTTGCGGGTCCGCCGGTAGCTCATGGAGTAGGCCAAGTAGAGGAGGATGAACCCGATCAGGCCCAAGACTAGGAAGGTTCCGGCGAGCACGACCGCACCCGCGCCAGCACCAGTGAACGCCGCCAAGGCAACGGCCAAGGAGAGAAGTCCGAGTCCGAAAAAGAAGACCAAAGCGAAGATCGCTTGGAAAATCAGTCCGACCAAGATTAGGGTCTTGGCGGTTCCACCGGACGGCGTCAGCGGCTTGGCGGGAGTCATCCCCATGGGGCGAGTGAGCGAAGCTGGGGGATATAATCGTTTGGCTCGAGCCGGCTGGGTCTCGTGTCCAAGAATTTGAGGACATGATAGCCTTCGCTCGATGCGAGGCAAATCCCATCTGCGGCGTCCCTTGTCCTCCCCTCGGGGACGCCGCATGGAAGCAGAGACCTTTGTGGGGTTGGACGTCAGCCGAAATGTGCCGTCGCCACCGCCGTCGATCCGTGGGGGGAGCGGGTCGACCAGTCGACGCTCGGGGCCACCGACGCCGAGCTCATCGCCTACCTCCAACGCCTCCCCGGGACCAAGCACGTGGCCATCGAGGCGTGCACGATGTGGGAGCACTTCCATGACGCCGCGGTCGCCGCCGGGGCCGACGTCGTGCTCTCCCATCCGTACAAGACGCGCCTCATCGCCGACGCCAGCCTGAAGTCGGACAAGGTCGACTCCGAGGCGCTGGCCACCCTGCTCCGTCTCCGAGCGCTTCCCACCGCCTTCGTTCCCTCGGAAGGGACCCGCGCCTTGCGTCGCCTCGTTCGGGAGCGGGTCTTCTACCGCAAGCAGTTCAAGGCGGTGGCGAACCACACCTACGCCCTCCGGGTCGCGAAGGGCGTCCCCTACGACGATGGGATCCTCGGACTCAAGCGCCGTCGGGAGGAGTTGCGCTCGCTCCACCTCCCCGAGGTGGAGCGAGGCCCGGACCGCCTTGTCGAGCTCGACCGCGCCACGCGCGTTCTTGACGACGCGATCCACGCGGCGTTCCTCGAGTCGAAGGAGGCGCAACTCCTCGAGTCCATCCCGGGGATCGGAGCGCTGACGGCCGTCACGCTGGCGGCATTCCTCTGCCCGATCGACCGGTTCAAGGGCTTGGACGAGCTGAGCTCGTACTGCGGGCTCTGCCCGACGAACCACCAGACCGCCGAGACCTCCTACAAGGGCCGGCTGAAGTCCGACTGCAACCGCCTCCTGCGATGGATCCTCGTCGAAGCGAGCTACGTTCACCGCCTCCACGCTCGAGGGAGCTACGTATCCCGGATCGGTCGCCGCGGCGCTCGTCGGAAGGGCGCGAAGCGCGGGGCAATCGACGCCGCCCGCGCGCTCCTTCGCGTGGTCTACGCAGTCCTCAAGAGAGGCACGCCCTATACCCCTCACGCTCCAGAGCGGCCGAGCTGCGGTAGTGAAACTGCGACGTCCCCCTGACGGTCGCACAATTTTGAGTGCAGGACGCTGCCCTGGGGCCCCTTGCCGCAATTCTCTTCGTGCGCTGCGGGCGCAAATAGCTGTAGGCGGAAGCGGGCCAGCGACTCACGGCGAGGGGAGATGACGTAGGCCAGCTACCCGACCACGGTCCTTCGACTCGTTCGAGCGAAGGCTACATAGCAGTTCCTTCCTCCAGGGGGGTGGAAAGCCCGTGATCCAGATTCGGAAGGACGCGGCCACGTGGCGACGGCAGGGCTCGGGGAGGAAGGGTGGATGGGCCGGACGTCGGGCGCTACCGGGGTATCGGTCGTGGGCGGGGATGAAGGGGTAGGGGATACGATGGCCCGGGACCGAGCGGGGAGCGGGCCAGGGGAAGCCGTCCCCGGAGATCCTCGGGAGCCTCCACCGGAGCCGGGTCGAAGCCGTGGCGGGAACGGCACGGCCGACGGCGGTCTTCCAGCGAATCCCATTTGTTCCGGGACCGGAACTAAACCCTGGGCCCACCACCAACCCTCCGGTGAATTGGGGGGCCGGCGTCGCCGATGTCGTCAGGAAGGCCCGCTGGGCAGGGGTCTCTCCGAGACCGCGGCCCGCTTCTTGAGATAGATCCGATACACGGCAACGGTCCGACCGACGATCAGCCCGGTGCTCGCGGCATAGAGCCAATCGACGATGAGGAGGACCACCAGCGCCCCGCTCGAAAGCGAGGTCGGGGCGAGCGAACCGCCGAAGGGATTGTAGTTGAGGACCAAGAGGTCGAGCAGGGCGCGCACCATGAACAGGACGAGGTAGACTACGGGAAGCAACAGCCCGGCCCGGAAGATCCAAACCCCGGGCGCCGACTCGGTCACCTCGACGTTCTGACGGATATAGAACTCCCCGACAAAAAAACAGCCGACCAGAACCGCGGCGGTGATGACGAAGCTGTAGAGGGGGAGGGCGAGCGCCCCGGCCGAGACCGTCAGCACGAAGAGTCCGACGACCAGGATGGGGTAGGCGATGAGCCGCCCCTTCCGGATCCGCTGGCCGCGGACCGACGCGATGAGCCGACGGCCAAAGATGAATCCGAAGATCAGGAGGAGGAGGACCGCCGACGCGACGTTCGAGCTCACCCCGGCCATGATGCGATCCCGGTCCCGATCTCCCGCCTCCGGCGGGGCTCGGCAAGGGGGGAGTCCGTGCAGTACAAAACCATGCGGACGACACCGACCCTCCCGGAGGCTCGGACGGAGAGCGGATCGGTCAGCGCGGGCAGCCCCTCTGCGGTCCCCTCGACCGCCCGAATCTCTTTTGGCGGTCCGACGGTCTCGGGAGGCATGGACTTCGAACTCTCGGAGGAGGAGCGGGCCTTCCAGGACGCCGTGCGCCGGTTCGGGGACAAGGTCCTGCGGCCGAACGAACGGCGGATCGACTCGGAGGGCCGGATTCCCGACGAGATCCTCCGGGGAATGGCCGACCTCGGACTCCTGGCCATGCCGGTCCGCACCGACTACGGGGGCCTCGGCGCCTCGTCGGTCCTGACCGAACTGGCCGCCGAGGAGATCGGCCGGGGCGATTTCTCGATGGCCACCGCCGTCTTCTTCCTCCTTGAGGCCGGCTGGGGGCTTATCCTCGACCGCCACGGCACTCCCGAGGCGCGGCGGGAAATCCTGCCCGAAGTCTGCGCCGGCCGGGCCTTCCTCGGAATCGCGACCACCGAACCGACCGGCGGAAGCGATCTCGCCCATCTCCGCACGCAGTCGGTTCGCGCGGGCGACGGATTTGCGGTTCGGGGCGAGAAGGCGTTCCTTTCGGGGGTCGAGGAGGCCCTTCGGCTCGGTGGCGGGCACCTCACGCTCACCCGGGCGGCCGAGGGAGGGTTCCGGTTCCTCTACATCCCCACGAAGGGTCCGGGCCGGAGCACGCAGCGGTTCTCCAACATGGGGCGGATGGGGATCTCGACCGGCGCGATCCGGTACGACGACGCCCCGGTGCCGGCCCGCTACCTCCTCGGGGCCGACGGGCGGGGGTTTGAGATTGCGATGGAGGGGTTCACCGTGGCGCGCACCTTCGTGAGCGCCGCCTGCATCGGTGCCGCCGAGCGGGCCCTGGAGACCGGCATGGCCTACCTCAAGCAGCGGGAGGTCTTCGGCCAGCCGTTGGGGAAGTTCGAGGCGATCCAGTTTGAGCTGGTCGACCTCTGGACCCAGGTCGAGGCGATCAAGTGGCAGTGTCGGCGCGCGGCCTGGCTCACCGACCGCTACTTGAGATCGGGGTCGGCGGCGCAGCGCTCCGAACTTGATCGCGCGGTCGCGGCCGTCAAGCTGACCGCGCCCCCGATCGCGTTCGAGTGCGTCAAGCGGGTGATGATGTGGTTCGGCGCCGCCGGCTACACGAAGGAGGTCGGGCTCGAACTCGGCCTGCGCGGGGTCATGTCGTACCTGGTCGGGGCCGAGGGCGGCCTCAACATCATGCGGATCATCCTGGGACGGGAACTCCTCGGCAAGGAGTTCGTCCCGTACAAGTGAGAACCCCCCATGACCGACCGGCCCGCCCTCCGCGAACGGGCGTTCCACGGCTGGCTGAAGCGGCATCTGGTCGCGGGACGGGAGGGACGGCTTCCCTTGGGCGACGACGCGGCGGCGCTCACCCCGCCGACCGGCCGGGTGGCCGTCTGGACGATCGACGCCCTGATTGAAGGGACCCACTTCCCTCCCGCCGCGCCGCCGCGATGGATCGGGCGGGCCGCCGCCGGGGTGAGCCTCTCCGACCTGGCCGCCAAGGGGGCGACTCCCGACGGCCTCGTGATCGCCCTCCAGATCCCCCCGGGGACCCCCGACGCGTGGGCCCGGGCGGTCCTGCTCGGCGCGGAGCGGGCGGCGGCCCGGTTCGGGGCGCGGGTGGTCGGCGGGGACACCAAGGCCTCCCCCACTCCGGCCGTCGTCTCCTCGGCACTGGGCTGGGCGCGGCCCGACCGGCTCGCGCCCCGCACCGCCGCCCGGCCCGGCGAGGTCGTGGCCGTGACCGGCGTCGTGGGCCGGGGCGGCGAGGCGGCGCGACGCTTCTTCCGTCGCCCGGACGATCCCCGGGCGCAGCGGAACCTGCTCGACGTTCGGCCCCGGGTGGCCGAGGGGAGGATCCTCGGTCGGCTCGCCTCGGCGATGCTCGACACCTCCGACGGGCTGGCCGAGGCGGCCCGGCTCCTGGCCGCGGCGAGCCGGGTCTCGATCGACCTCGACGAGGGACGGATCCCCTGGGCCGACGGGCTGGCGGCCGCCCCACGGAGGGAGCGACTCCGCTGGGGTTTTTTCGGCGGGGACTACGAACTCCTGGCGACGATCCGGCCGGACCGGCTCTCGGCGGCCCGGTCGGCCGTCGCGCGGACCGGGGGCCGGCTGACCCCGATCGGGACCGTCACGGCCGGGCGGCGGGCCCGGCTCGTCCGCCGCGGCCGGCCCGAACCGCTCGGTCCATCGACGTGGGACCCGTTCGCCCGCCGGGCCGGGCGCGGACGGCGGTCGCCCCGTGTTTCATCGTCTCAGGGAGAGCGGTACGCTCAAGTAGGCACTCCCACCTGACCGCGCGCCGGTGAAAGGGGGAATCCATGTCGAGCGAAACCACCAGCGTGAACCCGTTTGAGACCGCAAAGCAGCAGATCGATATCGTCGCCGACCTGATCGGACTGGACGGAGGGATGCGCAGCGTCCTCAAGGCTCCCAAGCGGGAACTGACCGTCAATTTCCCGGTGCGGATGGACGACGGCTCGTACCGGGTCTATACCGGGTATCGGGTCCAGTACAACATGGCCCGGGGCCCCACGAAGGGCGGGATCCGCTACCACCCGCAGGTGACGCTGGATGAGGTCCGCGCCCTGGCGGCCTGGATGACCTGGAAGTGCTCGGTCGTCAACATCCCCTACGGAGGGGCGAAGGGGGGCATCATCTGCGACCCCAAGCACATGTCGAAGGGCGAACTCGAGCGGCTCACCCGGCGCTACGCGAGCGAGATCGCTCCGATCATCGGACCGGAGATGGACATTCCGGCACCGGACGTCTACACCGACTCCCAGACGATGGCCTGGATCATGGACACGTACTCGATGCAGAAGGGGTACTCGGTCCCGGGCGTCGTCACGGGCAAGCCGATCTCCTTGGGCGGCAGCGAAGGACGCGGCGAGGCGACCGGACGCGGCTGTGCGTACGTCATCCGGGAGGCGGCCAAGTACGCGGGTCTTCACATGAAAGGCGCCAAGGTCGCGGTCCAGGGGTTCGGCAACGCCGGGAGCGTCGCCGCGAAGATTCTTCACGATGAACAGGGCGCGACGATCATCGCCGCCTCCGACACCAAGGGCGGCATCCTCCACCCCGAGGGGATGAATCCGCACGCCCTCGAAGACCACAAGCAGAAGACCGGTTCGGTCGTGGGCTTCCCCGGCTCGAAGCCGATCTCCAACGAGCAGCTCCTCGAGACGCCGTGCGACGTGCTGATTCCCGCGGCGCTCGAGAATCAGATCACCCGGAAGAACGCCGACAAGATCCACGCGAAACTGGTCGCCGAGGCGGCCAACGGCCCGACGCTCCCGGAGGCGGACAAGATCCTCTTCGAGCGGGGAGTCACCGTCCTGCCCGACGTGCTCGCGAACGCGGGCGGTGTGACGGTCAGCTACTTCGAGTGGGCCCAGGACATCCAGGGATTTTTCTGGTCCCTCGACGAGGTCAACCGCCGGCTCGAGCAGGTGATGGTCCGGTCGTACGAGGATGTCCACCGGATCGCCACCGAGAAGAAGGTGCACAACCGGACGGCGGCCTACGTCCTCGGGGTCCAGCGCGTCGTCGACGCGATCCGGCTCCGCGGCATCTACCCGTAATCGGACCGGCCGCATGGCCGAACTGCCCCGCTGTCGGTGGGCGACCTGGGCCGACGTCGACCGCTGGGCCGACCGGCTCGCGGAGCAGATCCGGGCCCGGGGCGATCCCCCCGAGGCGCTGGTCGGCGTGACCCGGGGTGGCTGGGTGCCGACGCGGCTCCTCTCCGACCGGATCGGCACCCGCCGGGTGGTCTCTCTCCGGATCCAGCACTGGGGGGTCACCGCCACGCCGAGCGGGGCGGCCGAGGTGACCGAGGAGCTGAGCGGCCCCATCCAGGGGTACCGGACGCTGATCGTCGACGACATCGCCGACACCGGCGAGAGCCTCCACCTGGCCCGGGAACGGGTCGCCCGGGCCGGGGCGGCCCGCGTGGAGACCGCCGCCTGTCTCTACATCACCCACTCGAAACTGATCCCCACCTACTTCGCCGAGCAGATCGACCGGGAGCGCTGGGTCTGGATCGTCTTCCCCTGGAATTACTGGGAGGACCTTCGGACCCTGGTTGAGCGCGCCCAGGCGCCCACGCCCGAGCGGGCGCGGACCCTCCTGAGCGAGCGGTCCGGCGTGGAGTTCCCGATCGACGACATCGCCCGGGTCTTCCCGCCCCTCCCGCCGGGGCCGGCCTAACCCGACGACGTCGGTCCGCCGGTCGGGAACGGGGTCCGCCCCCGCAACCACTGGTGGAGCACCGCGCCCCCGATCACCAGGGCGAAGCCGGCCACGACCAGCCCGATCATCAGTGCGAGGGCCCGGGGGATCGTGACCCCGTCGAGGTACTCCGCCACGAAGAGGATGCCGTAGCTCATCGAGCCGATCCCCGCCATGGAGAGCATCGCGACCGCCCAGGACCTCGGGAACCGGCCGGTGGCGAGGTAGCGCCGAAGCGCCCGGCCGCACTCCCAGAGGAACGCGCCGGCGAGCCACCAGAGCAGCCCGTCCAGGAAGAAGTCGATCACGCTCACGAACGGGGAGGCGAACGGCGCGGCCCGCAGGTAGCCGTTGTAGCCCGAGAGGAAACCCACCCCGACCAAGGCGATCGAAAACAGGCCGAACCCGAAGGCGATCGAGCCCTGCCGGATGTCGGTGGAGGCCGAGCGGAGCCCATCGAAGATCGCCTCGTCGAAGTCGAAGGTCCAGAAGATCAGGTAGATGCCGAGGACGACCGTCATGCCGATGACCCCCCAGACGAAGAAGCCGCCGGCCGCCCCGATCCCGAGGATCAGCAGCACGATCGCGAAGGGGAGGACCGTCTTGGCGCGGAGCTTGGGGTCCTTGAGCGCCCGCAGGACGGTGTAGTAGGTCGACTCGATGTTGGCCGCCTGGCGGATGTAGACCCGGTGGACGCCGTCGATCTTGAGCCGGGAGGAGACGAGCGGGAAGAGGAACTCGTCCTCGGCGCCGTCGCTCACCAGATGGGCCGAGGTGAAGGGCCGGAGCCCGAGCACCTGGTCGAGCTGCTGGGCGACCCGCCGGTCCGAGAGCGGGCCGACGCGCGCGGCGCCGGTGAGGACGCAGACCTCGACCTCGTCACCGGTGCTCCGCAGCTCATCGCTCAGGTGGACCGCGGCAAAGATCGCGTTGGTGTCGGAGTCCTCGGGGTCGGCCGTGCCGAGCCGCATCGCCGCCTCGAGCACCGCCTCGCGGCCCACGACCGGCCCCACGACCTGAGCCTTGCGGCCCAGGTCGTCGTCGCGATCGATGCAGACCACGAGCCGCATGGCCCATGAACTAGGGTGGGGGGCCGCTTAAGCGGCGCGGTCCACCCGCCGCCCGGCCGGCGCCTTATATGAGCCCCCGTTCCGTCCGAGCCGACCGATGGCCGAGCTCCCCGACAAGGCGACGCAGTTCATCGACTGGTACCTCGAGGTCGTCGAGGCGGCGCACCTCTCCGACAAGCGCTACCCGGTCAAGGGGATGAACGTCTGGACCCCCTACGGTTTCCGGGCCCGGCGGCTGCTCGACGCGCTCCTGATCCGGGAGATCGAGCGCTCCGGATCGGAGCCGGTCGAGTTTCCGGCCCTGATCCCCGCGAACGAGTTCGCGAAGGAGGGGGAGCACATCAAGGGGTTCGACGCCCAGGTCTACTGGGTGACGAAGGGCGGCCGGACCGACCTCGAGATGCCGCTCGTCCTCCGACCGACGAGCGAGACCGCGATGTACCCGGTCTTCCGGAGCTGGATCCGTTCCCACCGGGACCTTCCGCTCAACGTCTACCAGATCGTCAACACCTTCCGCTACGAGACCAAGACGACCCGGCCGTTCCTCCGGGTCCGGGAGATCCACTTCTTCGAGGAACACACCTGCCAAACCGACGAGGCGGCCGCCGGCGCGCGGGTCGACGCCAACCTCGCCACCTTCGACACGATCGCGCGGGCCCTCGCGCTGCCCTACATCGCGCTCCGACGGCCCGAGTGGGACAAGTTCCCGGGCGCGTACTACTCGATCGGCCTGGATATCCCGGTCGCCGGAGCGAGAACCCTCCAGATCGGGACGGTCCACCACTACCGGGAGAACTTCTCCCGGCCGTACGGGATTGGCTACGAGGATCCCCAAGGCATCCAGCGCCCGGTGCACCAGACGACCTTCGGGCTCTCCGAACGTCTGCTCGGCGCGGTGATCGCGGTCCACGGCGACCATCACGGCGTCGTCTTCCCCTCGGCGATCGCGCCCTACCAGGTCGTCTTGGTCCCGATCCTCGGCGGCCCGGATCCGTCGGTCGTCCGTTCGACCGCGGCGGAGATCCGCGACCGACTGGGATCGGCGGGGTTCCGGGTCTGGCTGGACGACGGGGACGAGCGCCCCGGGGCGAAGTACTACCGTTGGGAGCTCGCGGGAGCCCCCCTTCGGCTCGAGATCGGCCGGCGCGAAGCCGAGGCGCGGACCGTCACGGCGGTCGACCGGCTGGGGCGCAAGGAGTCGCTCGCGCTCGACACCCTCGAATCCCGGGTCCGGGAGCGGCTCGCGGACCTGGACCGGGCGCTCGCCGAACAGGCCGCGGTCCGGTACAGCTCGGCCTTCTCGAGAGCCCACCGCCTCGAGGATCTGCCCGGGAGCCCGACCGCCCGGGTCCTCGGCTGGTGCGGCCGGGAGGAGTGCGGCCACCGGATCGAGGCCGGCATCGACGGGGCCCTGCTCGGGACCCCGGTCCGGGATCCCCCGGGCACCGACGGGGCGTCCCCGGATCCGTGCATCGCCTGCGGCCGGACCGACACGACGGTCTGGGCCATCGCGGCCCGGCCGCTCTGACCCGGCCGCCCCGGCGCCCGGCGATCCCGCGGCGGCCGCCCGGCCCGTCTCGGGTCAGGCCGTGGTCGACGGCCGGGACGGAGGCTCGGGAAGGACCAGCCACATTCCGGCGAGTCCGAAGAGGACGAGCGTGATGAAGACCGCGTAGACACCGTTGTCGATCCAGACGCCGAACGCCATGCCCCACCAGATGTAGAAGGCAGCGCCCAGAACCACCAGGGTCGCGAACCCGGCGAAGACCGCCCGACGGGCCAGGGGCATCTCCCGGATCCGGACCGCCGCCGGGCGGCTCTCCGGCTCCGGAGGGTTCGCCCCGGTCGGGGCCGGCGACGGATCGGACATCGTCTGACCTTCGACCGGGGCGCCTATATTACGCCTTGCGGGAGCGAGCGAGGGCCGGCGATCCTTACTCCAGGAGCGCGGCGGCCTCGGCCTGAAGGAGGGTCAGCGTTTGGGTGATGGCCGGGGCAAGACCGGACGGGGGGGATATCCCGAAGGAGGTCGAGCAGGGGGAGTCGTTGACCACGCTCGAAGCCGAGACCACACCGGTCGTCGACCCCAGGGTGGCGTTGAAGGTGTTGCCGGTCGACCCCGCGGTTTCGGTGAGGCCGCAGGTCGTGTAGGCCAGGGTCCAAGTGCTCGGGATCGAGAGGCCAAGGTAGCTCAGGCCCCCGATGACCGCGTAGGAGGTGGTCAGGTTCGAGTTGGCGGCCAGGAAGGCGCTCGCGTTGGACCGGACCGCCTGGGTGACCTGAGGACTGTTGAGCACCGAAGGGGAGAGGGGCTGGAAGTAGGAGTTGTACACCGTGGAGCAGCTCCCGGTGAGCGTCAGGGCCGGAATGGCGGACGCCCCGTTGTCGAGGAAGAGCACAAGATCACTCCCGTTCCCGTACAGGAAGAACCAGACCGAGCCCAGTCCCCCGGTCGTCGGGTTGGCGGCCGGCAGATGGACCGACGAGGGAAGCCCGGAGGCGGGGGTCGCGGTGCACCCCGGGCTGGAGAGGTTGTTGACCGAATCCGTCGACTGGGTCGAGGCGATCGGGGTCGAGATGCCGGCGGCGAGGTAGGTCTTCCAGCTACCGGAGCCGTAGGCCTTCGCCGATTGATTGGCCTGGTTCCACGCGGTCGCGAATGTGGAGGGGGTCCCGGCCGGTGAGGAGCCTCCGCCGCCCCCCCCGTTGGAGTGGAGGCCCGGAATCGGGATCACACCGGCGACGCCCAGCCCGACCACCGCCAGGACGACGATGATCACCACGGCCCCCCCGATGAGGGCGCCCGTGTGGGACTTCCGGGAGGGAATCGGAGGGAGCGGCGTCGGCGACGGTACGGTCGCGGTCGGCGGCGAGGGTGAGGGTGTCGAAGTGGGGGGCGTCGCCGGCGTTTCGGTTCCCGACATGCGCGATTAAGCTCTACGCGGGTAATTGAGGCTTTCTCAAGATTGGAAGCCATTCGTTTGGCCCTCCGGAACCCCGAGACGGGAACCGTCCAGCGGGTGGGGCCAGGACCCGGCCCCCCTGGGGGATCAACCCACCCCTAACCGGCGGGGGCCGCGGTGGACCGACGGGGGTCGCCCGGATCGGGGGAGCCTCGCGCTCCAGTGCTTCCCGGCCGCCCGGTCCTGGAGGCATCGCCGTTCGATGTCCGGTCGGAGGTTCTCGGATCCCCGACGCCCCCACCTCAGCCCCTCACCTCGTGGGGGATGCCCGGTCTCGACGCCGGGGAGGGGCGTCGTCGCCCCGGAGAGGCGCGGGGCCGTCGCTCGGGGCGGTCTCCGACTCCGCGGTCCGTCAGCGGTTTGGCCCGTCCACGAAGGCCTCGATCGAGTGGATCGCCGGAAACTGGTACGGCAGCATGGCCCAGTCTCGGCCGCCGTTCGCCGACCAGACGACCCGGCCGGTCGTGGTCCCGGCGTAGAGGCCGGCCGGGTCGAGCCGGTCCGCGGCGAGTCCCTCCCGATGGACGGCGTGGCGGCCCGGGAACGGGTTGCCCCGGATCAGGGGGCGCCACCGGCGGTCCCGGTCGGTGTACTGGTAGATCTGGAGCCCGTCACCGAGGGTCGTCCGGCTCTGGGGGTCGAGCGGCAGGAAGAAGGCCCGGCCCGGCAACGCCTCCGCCGTCGCGACGCCGAAGCCGAACCGGCTCGGGAGTCCGCGGCCGACATCGGTCCAGCCGTCGTCCATCCCGTCGCGGCTCACGTACATCCCGCAGTGGTCCTGTCGGTAGATCGTCTGGGGGTTCTTCGGATCGAGCGCGATCTTGTGGACGCACTGGCCGACCTCGGGATACCGGTCGGGTTGGAAGTCGGCCCGGACACCCCGGTTGACCGGCCGGAAGCTCTCCCCAAGGTCGTCGGAGCGGAAGGTCCCGGCGGCGGAGATCCCGACGTAGAGACGGCCCGGGTGGGCCGGGTCGAGCAGGACCGTGTGGACGCACGGCCCGCCGGCGCCGGGGTTCCATCGGTCGCGCGTCGGGTGCTCGGTGAGGCCCCGGACCTCGGTCCAGCTCCGGCCATGGTCGTCGCTGCGGAAGAGGAGATGAGGGTCGGCCCCGAGCAGGAGCGTCTCGGGCTGGTCGGCAGGGCCGGGGGTGAGGTGCCAGAGGTTACGGACCGAGCGGGCCGGGGCCGAGGCGTCGGGCGGCCCCATCCCCGGGGTTCGCTGGGATCGTCGGGGGAGCCGGGGGGTCGGGGCCTCCCGCCAGCGGGTTCCGCCGTCGGTCGACCGGTAGACCATCGGCCCCCAGAAATCGTTGTTCGCCAAGGCGTAGAACTCGCCCGGATGCCGGGGATCGGCGGTGAGGTGGTAGACGTCGCTCCCGTCCGCGATCACGGGGCCGACCTTCCAGCGGCGTCGGGCCGCGTCGCTCCGGAGAAGATAGCCCCCCTTCCGGGTCCCGACCATGAGCACCACCCGCTCCGGGCGCGCCATCGTGGCCTAGCCCCCCGCGATCGAGTGGAGGATGTCGACCCGGTCGTCCGGTCCCAGGGTCACGCGGGGGTCGAGGCCGTCCACCGGCTCCCCGTTCACGAAGACCCGGACGAACCGGCGGATCGCCCCGGCGTCGTCCCGCATCTTCCCCTGGAGCCTCGGATACCGCGTTTCGAGCGTCCCGAGGAGCTCGGTCAGATCGCGGGCGGAGAGCCGGGCCTCCGGCGGCGCGCCGAACTCGGCCAGCCAACGGTCAAGGTGGACCTCCATGGGGGATCCTGAACAGCGAGGAGGCTCCCGGTATTTCTACCCACCGAGCGCCCCTCCTCGCCGCCCGGACCCGGCGCTCCTTAATCTTCCCCGGCCCTTCGGCCCCCGTGGCCGCCGACACCCCCGGACGGGTGGCCGAGGACGGGTCGCCGTATCCCGACCGCTCCCGTCCGAGCTTCGAAAAGGAGGTCCGGGCGATGTTCACCCACATCGCCGGCCGGTACGAGTGGTTCGACCACCTCGCCTCGGTCGGCCAGGACTACCTCTGGAGGCCCCGGGCCCTCTGGGCGCTCGACCGGTTCCGCTCCCCCGGCCCGATCCGCCGGATCCTCGATCTGGGGTGCGGGACCGGGGAGTTCCAGCGGCTCGCGGCGCGCCACTACGGCTCCGCCGTGGTGGTGGGAGGCGACTTCACCGCCGCGATGCTCCGCCGGGCCCGGGCGCTGGGCGAGCGGACCCGGCAGCGGGACCGACTCGCCCACCTGCGCGCCAATGCCCTGGCCCTCCCGTTCGCCGACGCGAGCTTCGACCTCGTCCTCAACGCGTTCGTGCTGCGCAACCTCTCCGACATCGACCGGGCCTTCCGCGAGATGCGGCGGGTGCTGAGGCCCGGCGGCGTGCTCGTGACCCTCGAGATCGGGGAGCCGGTCCGACCGCTGATGGGAACCCTCTTTCATGCCTACTTCGACCACGTGGTGCCCTGGATGGGCCGCAGCGTGAAGAGCGCCGGCCCGTACCGCTATCTCCCCGAATCGCTCCGCACCCTGCCGCCCCGCGCCGAACTCCTCGATCGGATGCGCACCGCCGGCTTCGGCCGGACCGCGGCCGACCCGCAGTCGATGGGCATCGTCACGACCTTCCTCGCCGAGGCCGGTGCCGAGGCGCCCCCGGGCGGCCATCCGAGACGTTAAGCGGGGCCGGGCTAGCTCCCTTCGGATGACGGCCGCCGCCTTCGATCCGTTCGCGTACGCCCACGCCCACCGCCGGGAGATCGTCTGGATGAGCCAGAACACCAACCACCTGGTCCCTCCCGAAGTGGTGGGCCATGCGCTCCGGCAGGCGATCGAGGAGCGGCGCTACGAGGGCTACCCCGTGGCGGCCGGGGAGCCGGAACTGCTCGATCTCGTCCGGCAGGACTTCGGACTGCCGGACGGGTTCGTCACCACCGTCTCGGCCGGGGCGACGGAGACCCTCTACATGCTGACCCGGGCGCTCCTCGCGCCGGGCGACGAGGTGATCGCGACCGATCCGAGCTACCTCATCATCCACCGCTTCATCGAGCTGGCCGGCGCCCGGACGGTCAACCTCGACGTCTACGCTCCACCGTACCGGCTTTCGGCCGACCGGATCCGGGCCGCCCTGACCCCGAAGACCCGGATGATCCTCCTCATCGACCCGCTGAACCCGCTCGGGAGCGCGTACCCCCGGGAGGAGCTGCGGGCGATCGCCGAGATTGCCCGGGACCACAAGCTCCTCCTCCTGCACGACGTCACCTACCGGGACTTCAAGCGGGATCCGGCGAACGCGGCCGATTTCGCCCCCGAGCAGACGATCACCATCTGGTCGGCCGCGAAGAACTGCGGCCTCGCGGGCCTCCGGGTCGGCGGGCTCCTCGCCCGGCCCGAGCTCGCCCGCCCGATCCTCCGCTACAACACCAACGACCTGGGGGTCAATGTGCTCGCGCAGGTCGCGACGATCGCCGCCCTGCGCACCAAGACGACGTGGATCGAGTCGATCCGGTCGACCACGCGGCAGAACGGCGCCCGGATCCGGGCCGCGGCGGAGGCGGTCGACGGCATCCAGGTCCCGGTCTTCCCCTCGGAAGCCAACATGTTCGTCCTCGACATCCACGGCACCGGCCTCACCCCCGAAGCGATCCAGGAGGATCTCCTCCTCCGCCACGGGGTCTTCGTCCGGGCCGGCAACTACCTCTCCCCCAAGTTCGGCCACCGGTTCGTCCGGGTCTCCTTCTCGAACCCGCCCGCGGAGGTCGACCGGTTTGTCCAGGCGCTGCCCCGGGCGATCGAAGCGCTCCGGGCGAGCCACCCCCGGGCCTGAAGCTCACCCCAGCGGGGTCCGCAGATCGAGGACCAAGTGATCCCGGCCCGGGCCGTACGGCTTGACCCGGCGGATCTCGACCCGGCCCGCCAGGGCTGCGGGCCCGACCCCGACCGTCCGGGCGAGTTCCCGTAGGACCCCATCGGCCCCCCCCCGGACGTCGGCGACGGTATGGATGTGGAGCTCCGCGCCCTCCGGGCGGGCGGCCCGCAGGGCGATCGGGACCCACGGGAGCGCGCTCGGCAGGTAACCGAGGAAGACCCGGTCGAACCTCCCGACCGGCAGATCGGCCGTCCGGTTGTCGCCGAGGATCGTCTCGACCTGGCCGGCGACGCCGTTGATCCGGGCGTTCTCGACCAGGTAGCGGTACGCCTCGGGGTTCTGCTCGATCGCCCGGACCCGGACGGTCGGGTGGGCCCGGGCCGCCGGGAGCGTGAAGTAGCCAATCCCGGCGAACAGGTCGAGGACCTGTTCGTGGGCGGCGACCCGGCGGCCGGCCCGGGCCCGCTCGGTCCGGTTGCCGGCCGCGAACATGATCCGGGCGGCGTCGAACCGCCAGCGGATCCCGTGCTCCACCACTTCGGTCTCGGTCGGCCCGCCGGCGATCACCTCGACGGTCGGCCGCCGGGCCTCGCCCCGGATCGGTCCCACCTGGGTGAGGACCGTGGCGATCCCGATCTCGCGCTGCCAGGCGGCCCCGATCTCGGGGAAGTACGGCCGAAGCCCTTCGGGCAGCCGCACGAGGAGGACCCGGCCCATCCGTTGGTAGCCGGCCGGCATCGACCGCGCCCGCTCGGCTCCGGCCCGTTCGGCGAGACGGGCCCGGACCCGCTCGGCCGGCGGGACCGACCCCGCCCTCATGCCCGCCCGTCCATGGGGGATGCCCCTCCGTGGCTCCGGACGACGCCTACCCGGGCGGGTCCCGCTCGAGGATGACCTCGAGGAACTGCTTCAGGTGGGCGGTCAGGATCGGGTTGTCGGTGAATCCGCAGGCGTCCAGCCCCGGCGCCGCGAGGAGGGCGTGCTGGCCGTCGACCAGGACCTCCGTCGCCCGGAGGTTCTCCCGGGGGACGTGGACGACCCCCTCGGGGATCCGTTGGAGCGGCGCGGTCACGAAGGTGACCTCGACCCCCCGCTTGACGGCGTGCAGGATCTTCTTCATCAGGGGTTCGCGCAGGTCGGCGATCTGCTGGGTCGTGAGGATGAAGGTCGCGCTCGACTGGTCGAGCAGCTCCCCGATCTTTTGGATGACCTTCTCCCGGCCGCTCAGGAGGTAGACCAGCTGGGGCTCGCCGTGCTCGGCGACGACCCGGTGGAGCTGGGCGAGCTTCTCGAAGACGTCCTGGATCGATCCCTTCAGCGACTCGGCGACCTCGAGCGGATCGGTCGGCCGAAAGAGGATCGGCTTGCCACCGGTGGGCTGCGCATAGCCCTTCGCCGCCAGCGAATCCAGGACCTTGTAGGCGGAGGTCCGGGGGATCGTCGCGGCCTGGGCGATCGCCGCCGCATCGCCGACGCCGCGGGCGACGAGCGCGATGTACGCCTGCGCCTCGTACCGGGTGAGCCCGACGCGCTCGAGGGTCTCGACCGCCCGCCGAAACTCCTCCGATGCCGGGCTCCCGAGCTCGACCGCCGCCTCTTCCAGCGTTCCCATGGCGGCCCCGGAGGTGGCGGGGGGCTGATAACGATGCCCGCCGGGACCCGTCCGGCTACGGGACCGGTTCGGCCAGCCGGGCCAGCGCCCGGGCGCCGAGGAGCTCCTCCACCTCGGCCTCGGTGAGCAGCTTCGACTCGACGAGCAGCCGCTTCACCGGGGTGCCGGTCCGCTGGGACTCGTGGAGGAGTTCGGCGACCTTGAGGTAGCCGAAGCGGGGGGTGAGCACCGTGGCGAGCGCGGTCGACTCGATCAAGTACCGTTCGAGCCGGGCCGGTTGGGCCGTGAGGCCGTCGACGCAGCTCGTCGCGAAGACCGGGAGGTAGCGGGCGAGGATCTGGATGGAGAAGAGGATCTCGAAGCCCGCGAGGGGGGTCATGACGTTGAGCTCGAGCTGACCCGCCTGAACCGCGAGGGCGGTCGCGGCGTCGGCGCCCACGACATGGAAGGCGACCATGTTGAGGCACTCGGCGGCGGAGGGGTTGACCTTCGCCGGCATGATCGACGAGCCCGGCTGGATCTCCGGCACCCGGAGCTCGTCGAGCCCCGTCGCGGGGCCGCTCGAGAGGAGCCGGAGATCGTTCGCGACCCGGATCAGTTCGAGCGCCAGGGTCCGGAGCCATCCCGAGACGGCGGCGAGCGGCCAGCGGCTCTCCATCGACTCGAACGGATCCCGGGCGACGGTGAGGGGCAGCCGGGTGAGCCGGGCGTACTCCTCGACGGCCCGGGTCCGGAAGCCCCGGATCGTGTTGATGCCGCTGCCCACCGCGCTGCCGCCGAAGGGAATCTCGGCGAGGGCCGTCTCGATCCCCGGCAGGATCTCGAGCGTGTGGCGGAGCGCCGCGCCGTAGGCGGTCAACTCCTGACCGAGCGTCACGGGCATCGCGTCCTTGAGATGGGTGCGCCCCGCCTTGGTGAGCCCCGCAAATTCCGCCCCCTTGCGGGCGAGGCTGTCGGCGAGCCGACCGACCGACTCCTTGAGCTCTTGCAGCGCGAGGAGGACCGCCACCTGGGTCGCCGAGGGGTAGGTGTCGTTCGTCGACTGCCCCCGGTTCACGTGGTCGTTCGGGCTCAACTCGCGGTAGTCGCCCCGGGGTCGCCCCAGGATCTCGAGCGCCCGATTGGTCAGGACCTCGTTCACGTTCATGTGGAACGACGTGCCCGCACCGGCCTGGAAGACATCGACGACGAACTCCCCGTCGAACCGGCCCTGGGCCATCTCCTCGCACGCGGTCGCGAGCGCCGTGCCCCGGCGCTCGTCGAGCCCGCCGAGGGCCACGTTGGCCCGCACGGCCGCGAGCTTGAGGTGGGCATAGGCCCGGATGAGGTGGACCGAGGCGGTCAGTCCGCTCACGGGAAAGTTCTCCTTCGCCCGGAGGCTCTGAATCCCCCAGTACGCGGTGGCGGGCACCTCACGACGTCCCAACGAATCCTCTTCCCAGCGGGTCGCGGCCATCGTCCGGCCGAGCCGGGGGACCGACAAAACCTTTAGCAGGCCCGGCCCTCGACGCTCCGTCCGCCGGGAGGGGGACGGTGGTCGACTGGCCCACGACCCTTTGGGAGACCGCGGCCCTTGTGGCCGACTACGGGCTCCCGGCGCTGCTCTGGCTCTTCCTCTACCTGCTCGCCTTCGAACGTCGGGAGTTCGCCGAGCGGCTCGGATTTGGCCGGCTCAGCTTCTGGCTGATCGGGTTGGGCGCGGTGCTCGCGACGGTCGCCCTGCTGCCCCTCGCGCCGATTGGGCCCGACATCCTCGCGGTCAGCCTGGGCGGGGGGATCTTTCCGCTCGCCGTCGGGGCGGTCGCGCTCGGCCGGACCTTCGCCCGGGGGCGCCGGGACCTGGGCCTCTACCTCGGCCTGCTCACCCTGGTCGGCGCGGTGCTGCTGGCCACCGTCCTGATCGTTCCGGTCGGGACCACCCAGACGCTGGCGGTCCTCGCGGTGAGCCTGGCCGCCGGCGGCGCAGCGGCCGGATTCGTGGGGGCCGGGCCGGACCGCGCCCTAAGGGCCCCGATCGCCGGGGCGCTGATCCTGACCCTCGCGGTGGCCGTCGCGACGTTTGCCGCCTCGACGCCGACCGCGGGGAGCGGCATCTCCGAACTCTTTCCCATCTACCTGCTCCCGCCCCTCGGGGCCGGGGTCGCTGCCGTACTCGCGTGGGACGGGGTCCATCCCGGCCCGACCGGGGGCGCCCTCGCGCTCGCCTACGCCGCGACCGGCTTCGGGGTCCTGCTCGGCGCCGATGTCCTGCGGGAACCGCCGCTCTACCAGAGCGGCTATGCGGGGGTCTATGCGATCGGGGGGGCCGGCGTCTTCGACCTGCTCTACCTCTCGCCGCTGGTCGCGCTCGCCGTCGCCTACCTCGTGCACCGGCTGCTCGGGCGCGGCGTGCGCCCGGAGGACGGGGGCGCCCCGCTTCCGACCCCCCCGGGCCGGCCGTCGGCGCTCCTCCAGTCGGCCGGCCGCGCCCGGGCCGACGGGGACCCCCGCCGCTCGATCGCGGCCGCCCTTCAGGGGGCCCGGGAGGCGGAGGCGCAGGCCCGGCGGCTCTCCGGGGCCGGTCCCCCCGACCCGGCCCGACCCTGGGGCGGCCTCGCCGTACCGCCCTGGGTCGCGGCCGACGCCGCCAACCTCGACGCCCTCGCCCGGGCCCCCGAACTCGGCCCCCGGGACGTCGACCGGGCGCTGATCGCGGCCGCCGGCCAGGTCTACGTGGGCTCGGCGGTGGCCCGGGAGCGCTTCGCCTCGGTCGGCGCCCGCCTGGCCGCGTTCCTCCTCGACCTGGCGATCCTGACCGTACCGGCGGCCCTCGTCTGGGGGTACCTCGCGCTCTCGACCCCGGGCAGCCTGGTCGCGCTCTTCGACGCCCCGGCCTTCCTGGCGGCCACCTACGGCTACGTCGCGCTCGCGTTCCTGTACTTCGGGCTCACCTCCTACTGGGGCGGACGCACGGTCGGCAAGCGCGCCCTCCACCTGATCGTCACGAGCCGTTCGTTGGGCCGCCCGGGTCTCCTCGCGAGCTTCGTCCGGGAGTCGACCAAGCTGGTCGTCCTGAGCCTCCTCGGCATCGGCGCCGCGCTCTCCGTCTCGCTCCTATTGCGGGGAGGGGCCCTGGCCGGCGGGACGACCCCGGCCGGGATCGCCCTCCCGGCCGACCTCGCCGCCTTCCTGAGCCTCGCCGCGACGACGGCGGGGTTGGTGACGCTGATCGGGACGGTCGGGCTCCTGATGGTCGCGGTGACCGACGACCGCCAGCGGCTCGGCGACGTGTTGGCCGGCACCTGGGTCATCCGCGATCGGCCGGTGCCGCCGCCCCCCGCGCCGGCTACGCCGACGGCGGCGGGGCCGACGGAGCCGGCGGAGCCCCGATCCGCTGGAGGGGGATCGTGATCGACGAGACGTTCATCTCGCGCCCTTCCCGGTTCACCAGCCGCTCGGTGTCGATCTGGATCGACCCCACCTCGACCTGGTTTTCGAGGTAGCGCCGCCGGACGATCTCGACCACGTCGACGGCCCGGCTGATGACGTTCCCCCGGGCCTTGACGACGACCGGCCCCGGGCCCGCGTTGAGCTGCGTGACCACCTGGAAGACGTAGGTCATGGTCGGCTTCTGCCCGATGTAGACGAGCGGGCCGTCACGGGGGCGAGGTTCCGGGGACATGGCCTCCCCGGGACGGGCGCTCCCAGATATGCCTTTCTTGGGACGCGGGAGGCCGGAAATGTGCCGGCGTCGGATTCGTAAAGGTTATGGCGCGACCCTCGTACGAGGCCTCGTTCTGCAGGGGTGGCCCAGCTTGGTCAAAGGCGCTAGGTTGAGGTCCTAGTCTCGTAGGAGTCCGTGAGTTCAAATCTCACCCCCTGCACTCCCCCTTGACGCCCACGGCCGCTGGGCCCTCGCTCGCCGCGGGGCCGAGGGCCCAACAGCTCGCGGCGTCGGCGGCCGGCGCGGTGGCCCACCCGCCGCCCCCCGGCGATCTTCGTGCCGGGCGCAACGGCCGAAATCGGGGAGCCCCGCATGCAGGTTCCGCCGAACCTGGACCGGGCTCCCCGCGGCTCCGGTTCGCGATGCGCTCGTCCCGACGGCCCTCGCCGGAGCCGACCGACCGGGCTACCGGTCGAGGACCCGCTCAAAGAGCCGGACGTCCTCGTTCCACATCCGGCGGTGGAGGAGGCCGGTCTCGGTGAAGCCGAGGGCCCGGAAGAGGCTCTGGGCCGCCGTGAACTTCGCGAGCGGATCGACCCAGACCGAGTTCACGTTGGCGTGGTGGGCCCAGTCGAGCGCGGCCTGGGCGAGCTGCCGGGCGATCCCCTGGCGCCGCTGCTCGGGATCGACCAGCAGGGTGACGATGTGGCCGCTGCCGTGCGCGACCTCGACCCCGACGACGCCGACGAACCGGTTGTCCTTGCGGGCGGCGAAGTAGGTGACGGTCTCCATCCCGCTCGTGAACTCGAGCGGGGTCGGCACGAGCGTCTTGAGCATCTCGGGCGGAAGCTCGCCCCGGTACCCGTCCCAGACCTTCTTGAAGAGGGCGCAGATCGCGGGGATGTCCTGGTGGGTGAGCCGCCCGATCACCGCGGGACCGCTGGGGGCGGGCAGCGGTTTTTCCGGCGCGCTCGGCGGGGCCGGTTCGTTCGGCTTGGCGGAGGGGGTCTCGGAGTTGGGTTGAATCGCCACGCTGGACGCTCCGGTGAGATGCGCGGCGCGGTCGAGCGCGCACCAGTTCTTGAACCTTGCCCCGTCCGGTCCCCGCCCGTCGGCGATCCCGGGACTACGGGGTGTGCCGGCTCGGGGTCCGGGGGAACGGGGTCGTGTCGCGGATGTGCTCCCGGCGGGTGATCCATCGGACCAGCCGCTCGACACCGAGACCGAACCCGGCGTGAGGGACGCTCCCGTACCGCCGCAGGTCGAGGTACCACTGGTAGCTCGCCAGGTCGGCCCCGGCCGCCTGGAGCCGGGCGGTGAGCCGAGCGAGATCGGTCTCGCGGCAGGATCCGCCGATGAGCTCCCCGTAGCCCTCGGGGGCCAGCAGGTCGGCCGCCTCGACGGTCTCGGGGCGGCCCGGCGTCTCGAGCATGTAGAACGCCTTGATCTCCTTCGGGAACCGGGTCAGGAAGATCGGCTGCGCCTCCTCCATCGTCAGCGCCCGCTCCTCGGCGGTCCCGAGGTCCTGGCCCCATCGGATCGAGAAGCCCCGGGCCTGGAGCCGTTCGATCGCCTCGTCGTAGGTCAGGCGAGCAAACGGGGCGGCCAGCGCCTGGAGTTCCGCGGGCGGCCGCCCCAGCTCCGTTAGCTCGGCGGGCCGCCGCTCGGCCAGCGCGTGGGCGACCGAGACGATCATCCGCTCCTCGAAGTCGAGCAGCTCGGCCAGGTCGCACCAGGCGAGTTCGACCTCGAGGTGGAGGTACTCGGTGAGGTGCCGGGGGGTCCGGGACTTCTCGGCCCTAAACGACGGGGTGAGCCCGTAGACCCGTTCGTGGGGAAAGATCAGCGCCTCGAGGTAGAGCTGCGCCGTCTGGGAAAGGTAGCCCGGCCGGCCAAAGTAGTCGATCTGGAACGCCTCGGCGCCCCCCTCGGCCGGGTTGCCGGTCAGCACCGGCGGGGTCATCTCGAGGACCTCCTCGGCGTCCAGGAACTCCCGGAGCGCCCGGAGGATCTCCGACTTGACCCGGAAGGTCGCGACCATCTCGGGGGACCGGACGACCAGATGGCGCTGGTCGAGCCGGAACTCCTCGGTCTGGTCGGCCATCACGGGGAACGGGTCGCCCGACTGGAGGACCCGGATCTGGGCGGCCTTGAGCTCCCGCCCGCCGGGCGAACGGCGGTCCTCGGCGACCGTCCCCTCGATCTCCAGCGAGCCCTCGATCTGGACGTGCTCGGCCCGGTCGAACGGCCCGTCCCCGAGGACATCCCGGCGGGCCGTGACCTGGACCTGGCCGGTCCGGTCCCGGACGACGAGAAAGAGGAGGCCGCCGGAGGACCGGGAGCGGACCAGCCAGCCGTGGATCCGGATCGTCCGGCCGATCGCCTCCGGCCCGAAGATCCGGGCGATCGGCTCGGCCGCCGGTCCGGTCACTGGTACTCCCGCCATTTGTGCCCGCACTTCGTGCACTCGAAGATCCGGGTCTCCGGCTCGTCGGCGCCGCGGGTCTGGCGGAGCACCCAGTACGCCTCGCCGTGGCCGCACTTGGGGCACTCCTCGGCCGCGGTGGGCAGCGTCGACGCGCCGGCTTCGACGACCGCCACCGACTTCGCCTCGACGGCCGTGCGGCCGATCTCCCGGCCCGAACCGAGCGGGACCGTCGTCCCGCAGGCGGTGCACCGCCACGCCTTCGCCCGGGGATCGGGGCGCATCATCCGCTTGCACTGGGGACAGAACATGGAGACGGCACGAGTCCGAGGCGGCTATTTGACGCTTTAAGCCGGCGCCCGCGGTTCAGAGGACCTGGTCGGGCCGGGCCGCGCTCGACGCCGGGTGGTCCGGCGGGGCGACGCTGAGCGGCAGGGGAGAGCTCTTCGCGCCCGGCGCGAGGAGCCGACGCAGGTGCTCGACCTTGCCGGTGAGGTTCTCCCGGGTGCCGATGTCGTGCCGGACGTAGAACGGGCCCTGGATATGGGGGAGCGCCGCCTCGACGCGCGCGGCCGCCTCGTGGATCGCGCTCGCCTCGCCGGTCAGCGCGACGCCCCGGCCCGAGCCGAGCCGGACCCGCCCGCCCCCCAGATCCTCGACCGAGCCGTAGTAGACCCGGACCCCCTCGGCCTCGATCCTCGGGAGATCGAGCGTCAGGACGCCCCCGGGCTCGGGCCGCTCGCCGTACCCGGGCGGGACGACGTACTTCACGACCGTCGCCCGGAGCCGGAACCCGACGAGCGTCGGGTCGACCCGGCCCTGGGCGACCCCGAGGAGCAGCGCGTCGAAATTGCCCTCCTCGTAGAGGGTGAGGACGTTGATCCCTTCGGGGTCGCCGAACCGGGCGTTGAACTCGACGAGGACCGGTCCGCGGGCGGTCTGCATGAACCCGCCGTAGAGGATCCCCCGGAACGGCCGGCCCTCCGACGCGAGGGCCGCGGCGGTCCCCTTGAGGAGGTCGATCGCCCGCTCCCGGTCGGCCGGTTGGAGGAACGGGAGGAGATGGTCCCGCTGCGAGTACGATCCCATGCCCCCGGTATTGCCGCCCCGGTCGCCCTCGAGGGCCCGCTTGAAGTCCTGGACCGCCGGCATCGGGTAGACGCCGGAGTCGGTGACGAACGCCATCTGGCTGAACTCCTCGCCCTCGAGCCGTTCCTCCAGCACGACCGAGTCGCCCTGGAGGATCAGGCTCTTCGCGTAGACGGCGCCCTCGGAGGGGCTCGCGAAGTCGACGCCCTGGACCCGGACCCCCTTGCCGGCGGTCAGTCCGCTCGGCTTGATCACGAACGGCTGCGGGAACCGGGCGAGGGCCGCGTCGACCTCCTCGATCTTCGTCAGGATCTGGAACGACGGCTGCGGGCCCAGCCGGTGCCGTTCGAGGAACTCCCGGCAGAACCGCTTCGACCATTCGATCTCGGCGGCCGCCCGGGACGGGCCGACGGTCGGGATCTCGGCGGCGCGCAGCGCGTCGCTGACCCCCGCGGCGAGCGGCGCCTCCGGTCCGAGGACCGCCAGTTCAGCCCGGTACCGACGGGCGAAGGCGACGACCGCCGCCGGGTCGGCCGGATCGAGCCGACCCGACTGGACGGCGAGCCGCTCGAGCCCCGGGTTGGCATTCGGGGAGGCGACGAGCAGGTCGGCCTCCGAACGGTGAAGGGCCTCGGCGATGGCGTGCTCCCGGGCACCTCCCCCGACGACGAGAACCCGCATGGTGCTGAACCGCCCGGGAGGAGAACGTCCGGGTTATATGGCCGTCGGCCGGAGCGGGCCCGGGCTACCGCGCGACCGGGCGGGGCGGGGGGGCGTAGGTGGGCAGCCTCAGGAGCCGGATCCCGGCCAGGATCTCCCAGAGGAGGAGCGGGGCCACGACCAGCCGCTCCATGCCGCCCGCCCCCAGCGGACCCACGAGGTGCCGCAGGTAGAGGAGCAGCGCGGCCAGGGTGACCACCCCCGACAGCGCCGTGTAGATCCGGAAGCCGTCCCACCGGGTGTCCCGGGTCATCGCGAGCGGCAGGAGGAGAAGGCCGAATCCCCCCGCCAGGAAGACCAGGAGCGCGGCGAGGCCGTGGACCGTCCCCTGGAGGTTCTCGGGGGCGGCCCCCACCCCGATCGCCCCCAGGGAGGCGAGCGAGAGGAGACCGAGCGCGACCAGGCGACGGCCGCCGGGGTGGAAGGCGCTCCAGAGCAGGGCGAAGCCGACGACCGAGCACAGGCCGAGGACGATGATCGAGCCGTTGAAGAGCCACGCCATCGGGGAGTGGGCGGTGTTGCCGAGCGCGCTGATCGTGTTGGCGGTCAGGCTGTAGCCCGGGTAGCGGAGCTCGGGGATCAGCATCCCGACCACGATGAACTGAAGGCTTCCGGCCAGGAGGAGGGCGGCGCCGCGGCGGGCCGGACGGGGCAGCAGCGGCCCCCGGCGCTCCCGGAACGTTGCACTCATCCGCGTCTCCTCCGGCGGCGATCCTCGCCGCCTCCGACCGGGACCGGCGGGGTATAAAGCCCTCGCCTTCACGGGAAGCCCCGGGGGGCCCCGCGGGCTCCGAACGGCCGCCACGCTTATGAACCGACCGTTCGTGCGCCGGTTCCGGTCCCGAGCGATGGAGATCCGAGTCGTAGAACGGGAATCCGACCAGCTCCGGTTGGAGCTCCCCCAAGGGGAGGAGACCCTGCTCATCCCGCTGGTCGAGGCGCTCCAGCGGGAGGAGAAGGTGGTCGAGGCCCGGTACTTTTTGGGCCACCCCTACCTCGAACGGCCCTCCCTCTACCTCCGCACCAAGGGCGAGAAGCCCCAGCAGCTCCTGAAGCGGGTCCTCAAGGAGATGGCCGACGGCTACGGCGACCTCCTCCAGGACTTCGACAAGACGGCCGACAAGATCAAGGCCTAGCGGGGCCGGCCGATGCTGAAGGAGTGTGCTCAGCACGGGTACTTCCGAGCCGACCTCTGTCCGGTCTGTGGCCAGTCCGGCCGGATCCTCCTGAACGACCGGGAGCTCGACCACCTGGGCCGGGTCCTGACCGGCATCCTCCGCCACTTTCCCGACCGCTACGGGCTCTCGATGGACCCGCACGGCTGGATCCCGCTCAGCGAGATCGCCCGGGCGATCGGAGAGCGGCACCGCGGCTACCCGTGGCTCAAGGCCCACCACCTGGCGGCGATCGCCGAGACCGATGCGAAGGGCCGCTACGAGGTGCGGGCCGACCGGATCCGGGCCACCTACGGCCACACCGTCGAGGTCGACCTCGACCTGCCGACCGACGCGATCCCCGACCGGCTCTACTTTCCCGTCACCGAGGAGGAGGCCGCCCTGGTCCTCGAGGTCGGCCTGAAGCCGGTCGACCGCAAGCGGGTCCACCTCTCGAAGACCCCGGACGACGCGAAGGCGGCCGGCGCGGTCCGATCGCCGAACCCGGTGATCCTCGAGGTCGACACCGTCCTCGCCCGGTCGAACGGCCTCGTCATCCTCCGGGCCGGCCGGACCGTCTTTCTCGCCGACTCGGTGCCGCCGGAGTACCTCCGGCGGGCCGGCCCGGCCGAACCGTCCGGGCCGTAGCCCGCTCCGCGACCTTCAGTCGAAGACGACGTTGGTGTTGTACTGCGTCGTGTAGTAGACCACCAGCGTCAGGTGGCTCGCCGCCGGGTAGCCGTTGGTGAAGACGAAGTAGAAGTTGGATGTGTACGGCGCGGAGAAGATGATCCGGCCGTTGGCGGTCGGGGTCATGTTCAACTGGTCGGGCGTCGAGAGGCCGTGCAGGAAGTCGGCATACTGGGACTCGTTGTAGACGGTCATGCCGAGCAGGGCCCCCGGGGGCGTCAGGACCGTAAAGTTGCCGATGACGTAGTCCTCGCCGGAGATCTCGCCCGAGAGGACCGAGAAGTTCCCCGGGGCGATCGCCATCGTGCCGCTGGTCGTGAGCGGGTCCGGGGTCACCGGCTGGCCCTGGATCACGACCGAAGCGAGAACGTAGGTCAGCGCGATGACCCCGACCGCGACGACGAGGGCGCGGCCGAAATGGAGCCAGCGGACCCGCTGGCGGGTCCGCCGGGGCTCCTGGGCCATCTCGCCCGACCGGATCGGGTGGTCGGTGCCGCAGATCGGGCAGATCTTCGCGTCGGCCGGTACGGCCACCGCGCAGAACCGGCAGTTGCCCCAAGCCTTCGGATCGGTGGCCAACGGTCGGGACCCCCACGACCCAGCCCTCGGGGGGACTTTGGCCGTTTCGTACGAACTCGGGGGCCGTGCTAGGCCGTCTTCCGGGGCGCCCCGAGGTGCACGCTGACGTTCTTCGTCCGCAGGTAGCTTCGGAGCGAGTGCCGGCCCTGCTCGCTCCCGAGTCCGCTCTCCTTGTACCCGCCGAAGGGGGTCTGGGGGAAGGTCACGGGCGCCTCGTTGACGACAACCATGCCGGCCTCGATCCGACGGGCAAGGGTGTGGGCGGTCCCGAGGTCCCGGGTCCAGATTGCCGCGCACAGACCGTACGAGGTCTGGTTGGCGAGCCGGACCGCCTCGTCGGCGTCATCGAACGGGAACGTCACGAGGACCGGCCCGAAGATCTCCTCCTGGGCAGCCCGGGACGTCGGCGCGACATCGGCG
This sequence comes from Thermoplasmata archaeon, assembly GCA_027365105.1. Classification (GTDB taxonomy): domain Archaea; phylum Thermoplasmatota; class Thermoplasmata; order Lutacidiplasmatales; family UBA184; genus Lutacidiplasma. The sequence goes on from DAHXNZ010000002.1 coordinate 188,675, forward strand.
AGGACGGTCGGCTTGAGGAAGTTCCCGGACGCCAGCGCCGGATCCGACGGCCGGTCGCCGCCGGTCACGATCCGGGCCCCTTCCGACCGGGCCCGATCGACGTGGCCGACGACCGAGGCGAGATGGTCCGCGGTGACCAGCGGACCCATCTCGGTCGTCTCCTCGATCCCCGGCCCGAGCCGGAGCTTCTCCGCCAGCGACGCGAGCCGCTCCAGGAACGCCGCGTGGACCGAGCGGTGGACCAGGAGGCGGCTCCCGGCCCAGCACATCTGCCCGGCGTTGCCGAAGATCCCGTAGACGACGCCCTTCGCCGCCCGGTCGAGATCGGCGTCGGGGAAGACCACCACCGGGCTCTTGCCCCCGAGCTCGAGCGTGACCGGGATCACCCGGCGGGCCGCGAGTTCGGCGATCCGCCGGCCGACCGGCCCGCTGCCGGTGAAGGAGACCTGCCGGCAGCGCGGATCGTCGACCAGCGCCTCCCCGACGTCGGCTCCGGCCCCGGTCACCACATTGAGCACCCCGGGCGGGAGCCCGACCTCGTGCGCCAACCGGGCGAACGCGATCGCGGTGAGGGGGGTCGGGGTCGCCGGCTTCAGGACCACGGTATTGCCGGCGGCGAGCGCCGGCGCGACCGAGCGGATTGCGAGCAGCAGCGGATAGTTCCACGGGGCGATATGGACCGTCACGCCGAGCGGTTCCTGGAGCGTGTAGTCGAACCGGGGGCCGGGGACGGGGATCGTCGATCCCTCGATCTTGTCGGCGAGCCCGCTCACGTAGGCGAGCGTGCGGGCGACGTACTGGACGTCCCCACGGGATTCGCGCAGGGGCTTGCCCATGTTGAGCGTCTCGAGCCGGGCGAACGCCTCGGCCGATTCGGAAAGCTTCGCCGCGAGCCGCCGCAGCACCTGCGCCCGAAGGCTGCCGTCGTCGGTCGCCCAGCCCGGCCGCTCGAAGGCCGCCTGGGCGGCCTCCAGCGCCCGGCGGGCATCGTCCCGCCCGCCGACCGCCACCTCGGCGACCGGCCGGTTGTGCGCCGGATCGAGCAGGCGCCGGCCCGCGCCGCCCTGGCCCTCGACCTCTTCGCCGGCAATGAACAGTCCGAACTTGGCCACCGGTGGCTCCGTCATGGTCGCCGGGCGCGAACGAGCGCCCCCACTTAGCGGTTCGCGGGGGTCTCGGCCGGTCGTTCCGGGGCCGGGTCGGGGGAGCGGGCGTACCACCGGCCCTTCCAGCGGACCGGCCGGCCCCGGTGGCCGTCCACGAGCGAGGCGGTCAGCAGCGCGGCGTAGAATCCGGCCGCGACCGGATAGAGGAGGCCGTACGCCGCGGGGGCCCCGACCGCCCGGGCGAAGGCCACGTGCTTGCCGAAGAGCGCGATCCAGAGGAAGCCCCCCATCCCGATCAGGGGGAGGTTCCCCGCCGCGAGGCCGAGGGGGAGGACGAGGAGCGGCAGGTAGTAGAAGCCGATGAGGCCCGCGAGAAAACCCGCCTGACGCGCCGTCGAGTAGCGCAGCCCGTGGATGTTCTTGAGCAGCCCCTCAAACATCTCGTGCCGGTCGCGGTACATGCGGGTCGTCGCGAGGCCGGGCGCCCAGGCGAGCCGCATCCGAGCCCCGGCGGCCTTCAGGTTCCGGGCGAGCGCGATGTCCTCGAGCACATAGCCCCGGATCGCCCGATGCCCCCCGACCGAAGCGTAGACCGCCCGGCGGACGAGGTAGCACTGGCCGTTGACCAGCGCGGCGCGGGAGTTCGGGCGGGACATCCGGGGAGCGCGGAAGTAGAGCAGGATGAGCTGGACCATGAACGGGAGGACGACCCGCTCCCAGACGCCGACCATCTCGACCTTCGGCGCCAGGGTGAGGAGGTCGCTCTCGGTCGCGCGGGCCCGGTCCATCATCGCCGCCACCGCGTCCGGGTGGAGCCGGACGTCGGCGTCGAGGAAGAGGATCCATTCGCTCCGGGTCGCGTCGGCGCCGATCGCGCACCCCCAGTTCTTCCCGACCCAGCCGGGGGGGAGCGGCGGCTCGTCGATCCGCCGGACCTGCGGCGCCCGGGCGTCGATCACCTCCCGGGTCCGGTCGGTCGAACCGCCGTCCACGACCACGATCTCGAGCGGGCCGTACGACTGCTCGAGGAGCCCGTCCAGGGTCGCCGGCAGGTCGATCTCCTCGTTGCGGGCCGCGATCACGACCGCCACCGTCGGGCGATCGGCCGGCCCCGCCGCGCCGGGGCCGAGCGACTCCATCTGGGCGGCGAGCCAGAGCGCGGCGCCCTGGTAGAGCAGCACCGCGACCGAGGCGGCCAAGACGAGGACGACGATCCCGAGGGCGAGCATCGACCGGCGGTACTCGGTGCCTATTAAATGGGTCTCCCCTTGAAGACCGGGGGATCCGATGGCGACGGTCGAGCATCCACGGATCCGGCCCGGCGTCCTCGAGGACCGGCCCTACCAGGCGACGATCGCCGCCGCGGCGGTCGACCACAACACGCTGGTCGTCCTGCCGACCGGTCTCGGCAAGACCGCGATCGCGGAGCGGGTGATCGCGGAATACCTGCGCCGGTTCCCGACCCGGTCGATCCTGGTCCTCGGACCGACCCGGCCGCTGGTCGTCCAGACCGGCCGGTCGATCGAGTCGACCCTCTTCGCCCCGCCGCCGGTCGTCGCGACCGGATCGCTCCCGCCGGACCGGCGCGAGCGGCTCTGGCAGCCGCCCCAGGTGATCGTCGCCACCCCCCAGGTCATCGCCAACGACCTCGCCGAGGGGACGTTCCCGATCGCGACCGTCTCGCTGATCGTCTTCGACGAGGCGCACCGGGCGGTCGGCGACTACCCGTATGTCCCGATCGGCGCCGCCAACCGGGCCGGCCCGAAGGCCCGGGTCCTCGCGATGACCGCGTCGCCCGGGGGCCGGATCGAGCGGATCCGGGAGGTCTGGGCCCACCTCGGGATCGAACGGTTCGAGTACCGGACCGAGCGGTCACCGGACGTGCTCCCGTTCGTCCAGGGCACCGGCGTCGAGACGGTCACCGTCCGGGTCCCCGTCGAGATCCAGCACCTCGCGACCGGACTCCGGGCGGCCGTCCAGCGGCAGGTCCAGCGGCTCCAGTCGATGCCGTTCCTCGGGCCGGTCGAGGCGACCCGGAGGAGCCTCCTCGACGTCGGCGAGTATCTCCGGCGCTCGACCGAGGGGCAGCGGCGCCGTTTCGGGCAGGTCGACGCCCGGCTCTGGCCGGCGATCACCGCCCAGGCGGCCGCGATGAAGGGGCTCCATGCGCTCGAACTCGCCGAGAGCCAGGGCGTCGGCGCCCTCCGGGAGTTCCTGCTCCGCCAGCAGCGACCGGCGGCGAACGGCCGGCTCGCCCCCTCCCAGCGGGCCTTCCTCTCCGACCCGGATGTCGAGGCGATCCTCCGCTCGCTCGACGCGGTCACGCTCGAGCACCCCAAGCTCGCCCGGGCCGTCGCGATCGTCACCGACGAGCTGCGGCACAATCCGGAGGGCCGGGTGATCGTCTTCACCCAGTACCGGGACACCGTCGACCGGCTGATCGGCGAACTCGAACGGTCGGCCCACGGAGTCGTCGTGCCGGCCCGGTTCGTCGGCCAGGCCTCCCGGGAGAAGGACCCGGGGCTCTCCCAGAAGGAGCAGGTCGACACGCTCGACCGGTTCCGCCGCGGCGAGATCAACTGCCTCGTCGCCACCTCGGTGGCCGAGGAGGGGCTCGACATCCCGGCGACCGACCTGGTCGTCTTCTACGAGCCGCTCCCCGATGTCGTCCGGACAATCCAGCGCCGCGGCCGGACCGGCCGGGCGCGGATCGGCCGGGTGGTCGTGCTGGTCGCCGAGGGGACCCGGGACGCGAGCCTCCAGCGGGGGGCCGGCGGCCGGGAACGCCGGATGCACGAGATGCTCGCGCAGGTGGAGGCTGAATCCCAGCGCGGTGAGGTCCGGCCGCCCCCGCCCAAGCGGCGGGTCCAGGAGACGCTGCTCGGGTACGAGCCGGCCGATCCGTAGCCGGGCCCGGTCATCGGCCCGTGCTGCCGAAGCCCCCCTGGCGGCCGGCGACCGGCCGGACCCGGCCGAGGGCGAAGCGCGCCGGCCGGTCGTCGACCAGCCGGAGCTGGCCGATCCGGTCCCCGACCGAGATGCGGTAGCTCCCTTCGAAAAGGTAGGTCAGCGGAACCCGGAGCTCCCCCGAGTAGTCGCGATCGATCGTCCCCGGGGCGTTGACCATGATCACGCCGCGGGAGCTGAGCCCGCTGCGGGGTCGGAGCTCGAGAAAGGTCCCGGCCGGGGGCCGCAACCGGAGCCCGGTGCCGACGAGGTCGACGCGGCCCCGGACCAGGTCGACCGCCTCGGCCGCCGCGACATCGAACCCGGCCGAGCCGGGCGTCGCCCGGGCCGGCAGCGGGAGCTCCGGACGCCCCTCGAGCCGCTCGACCCGGACGGTCTGGCGACGCTCGGCCACGGCGCCGTCACGGTCCGGGACGCTTAAGACCGCCGCGGTCCGCGACCGCCGGCTCCGGCAACCGTTTTCCTGTCCGGCCGCGTGCGGCCCCGTGGCGTCGATCGAGATCGCGGCCTTCCTGCTCGCCTTCCTCATCACGGTCGTCGAGCTCACCGAGGTGGTGGCGCTGGTCTTCGCGCTCCACGGGGAGACCGGCAGCGTCCGCCACGGCGCCCTGGGCGCGGTCGCGGGCGTCGCGCTGGTGGCCGCCGTCGCGGGGCTCGGCGGGACGCTGATCCTCCGGGTGCCGTCCCGGGACCTGCTCCTCGCCTCGGCGGTCGTGCTCGCCGGCTTCGGCGTCTTTCTCTTCCGCAGCACCCTCAAGTCGTACCGCCGGGCCCGCGCCGCCCGGGCGGGATCGGCGGCCGGCACCCCGAGCGGCCGGACCGTCCAGTTCGCGGGCGGCTTCACGGTCGGGGTCGTCGAGACGATCGAGGCGGTGATCGTCCTCCTCCCGATCGCCGCCGCCGGTCAGGCGACCGCCGCGGTCGTCGGCGCAGTGGCGGCCGGGATCCTCCTCGTGGCGATCGCCCTTGCGGTCCACGAACAGATCCGGCGGATCAAGGTCCCGTGGCTCAAGTGGGGGGCGACCTCGCTCCTCTTCGCCTTCGCGGTCTTCTGGGCCGGCGAGGCGGCCTCGTTCGCCTGGCCCTACGGCGACCTTTCGCTGGTCGGCCTGGTCGCCGTCGCCCTCGGGCTGGTCCGCCTCGGCATCGCCGCATTCCTCGGACCCGAGAGCCCCCCCGCTCCCCCCTCGCCGGCGAGGTGATCGAGGACCAGCCGGCCCTCGGCCCGGCGGAGGATCTTGCCGAGCGCCGGGGCGCTCCGGCCGGTCAGGGGCGCGAGCCGGCTCAGCGAGATCCGCCGGGGGATCGAGTAGTAGCCGAGCACCGCTGCCCGGGCCAGGAGCTCCTCCTGCAGCGGGGTGAGCCCGGGGGGCGACGGCCGGCCGGGGCGGGCGGAGGTCCGGACGACCCGGGCCGGAAGGCCGGCCCGGGTGAGCCATCCGAGCACCCGGCGGAGCGGGGCCTCATCCCCGTAGAAGGAGGCGACGATCCGGTCGGGGCCGATCCGGAACGGGGCGATCGGGGCGATCTGGCCCCGGGCCAGCTCGATCAGCCGCCGGAGCAGTTCGGGGTTCCGCTGCCGGACCAGGACGATGTACTCCCGGGTGGCCGGCCGGTGCTCGACCAGTTCGAACCGCTCGAGGCCGTAGGTCCGAAGGAGCCGCGCCGACTCCCGCTCGAGCTGGGCGGCGGGGCGGAGCGGTCCGCGCCGCCGGATCCGGAGCAGCTGGACCCGGCGGCCCCGTTCGAGCCTCAGGGTCTCGAGGAGTTCGATCTCGGAGAACTTCTCAAAGAACCCCTCCGGCAGGAGGCCGAGCCGGGTGAGCTCCGCCGAGGGGATCTCCAGCGTGACGGTCGGCACGCCGCACCGAGGGCGGGTTTTCCTATGAACCCTGGGGTCCGTCGGCGGGTTAAATACCGAGCCCCCCTCGCGGGGCCGATGCCGTTCCGGTCGCTCGGGGAGTTCCTCGACGCCCTCGAGTCCCGCCAGGAGCTCATCCGCGTCCGATCGCCGGTCTCCCGGGACCTCGAGATCGCCGAACTGACCCAGCGGGTGATCGCCGCCCGCGGGCCGGCGCTCCTCTTCGAGCAGGTCCCCGGGACGACGATGCCGGTCGTCACCAACCTCCTCGGGACCGCCGACCGGATCGCCTTCGGCATCGGCGACAGCCGGCTCGACGATACGGCCGCCCGGATCGCGAAGCTGACCCGGCTCAAGCCGCCGGCCGGCCTCGTCGGGGCGCTCAAGGACCTCGGGGGGACGATCGAGCTCCTCGGCCAGCTGCGCTCGCTCGCCCCCAAGCGGGTGGGCTCGGCGCCCTGCCAGGAGGTCGAGGCGCCGACCGTCGACCTCGACCGGCTGCCGATCCTGCGCTGCTGGCCCAAGGACGGCGGCCGGACCGTGACCTTCCCGATCGTGATCACCTCCGACCCCGAGACCGGCGAGCCGCACACGGGCATCTACCGGCTCCAGCAGTACGGCCCCGACACCCTGGGCTTCCATGTCCAACGCCACCGGATCGGGGCGCACAATCTCGAGAAGTGGAGGGCCCGCGGCGAGCGGATGCCGGTCGCGATCGCGCTCGGCGCCGACCCGGCGACGCTGCTCTCGGGACTCGCGCCGATCCCCGAGGGGATCTCGAACTTCGTCTTCGCAGGGTTCCTCCGGGGCGCCCCGGTCGAGATGGTCCGGGCCCGGTCGGTGGAGCTCGAGGTGCCGGCCCAGTCGGAGATCGTGCTCGAGGGGTACGTCGATCCGGCGGAGCGCCGGATCGAGGGGCCGTTCGGCGACCACACCGGCTACTACTCGGCGCCCGAGCCGTTCCCGGTCCTCCACGTGACCCGGATCACCCACCGGGCCGCCCCGATCTACCTGGGCACCGTCACCGGGAAGCCACCGACCGAGGATTCGGTCCTCGGCAAGGCCGTCGAGCGGATCTTCCTGCCGGTGATCCGGATGGTCCTCCCCGAGATCGTCGACATGAACCTGCCCGAGGAGGGGCTCTTCATCAACGTCGGGATCGTCGCGATGCGCAAGCTCTACCCCGACCATCCCCGCAAGGTGATGCACGCCCTCTGGGGGCTCGGCCAGATGATGTTCGTCCGCTACCTCATCGTGGTCGACGCCGACGTGGATGTCCACAACCTCCGGGAGGTCCTCTACCGGGTCGGCCTGCAGGCCGATCCGGGCCACGACCTCGAACTCGCCCAGGGACCGGTCGATCAGCTCTCGATCTCGAACCCGGTCCCGCTGCGGGGCGGCAAGATCGGGATCGATGCGACCAAGAAGAGCGCCGACGACGGATTCCCGCGCCCCTGGCCGGAGGAGATCGAAAGCGACCCCGAGGCGGTCCGGGCCGCGGAACGGATCCTCGCCCAGGACCCCGGGCTCGCCCGGCTGGGGCTGCGCCGCCGCCCGTGACCGCCGCGCCGAACCCCCCCCGGGGCCCGGTCGCCGAGTTCGCCCGGTTCCTGGAACTCCAGAACCTCGGCCTCAACCTCTCCTTCGCGCTCGCCTTCGTGCTGCTCGCCGCCCGCGGGTGGCCGCCGCTCCTCCCGCTCCTCCTCGTCGTGGTCGCCTTCGTCGCCGCGCGCAACGCCGGCCACAGTTTCAACCGATGGGTCGACCGGTTCCAGGACGCGGCCAATCCCCGGACCCGGGGCCGGGCGCTCGTCACGGGTCGGTATTCGCCGGCCTTCGCCCTCGCTGTGACCGGGACCTCGGGCGCGGTCCTGATCGGGGCCGCCTATCTCCTCAACCCGCTCGCCTTCCTGCTGTCGCCCGTGGCGCTGGCGGCGATCCTCGGCTACAGCTACACCAAACCCCGGACGGCCGCGACGACCGCCTACCTGGGGCTGGTCGAGGCGATCCCCCCGATCGCGATCTACATCGCCCTCACCGGCACCCTCCCCCCGGTCGCGCTGCTGGCCGCGGGGGCCCTCCTGCTCTGGGGGACCGCCTTCGAGACGGTCCACAGCCTCGGGGATCTCGAAAGCGACCGGGCCCTCGGGCTCAAGTCCCTGCCGATCCGGATCGGTGTTCCGGGCTCGGTCCGGCTGGTTCCGGTCCTCCACGGGGCCGCGCTCGTGCTCCTCGCGGCCTTCGGCGAGATCCTCGGACTCTCCTGGCCGTACTTCGTCGGCCTCGCGGCGATGGCCGTGGTCGCCGGGATCACCGACCTCGGCCTTGCCCGGGACCCGGCCCATGCGCGGATCCCGTTCCAGCGCCACTTCCTCATGGGGCTCCTCTTCCTCGCCGCGGTCGCGGTCGCCCTGCTGGTGGTGGGCTGATCGCGGCCGCTCCGGGCCGTCGGACCCCCGGCCGGTGGAACTCATCACTCCCGCACCGGCGGAAATCGCGGAAGGAGGTACCACCGCCGGGCCGCCCCTCGGTCGGCCCCGAACCCTTGTCCGCAGGGGCGGCCCTGCGCTAAAACGACCTGCGCCCGGCCGATCTCCTTCCGTCGGACGCGCGCGGCGCGGACCGGGGGAGCGGAGACCGTCGGGCCGGGTCGCCCGTGGCCCCTTGCGAGCCGGGCCAGGGTCCCGAAGCGGCCGGGATCGCCTCGGGAGGGGGCGCAACAGGTTTCCGCTCCCCCGGTACCCCCGGGGGCGGGTGGGACGGTGCGTTCGGGGATCGAGGCGATGCAAGGACTGGCGCTGCTCGGGTCGGCCCGGGCGGGGCCGTGGGTCTGGAACACCCCGATGCTCCTCCAGAGCTGGATCCCCGGTGACCCCCCGGCCGATCCCGCCACGATCACCCTCCGGGAAGGGACGGCTCCAGCTTCCGGCCTCCGCCGGGTGGAACTGCGTTCCGGCGAGCAGAGCTGGCCCCTGGATCTTCGGATCCTCGCTCCGGAGATCGCCGGACCGACGGCCGTTTACCGGGCCCGGGACGATGTGCTGGTCGTCCACGGCCCGCTCTCCCTCGACCGGGTCCCCCGCCCCGAGGGCCCGACACCGGATCTGGTGGTCCTGGCGAACGCCCGGAGCCTCTGGGCCGACGGAGAACCGTTCGTCGAGACGATCGCCACGATCCGTTCGGCTTGGGGCGGGGGCCCCCTGCTCTGGGCGCCCCGCGTGGCCCTCCCCCACCGGATTCCGCTCCTCACGTACTTCGGGATCGACCTCCTCGATACGACCGAAGGACGGCTGCGGGCCGCCTCGGGGGAGCGGATGGACGCCACGTTGGGCGCCCGCCCGCCCGAGGGCCGGGCCTCGATGCATCGGCCGGAGACGGTCGATCCGGCCGTCGTCCCGCCCGCATACACGGCGGCCCTCGCCCAGACCCGCGAGGCCCTCGGCGCCGGCCTCCTACGGGAACTGGTCGAGGCCCGGCTCGTGGCCGAACCCACCCTGGCCGAGATGCTCCGGTATGCCGACCGGATCCTGGCGCCGTTGCTCGAGGAGCGGACCCCGGTGGTGGGCCAAGGGAGCCACCGCTACGTCATCGCGGAGTCCCATCGACGGCCGGAGATGGTCCGGTTCCGTTCCCGTCTCCGGGAGCGGTACCGGCCGCCGCCGTCCAAAGAGCTGCTGCTGCTGGTCCCCTGTAGCCGGACCAAGCCGTACCGGCTCAGCCCCAGCCACCGACGCCTTGCGGCCGCCCTGGACGGAGTTCAGCCCGCGGAACGCATCCACTGGGTCTCGGTGAGTTCCCCGATCGGCCTCGTGCCGGCCGAACTGGAGGATGTCTATCCGGCGCGGCACTACGACATCCCGGTGACGGGCGAATGGTTGGAGAGCGAACGCCGGATCGTCCAGGAAGGGTTTGACCACCTGGTCGCGACGGGCCGCTACCGGGCCTGTGTGGCCCATCTCGATCCGGCCGAGTACGGATTCCTGCGCACCGATCGGGCCGGCACCCCTCCGGTCGAATGGACCGTGACGGACGGGCGCACGACTTCGCCGGACTCGCTCCGTTCGCTCCGGAACGCCGTGGGAAGAGCCCTCGCGGAGTGTGAGCCCGTGCCCCGGGGCCCGCTCACGGTGGTCCGGCAGGAACTGCACGAAGTCGCGTCCGTCCAGTTTGGCCGGGCAGCCGCGGACCGGCTGTTCGCCGATCCGCTGCGACTTCACGGAAGGCCCTGGTTCCAGCGGCTCAGCGACGGGAAGGGGGCCGATCTGGCCACCTGGCGCGAGGAGCGGGGGCTCTTCCAGCTGACGGTCCGCGGCGCCGAGCGGATCCACGCCGCCCCGACCCTCGAGGTCGAGATCGCCCCGGAGGTCCGGCTCTCGGGGGATCTGTTCACGCCCGGGGTCGTCGCCGCGGACCCGGCGATCCGGGAGGGGGACGCCGTGATCCTGACCCGGGAGGGGCGGGTTGTGGCCGTGGGAGAGGCCGCGCTGCCCGGTCGGTTCATGACCGAGATGCCCCGGGGTCTGGCCGTCCAGGTACGTCATCATGCCTCCGGAGTTGAACCACCCCTGTCCCCCGAAGGACCGGGCCGGTCGTCTAGCGGTTAGGACGTCGCGCTTACAACGCGGAGATCGGCGGTTCGAATCCGCCCCGGCCCACCTGATCAGCGCGCTAAACTACGGAGGCTCACAAGTCGTACCAGTCCCTCGACCCGATTCGTGATTTAAATACCTAAGCCACTCGCTCCGCACTCGTGGGTCGGCGCGATCCCCGGGTAGGCTGAGCGGGAGGCGGCGTGATCAGAGCGCGCCTCAGCCTACGGACCGCGTCCGTCCTGAGCCGCCCCGTGCGCCTGAGTGACCGCATCCACCCCGTCACCGAGGACCACAGGAGCCCTCGCGCCTTCGCCTCCGCCCCCCCCATTGCGAGGAGGCGGCGCTTCCAGACGAGGAAGACCGACAGATCGGCGGCAGGCAAGTCGGGAATCCTCAGGACCGTTTCCAGCCACGGGAGCCTTAGGGATTGTAAATGGTTAACTTGATACATTAGCGCGCCATACCCAACCGCATGGGCGAACCCCACGAGAAGGAGCCGTGGTTGGTCTTGCTCCCCAGCATGGATGAGGCGCAGCGCCGTTGGCT
>DAHXNZ010000030.1 GCA_027365105.1 Thermoplasmata archaeon
TCGGCCCGTAGACCCAGGCCAGCACTTCCGCGATCGCCCCGATGACCACGAGGACCCCGAGGCCGGTGACGAGCCAGCCCAGGTTGGCCCCGAAGATCGTCGCGTAGGTCTGCTGGATGCCGGCGATGAGGCTCAGGTTCGCGGCCGGGACGGTCCAGGCCACCACGAGCCCGCCGACCAGGATCGTCGCGGCCCCGAAGAGCGCCACGAAGAGGATGGAGAGTGGGTAGTTGCGGCCCGGATTCTTGAGATCGTTGACGTGGGTCGCGGAGACCTCGATGCCCAGCCAGAAGAAGACGAAGGTCACGAGGAGCACGAAGTCGTTCACGTTGGAGAGGCTGGGGATCAGCGACGCGGCGCTCGGGATGACGGGGATGAGGGTCGCGTGCCCGGCCGCCACCCACCACAGACCGCCGCCGATGAGGACGATGATCGGCACGATGACGCCGACCAGGGTGAACCACGAGGTGTAGCGCGCGTAGGTCTTCATTCCGCGCAGGTTGACGAACGTCGCCGCCCACCAGACGACCAGGATGACCAGGAAGACCCAGAGCTTGTTGTCGGCGAGCGAGGGCGCGAAGAGGTAGCCGAACGTTCCGCCGATGAAGGCGAGGATCCCGATGAATCCGATCGTGAGCTGGAACCATTGGAGCCAGACCGCGGTGAAGCCCCAGTGCTCCCCGAACGCGTGCTTGGCCCACGCGTAGATCCCCCCCTCCTCGGGCCAGCCGGTCGCGAGCTCGGCCGCAACGAACGCCGCGGGGATCAGGTACATGACCGCGGCGAGGATGTTGAAGGTGACCCCACCCCATCCGACGAGCGCCATCGTCGGGAAGTTCCGGATGCTGATGAGAATCCCGATGCTGATCATGGTGAACATGAGCAGCCCCATCGAGTACTTCGGATGCGAGACGGCCCCGGTCGTGACTTCGGTTGCGGACATGGCGAGCGGTCATCGCTCGGGAGACTACATGTAGCGGAAGTCAACCCGAGTTTACGGGGCCGACGCCCTCGCCGCACCGGTCGAACGGACTCCCGGGGCCCACCGGACAGGGCCCCGATCCCCGGCCCGCCCCCGGGGCGATGTCCGTGGGCCCGGACCCGGCCCATCGACCGGGTCCACCCTCAGTTCGGGACGGGCCGGCGTCCTTTGGGCCGCCCCGGACGCGGGGTCCCTTCCGGCCCTCCCTGGGCGGCCAGGAGCACGCGCACTCACCACATCGTAGACGCCTTCCAACCGCTCCTGAAGGTCCTCGCGTCTGCGCAGGAGGGCCGGTGGGCCCAGGGTGCGCAACAACGCGTGGGGAACTTTCGCTCGCTCTCCGAGGGCCCTTCGGGCAGGCGGACCCCCCTCCGGTCCCCAGAAGGCGGCCGGGTCCGTAGGAGCTTGGGGCGGGCGGCGCCCCGGTTTCCCGGGCGAGGGTTCCCAAGGACTGGAGCAGCCGGGCCGCGGGCGAAGCCCGCAGGCGGCGCCGGAGTCGTCCCTGTTCCTCTTTCGGCGAGGGGCCCAGCGGGACCTCGTCACCGACCCGGACGGTCTCCCCCCAGAGACCCACCGAGAAGGAGTAGCCGGACCCGGCCGGGAGCCTCACCGCGTGGACGATGGTGGTGGGAGGGGTCTCCATGTCAAACCTCCCCAAATTTCACGCCGGTCTCCGGGGTGCTTCGCTTCCGGGGTTCAGCGGAACCGGTCCCGCCCGAGCAGCGCCCCCAGCCCATGTCGGTCGCGCGAAGGGAGCGGACCTACGTTAAGTCGAGCGCACGGTCTCGCGAGCGGCCTTTCCTCCGGATCGGCCGGGATGTCCGGGGTACGCCGCCCGGGGACCGCCCGTCCCCCGAAGTTCGAACGTCCGTACCCTGCGTCCCCTCCGGCATTCGGAGGCAGGGAGATTCCATCAGAATCGTCGCACGTCGACATCGGCGAGGAACTTCGACTTCAGGCGTTACCGTCGCCCCCGGTGTTTCCCCCGAGCCTCGAGGAGGCCGGTTCGAACCAGTTCGTCAAGCGCGCTCCAGAGGGCGGGCGGGCTGTACTTCTTCGGATTCGGGTACTCGCTGCGACTGAACCATCCCCCGTCCCCCGAGAGCACCCAACGGAGCAGAGCCCGGGTGCTCTCGCGAGAGTAGCTGGAGACCAGCGGCCCCAGGTTCGCCTGCTTCGCCGCCACCTTGTAGGCGGAGGCGATCTCGCCCACGAAGTATCGAGTCCAGAGCGAGTAGCTCTGTCCAGCATTGGCCGTCCCTAGAAAGTCGTAGTACTGATTGCTCGTTCGGAAGAGTCGGGTGTCGAGGGGAATTAGCGGGGCCCTCGTACAACCGAGATCCACCAGGAGGGCGATGTTCAACAACCGACCGACCCGACCATTCCCATCCATGAACGGGTGGATGGCCTGGAACTCGGCAAAGAACACGGCGGCAATGACAGGGGGGAGGTGCCCGAAGCGATTCTCCCGGTACCACTCGAACAGCGCCTCCAACTCGGCCCGGGTTCTCTCGGGCGGTGTGGGGGTGAATCGAAGGGTATCCGAACCGGTATGGACGATGAAGTTCGGCTGGGTCTTCAGGACCCCGACCCACTCGGGCTTTAGGACATCCCGGAAGAGTTCCCGGTGTAGCGAACAGAGGCCCTCGACGCTGAATTCGGGCAGGTTCCGTTTTGCCAGTTCTGAGTAGGCCCCCGCCAATCGCAAGACTCCGAGTTCCGACGGGGAAGCGGGGGTCCGGCCCTCGAGGAGCTCTCGGGCCCGGTGGAGTTCGACCGGCTCGCCCTCGAGCCGGAAGCTGCTCACGGCATTCCGGACCCGAGCCATCCCAAGGAGAACCTCATGGTGCTTCGAAGACAGCAACCGCGCCTCGAGTATGCCATCCCAGCGCAGGCAATCGACGGCCGGCCGGCCGGTATCCTCGGCGATGGGGATAGCGGGCCGGAACCCGGCGGACGTGTCGGCCTTGGTCAGCGCCACATTGACTTATCAAGAATTAGACATATTTGGACTTATTATAAGCCGCCCATGCAAAGGGAGCTGCGTGAGCGCTCAGCTCCCGGCGGTGAACCCGAACCATCTCTTCGGTCACGCCGGGGCGGAGTGCTCGCTCGCGTCTTTGTGCAACCTGAACCGCGGGAAGATGTTCCACGTACCTGATGCTGTGGATGGTGGTGGGGCACCGCCGCGCGTTCACCGCCTACGGGCTCTGGAAGACCGGACGGCTGCATGGGGAGGGGAGCTGTGCGCTCCACGGACGTAGGCACATTATGCGGCCGACCCGCACCGGCCGGCTCGACCGACGCAGTCGGAGGGCGGCGAGGCCAGGGGATCCCTCCGGATCTCCGCACTCGGCCTCCGCGCGTCTCGGGATTCGGCGGCGAACGACCCGAGGCGGATCAGGCGGTCCCGAAAACGGCCCCGCAGTGAGAGCAGAAGCGGGCCTCCCGGGGGTTCAGGGTCCCGCACTGGAGGCACGGGCGGGGCAGCAACGTCACCAGGCGTCGATTCCGGATGCCCAGGGCCCCAATGACGAGGCCGACTCCGGCAAGGCCCACCACCGCCACCGGGATCAGTTGGGCCCACGGGAGGGGGGATCCGAAGCGCACGGTCGGCCCGAAGAAGATCCAGTAGTAGGCGGCGGCGCCGGCGAGGACAATCCCGACGTTCATCAGGATCGTAGGATTCCGCAGCGGAGGCTGCCAGTACATCTTTCGGAGCATGCGGCGGTTCACGGGGGCCGACATGGTACCAGGACGCCTCGACGCCGCGGAGCCCACGGAAGCTCGCGTCAAATCCATTTCGGGTCTCGGGCCGGCCGACCGGCTTTGAAACGTACTCCCACTGACTGGGAGAGTTTCGTTTCACAGTCGCGGGTTCCGTTCTAAACAGAGCGTCATAAATAATTGCGAGTGTATGGGTGGGGTGAGGCCCCACCATGAGACCGCTCACCGTACCCGATGCCGAGAATGTGATCCTCGCCCTCCAGGATGAGATTCGCCGCTCCGATGAGTCGCGCTACGACCATCGTCTCCACGGACTTCTCCTCGTGGCGCAGGGAATGACCGCCCCGGAGGTGGGCCGGATGCTCGGCGACTCCCCTCGAATGGTGCAGTACTGGGTCCACCGCTTCGACGAGGAAGGCCTTTCCGGCCTCGCCGAGGGCGACCGGCCCGGCCGTCCCCGCCGTCTCACCGAGGCCCAGATGAAGGCGGTGGAGGTGGCCCTGCGCCGGCGACCGGACGAGGTCGGCCTCTCGGGAACCCTCTGGGACGGGAAGACCCTCTCCGCCTTCCTCGAGCAGAAGTTCGAGGTCGACCTCGGGGTACGTCAGTGCCAGCGTCTGTTCCGCCAGCTGGGGTTCCGGCTTCGGAAACCCCGCCCCGAACTCCACCACACCGACCCCATGGTCCAGGCGGCCCACAAAAAAAACTCCAGACACTGAACCGGGATCCTTCGTTGGATCTCTGGGCTATGGACGAGGTCCACTTCCAACAGCACGGTTCTCGGTGCCTCATGTGGGTCCCGCCCGAGGTGCGGGACCCGGTCCTCTACCATGCTTGGACCCACAAGTCCGTGGGCTACTGGGGGGCGGTGCGATTACGCGATGGGAAGCTGATCTACCGTCGGGAGGAGGGGATGTTCAACAAGGAGACCTGCACCGAGTTCCTCCGTCAGTTCTACCGGGAGAGCACCCGAGGCCCCCGCCGGGTGGTGGTGATCAGCGACAATGCCGCCTACCACCACTCTCGGATCCACAAGGACTGGAGAGCAGAGGTGGCCGAGAGGTTCGAGCTCTCCTTCCTACCCGCGGCGAGCCCCAAGCTCAATCCGATCGAGCGGGTCTGGAAGCTCACGCGACGGCACTGCCTCCACAACAGGTACTTTCCCAAGCTGGAGGACGTGACAACGGCGGTCGAGCATACCTTCGAGGGCTGGAGGCGGGGAAACGAATCCCTCCGGCGACTATGCGCAATTACTTAGGGCGCCGTGTTTAGGCAACCTCGCGCACCTCGTTGGAGTCGTCGCCGTTGTCGAGGCACATGGGCTGGGACGTACCCCGGGGATGGAGTACCGGTCGGCTCTCCAACGTCTTCGGCACGAGCTGTAAGTGCTCAGGTCTCTGGCCAGTGAATTCGTAATCTTCACGTCGACCGAAAGTACTTTCTCCGGCCTCCTCTTGGGTCTCTGCCCGAGGAACATGGCGCCTCAGGATCCCCGCGTCCTTCTCGCCCCCGACTCCGATGAGGAACCCATCCCGGTCTCTCCTCGAAAGCTCGCTGACCTCCTGCGACGAATCGAGGATCGGAATCGATTGGAACGCGAGTTGGAGGAGGTCCGAGAGGAGATTCGTCGCCGCCGCGAGCAGAAGGCTCAATCCAAAGAGAAGAACGCCTCCCTGAAGGCCGCGCTCGACAAGCTGCGGAGTTCCCTCTCCGTCCTTGGCACCGATGCGAAGACGGCGGCCGCTGTGGGAGTGCCCTCGAGCCGCGTCTTCTTCCGGCAATCTCCCCCGCCATCCAACCCGCGTCGATCGAGGGGCGGCCAGCCGGGCCACAAGGGGACGACCCGTCCTCGGCCCACGCCGAACGCGCCTCCGAAGATGCTCGTGCTGAAGGTGTGCCCGAAGTGCACCCATCCGCTCGGTGAACCCGCCGACTCGTGGAGGCGGCCCGTCACCGACCTGCCCGCCCCGAGCCTCGACATCTTCGACCTCGAGGTGCTCCGCTACAAGTGTCCCGGATGCGGGGAACGGGTCCACGCCGAGGTTCCTGAGGCCTACCGGGGCGACTTCGGCCCGAAGCTGAAGACCTTCGTGGCCGAGCTCCGTGTCCTCGGCATGCCGTTCGAGAAGATCGCCGAGTTGCTGCGGAT
This sequence comes from Thermoplasmata archaeon, assembly GCA_027365105.1. Classification (GTDB taxonomy): domain Archaea; phylum Thermoplasmatota; class Thermoplasmata; order Lutacidiplasmatales; family UBA184; genus Lutacidiplasma. The sequence goes on from DAHXNZ010000030.1 coordinate 5,859, forward strand.
GCGCTACGACCTCGAAGTGAGCGTCGCATCCCTGATCGCGATGGAGGACGGAGTGGCCGAATCGCTCGACGAGACCTATCGGGGTCTCGGCGAGGAGTTGCGGGACGCCGAGCGGACCCCCTCGGCGCAGGGGGACGAGACGGGGATGCCGGTGAGCGGGAAGACGGAGTGGCTGTGGGTGGGCACCTCACCGACGCTGACGGTCTATCACATCCAAGCGGGGCGAAGCGGTGACACGGCGGCGACGATGTGGACGGGGTATCGGGGGAAGCTGACCCACGACGGGCTCGACTCCTACAACTCGGTGGACGGCGCGGAGCACCAGATGGACTTGGTGCACGCGAACCGGTGGCTGCAGAAGGTGGAGGCGAGCCATGGGATCCGGCCGAGGGGGCTGCTGAAGACGGAGGAACCGACGTATCAACGGGCGGGACGCCCGCCGAAGGAGTTCCTGCGGTTCGCGGCGGGGGTGCGGTCACGGCTGCGAGCCGAGGTTCGGTGGGTCGAGCGGTATCCGAAGGCCACGGCCGGAACTCGGGAGCGTCGGTATGCTCGGGCCGTTCGATCGATGGGTCGACTCCTGGCGAGAGAGCGGCGGAACGAGGATGCGGTGCGGATTGCGGACGAGCTGGGTCAGCGGTTCGAGACGTTGTTCACCTTCGTCCAACGGCCCGGGGTGTCGTGGAACTCGAACGAAGCGGAGCGCGAAGTGAGGGTCGCCGTCGTGCACCGGAAGATCAGCGGAGGCCGTAGGACGGCGCGAGGGGCGTGGGTCCTCGAGCGGTTGCTGACGGTGTGGAGGACGTGCGCGAAGCGCGAGCGACGATTCTGGGAGCTGGTGAGCAATCGACTGGGAGCCCTGCCTCAGGCCGGACCGGGGTCTCCGTCAGCCGGGCCAGCGAGCTGAGCTCTTACCACGAGCTTGTAGTCGTGTCGGTTCGCCGGAGCGACGGCGCGCCCGATGGGGATTCCCGCCCCATCGGTCTGTGGACTCCTCTTGACCCCGCCCTTCGCCCGATCGGCGCGGTTGGGTCCGGTGCTCTCCCCCCGAGGGGAGCCTTGGTCATCGCGCCGTCCATGGACTGCCAGATCCACTGCAACCCGATCTCGTCGTCGGAGTGAAGGAGAGCGTGCATTCCCAGTCTCTCGAAGACCCCGGCCTCAACCCACTCTTGGAAGCGGTCGAGAGCAGTGGTGGTCGGCCAATATCAACGAGGGAGGGCACGCCATTGGATCCCGGTGGTGAGGATGTAGAGGTTTGCCTCCATGCAGCGGAGGTCATCCGCGCGCGGTCTTCCTCTGAAGCGGCTCCGGGGGTGAGCCGGGATGAGAGGAAGTAGACGATCCCAGAACGCATCCGGGAGGCGGAAGCGAGGCTCGATCTGGGCGTCCAGGTCCAAGAGATCGGCAGCGGCCATCAGGCCGCGGTTGGCGCCTCTACCTAACGGGTCCGCTGTTTCACTCGAAGCGGCTCAACATGGTTTTCGGATGGGCTCTTTGGGTCAGGAGAGGTAGGGAGAGGGAACGACGATACGAGGACGGGGGGGAGGGCGAGCGACCGAACGGAGCGAGCCCGTGGGGGGGCCCGCGCCCCACCGAAACCCTCGAATGGGCGGAGTCCTCTGCCCGACCAGCGGAGACCCCATGACCACTCGTCGAAGGTTCTCGCCCATCGAGAAAGCCCAGATTGTCATGGAGACCCTCCTTCCCAAGGCCAACGTGGCCGAGATCCGTCGGACCCACGGCGTCCGCTCCTCTCAGGTCTACGAGCGGAAGCGCGCCGCCCTCGCCGGCAGGCATCGGGCGCTCACCGGCTCCGCCTCCCCGGACGCGGCCCTGAGGGCCGAGAACGTCCGCCTGAAGAAGCTCGTGGTCGAGTCCGCTCTGGTCATCAATCGCCTCCAGGAGACCCTCGGGGGGAACTCGGCGGGAAGAAACGACGGAGGCAGCTCCTGAGGACCCTGGTCGAGAAGCGTGAGCTGCGCCCCACTACGGCGGCCCGCCTCTTCCATGTCTCTCGGGCCAGGCTCTACAGGCTCCTGAGCCCCGGGCCGGTCCACCGCCGACAGGAGGACGAGTCGGTCCTGCATCAGCGAGTCCGTCGGGTGCCGGAGGAGCGCATCACCTACCGGTATCGAAGGATCTGGGCCGTCCTCCGCCGTTAACATGGAGTCTTCGTCAGCCGCAAGCGCGTCCGCCGGATCCTGAAAGCCGAGGGGCTCCAAAGAGCGATCCACATCCCGCGACCTCGTCTCCCGGCGAACGGAAGTCAGTTGGTCGAGCCCCCCGACGAACGGTGGTTCTCCGACATCCCTATCCCCAGACGATGAACCGGGGTCTCGTGGGCCTGATGGTGGTGGAGGACGCGTACACAACGGCGATCCTCGCCAGGTCGCTCCTCCCCTCATGCAGAGCTGCGGAGGTCTTCCCGGTCCTCGAGCGCTTCCCCTAGACCGGGAAGGCCCACGGGGTGAGCCTTCGCACCGACGGGGAGCGCAGTACACCTCGAACTACTTCTAGGACCGGGCCCGCCAGCTGGGCGTGCACGGGGAAGCCTTTCGAGAGCGGAGACCCGAGGATGGGGGTCGGATCGAGAGCTTCAATGGTCACTGGAAGATCGACTATCCCTGGACCAGGGAACCGACCGCGTTCCTGGAAACGCGGACCCTGACCGGAGCCTGGATCACCGACTACAACGAGTGCCGCCCGCACTCATCGTTGGACTATGGGTTCGTGAGGAAATAATAGTTCTTATACTAGTAGCCTCACCCACTCCTTGTGGAGGTCGAGGAACTCCGACAGAAATTGCTGCCCTTGGTGGCCGCACTCGATGAACGGAGCCGTCGGCTGGTCCTCGCCGCCGAAGCCCAGGCCTTGGGATGGGGCGGCATCGAACTCGTCCACCGGGCGACCGGGTTCTCTCGTCCCGCCCTCGCTCGCGGCATTCGCGAGTTGTCCCAACCGACTCCCTCCGATTCCTCCCGCGTCCGCAGGCCCGGCGGCGGTCGCAAGCGCACGATCGAGAAGGACCCTACCCTTCGGACCGACCTCGAGGCGTTGGTAGAACCCGGGACCCGCGGGGACCCCGAGTCGCGTCTCCGATGGACCTACAAGAGCCTCCGCGCCCTGACCCGAGAGATCCGCTCCCAGGGTCACCAAGTGAGCACTTGGACGGTGGCCGAGGCCTTGGTGGAGGCGGGCTATAGTCTCCAAGGGAACCGAAAGACGAAGGAGGGGAGCCGGCACCCGGACCGGAACGCCCAGTTCGAGCACATCAACGCCACCGTGATCGAGCTGCAGAAGGCCGGCCAGCCGGTCATCTCGGTGGATACGAAGAAGAAGGAGCTCGTGGGCGACTTCAAGAACGCCGGTCGGGAGTGGAGGCCCGAGGGGATGCCGGAGAGGGTCCGAGTCCACGACTTCCTCATTCCCGAGAAGGGGAAGGCGGTCCCGTACGGGGTCTACGACCTGACGCGGAACGCCGGGTGGGTCAGCGTGGGGATCGACCATGACACGGCCAGCTTCGCGGTCGGAACGATCCGACGGTGGTGGCAGAAGATGGGGCGACCGACTTACCCCAACGCCACGTCGCTGATGATCACCGCCGACTCGGGAGGGAGCAACAGCGCCCGCTCTCGTCTGTGGAAGTGGGAGCTCCAGCGGTTCGCGAACCGAACGAGGCTGACGATCGTGGTGTGCCACTTCCCCCCGGGGACGAGCAAATGGAATAAGATCGAGCATCGACTGTTCTCGTTCATCACCCAGAACTGGAGGGGGAGGCCCCTGACCAGTCTGGCGACGATCATCAGTCTGATCGGGTCGACCCGGACCCAAACCGGGCTGTGGGTGCGAGCCGAGTTGGACGCGAGGAAGTATCCGAAGGGACGAAAGGTCCCCGACGAGGAGATGGCCCGACTCAACATCCAGCCGGAGCCATTCCACGGAGAATGGAACTACGTCATTCACCCAAAGCCATCAAGGGCGACTTGACACGTCTGTTCCCTCACGGGCCCTTATCTGACGCCGAAGGCATTCTACGCCACACAGAAAACGGAGGAAAAGGAATGAACGCGAGGGGGGTGGAGACCGGCGTCATCCCTCTCCCCACACCCCTACCCTGGCTGCCGGATCCGGCGGGGTACACGTCAAGGACTGTTCAATCGGCAACCAGTCGATTGAAGCTATTGTCAGTCACACTCGAACCCCGCAAAGTTCATGAGCCGAAGCGCTGATTCCCCGTCAAGGTACTATCCGTGAAGGCTCACACATGAAAGAACTCGAACCAACAGTCAGGTGTGAAGCAGGGTGGAAGAGGCCCAGCACTCTGTTGGCTGCATGGGAGGTGGCAAGGCGATTCCCTCTCGCCTACCGTCTTTACCTGAGCCTCCCTGCCTCCCTTGTTCGACAACCGGTAAGATTCTATCGGGCCGGTTACTACAGGAGGCTCCGACTCCGGCTACAAGCGCGTTACAATTCTAGGGCCCTAGCCTCCATTATCGTGAGCCAGTCCTTGCGTTTCCAGATGCTCTATGACCTCAACTCCGGACATGACCTTGAAATGTTCGTGATGTCAACCAGAAACGAGCTCTACGAGCCCGAAATCGTGCGGTGGATACGCCGCGAACTCCCGCCAGGTGGCATGTTTATTGACATCGGGTGTAACAATGGTTACTTTTCTGTGCTTGCTAGCCAAATAGTTGGATCGTCCGGTTCGGTTTGGGCCTTCGAACCTAATCCGCAAGCCGGAAAGCGAGCCCGGGCGAATTTCGAGCTGAACAACGCTCAAAACGTTCGTATCTATGAACTCGCACTGGGGGACGAGCCCGGTCTGACGAACTTCTTCGTCGACGCCCTTGACGACGGACTCTCGCGAATCATTGACGGCCACCGCGCGGAACGCTCGGGTCCAGAACTGAGCGTCCAAGTTGAGACGCTTGACAACCTCCTCACTCAGTCTCCCAAGCCGACTCTAATAAAGATCGACGTCGAAGGCTCGGAATTCAAAGTCCTCACCGGCATGGCGAGGTTGTTGCAGTCACCCGCCTGCCCCGTGCTGATAGTCGAGTGGAACCCAGCTTATGCTGATACTGCGCTCTTCGATTTTCTCACAAGGCGCTTTAGGCTTTACATTTCGGACAACGACGGAGGTAGCGAACGTGAAGTAACTGCACGACAGCCAGATCATCTCCCTCACTGTAATCTCCTCTGCCGACCTCGAACCTAGTCCCCCCCGCCATTAGTCTTTGGAGGGTTGTTCATCCTTCGGTAGGTCTCAAGGTAGGCGAACGAGGCCGCAGCGAAGCACTCCTCCGCTGTTTCTGTCCAACCCCCGGTCACCGTGACGTTCCGCTCATACCTCATCTGGCTGTACCGGGTGAACGCGAACCCCCACTCGTTTCCTCGACCCAGCCAATCGAGGCGACACATCTTGGTCGGGGGATCGTCCTCCCCCCCGACCCGACGGACGTCGATATCGAGCGACCGACCACGCACTCGGAGGATTAGCTCTCGGCAAACGTCCGGGTACACGCGTTGCGCGATGTCGCGCAACCGTTCCGAGGTCTGCTGGACGACAAGGGCGGGAAGACGCCCGAACGACGAGGGGCTCACGCGGTGGAGGAGGGGGCCTCGAAGGGAATCCCTTCGCCTGCCCACCGCTCCATCAACTGGTCTAGATCCTCTCGGTCAAATCGCCACCGAATCGGCGGTGCCTGGCGATTGCGCCACCGTTCGAAGTCCCGGATCCGCACGCGAAGAGCCTCGGCCGTCGGAAAGTCGTTCGGGGTCAACGCCCTGCAGGTGAGGGAGGAGAAGTAGTTCTCGATGACATTGAGCCAACTCGAGTGGGTCGGAGTGGAGACGGGAACGGCGTTCGGATACCGACGAGTCATCCAGTACCAGAAGGTCGCCGGGTGATGGGAGTGGCCGTGGTCTAGGACCCAGAAGACGCGGTGGGCGGAGCGATACGGCTCCCGCGCCATCACTCGGTCGACGAACCGATAGAAGGTAGCCTTCGTATTCGCCTCGGGGAGGTCCCCAAAGACCTTCCCTCGGCTCACATCCACGGCGGCGAGGTAGGTGACGGGTTCTCCTCGAGCGTATTCGTGCTCCACCCGGATCGATCGCCGAGGTGAGGGCGGCTCCGTCGGGTGGGTCCGCTGGAGGACTTGGATGCCGGTCTTCTCATCGGCCGAGAGGACATACTCGTCCGGGCCGAGGGGATCTCCTTCCCATCGGTGGTGGTAAAGGTCGATCGCTGACTCCGCCCGCTCCCGGAAGTTCGGGTCGCGGGGGAACTTCCAGTACCGATACTGCCACGGGCGCAAGGAGTTGGCCCGGAGCCATCGGGCGATCGTGGAGCGGCTCGGTGCTGGACGGAGTTCCCGGGCAATCTCCCGGGCGATATCGGGATGGGAGAAGCGGCTCAAGGGTAGTCCCTGACGGGCGGGCAGCCCACAGGCCAAGGCGATAACCGCTGCCCGGTCGAGGTCGGAGTAGCGGCGGGGCCGCCCCGGTCGGGGGTGATCCTCCAGACCGCGCTCCGGGTCCTCGACGAATCGGCGTCGCCAGAGCCGGACGGTGTTGACCGCCAGGTGAAGATGGTGGGCGATGGCTGCGTTGCGCCAGCCTCGAGCGGCGAGGAGGACGATTCGAGCCCTCTCCATGGAGCGTTGAGGGGTCGTTCGACACCGAACGAGGTCCGTCCGCGTGCGCCGCTGAGCGGCCGAGAGACGGACCTCGACGTCGGGAGACGGACCAGAGGGAAACCGACGCGGCATCCCATGAACGGATGGTTCCGCCGATAAGCCCCCCGGGTTCCAAAGGAAGCCGGCCCCGACAACCGCTCAAGGATTAACGGCGGAGTGGACTAGGAGCGTGTGGCACAGCTCCGAACTGACCTCGAGGGGATCGTGGACGGGTTGGCGGGCACCTGAATGATGACTGTCGCGGTTCCCGTTCGACCTACCCGAGCTGCGCCCGATAGAGCTTCGTGAGGTTGTGGGTCAGCGCCCACAGCCTCCACTCCCCTCGGACCTTCTGCAGACCTCTCGTTAGGAACTGCCGTAGTCCTCGGCCCTGCTTGATCTGCCCGAACACCGGTTCCACGATGTACTTTCTTCGCCCGTAGTGCGCCCGACCCGCCTGACTCCGGACTTTTCGCTTCATCCGCTGCGTGAAGCTCTCATCGAGCGGCGGCCGACCCCTCGGGCAGCGTTCCCGTTCGGCCTTCTTCCCACGTTCCGGAGGGCAGTAGACCTCGGTGCCTCCGCTCTCCACCTCTCGGATCGCGATCTCGGAGAAGTAGCCGGCATCGGAGAGGAGCTCTCGAGGAACGAGCCCGAGGTGTTCGACCGTCATCCGGGTCATCGGGACCAGCTGACGCTGGTCCTGGGGAGCTTGGGTGGCCTCCGCGGCCACAATGATCTGCGCCTTGTCGTCGACCATTGCTTGGCAGTTGTACGCCTGCACGAAGGAACCTCGGTTCGCTCCGTCCGGCATGATCCGGGATT
>DAHXNZ010000031.1 GCA_027365105.1 Thermoplasmata archaeon
ACCTCCCGAGGAACACGCTCTACCCCTATCTGCTTCGGACGCTGGTGGTCTGCGGAGAGTGCGGCCTTCGGATGAGGGCCGCGACGTCGAGGTCGTGGTGGCCCCGCCACACCCGCGGGGGTCGCGAGTGGTATCCATACTACGATTGCAAGGCGCACACCCATGGTCCCGAGGACACGGGCCGGCTGACGAAGTGCCCCTCACGGAGAGTGAGGGCGGACCGGTTGGACGAGGTGGTGTGGTCATCGCTCTGCGGGTTCCTCCAGAAGCCCGAGGTGCTGAAGGTGGAAATTGCCACCTACGCAGAGGACCGACGTCGCTCTGCCCAGGGCGAGGAGACGGAGGCGAAGCGTCTCCAGGAGAGGATGCGCCAGCTGGGCCGCCAGCGGGCGCGATTGGTCGATGCCTACCAAGCCGGTGTCCTTGAGATCTCGGAGTTGAAGGCGCGGGGCGAACGCATCGAGGTGGAGGAGGGAGAGACCCGACGGCGGCTGGCGGAGCTGCAGGCGTTGAAGGCGAGCGGCGTGAGGGCGGAGGAGCTCTACCGTCAGACCGAGGAGTTCTGTGCCCGACTTCGCGAGGGGTTGGTCCGCCTCCCCTCCGAGGAGAAGGTGAAGCTGGTTCGTTGGCTGATCGAACGGGTCGTGGTCAAGGGCGGCGAGGTGACCGTGGAGCACGTGATCCCGCTCGTGGGAAGGTTCCGTCGAGACGCCCCGGGCTCGCACGCGCCCGGGGGCGGAGGGTCACCGACAATCCCGAATCCGGCGGGGGCCCAAGGCTCCCAGACGGGAGCAGGAGGGACGGCCCGCGAAGGCGACTTTGGTGGCATGTGGCTACAACGCCGAATTGACGTTCAAGGATCTGAAGTCGCACTACGCTCTCGACAAGTTCCAGACCACGAACGAGCATGTGATCGAGGCGTTGATCTGGTCGGCGCTGCTCACGCTGATCCTGAGCCGACGGATCTACAACCTCGTGCGGAGGCGATCGCCTGAGGAGTTACGGGCGCGGTAACGCTGCTCCGATGGGGAGAGAACTTCCGGTGGGCAGCGGGACACGTCCTGAGCCTGACGCTGCACATCTTGGGGCTGGGCAAGTCGACTCGCGAGGACTGGTGGAAGATGAACCTATTCCTGACGGTGGAGGCGCTCGATCCAAACGTCAGCCGCCATCGACTGTTGGACGGGTGGACAGCTTAACCGATAACACATGGATAGAACTGCAAATCCCGCCAGGCCACGGGGTGTCCGACCTTGCCTTCTCGCAACTCCAGGCGATACGCGAAGTAGATGTCCCAGTGAGACACCAAGGCGGTCAGGGTCGGCGGTGACCGGGTCGAGAGGTTCAAACGCCAGTCCAGCGTGGGGGACGCTTCTCTCGGTACGCCGCGCGGGCTTCGCGGTTGTCGGGGCTATCTCGTAGGGGATTGGCAAGCTTCTGCTCGAGCCGGAAGCCTTCGGCGAGCGGCAGGGCCAACCCCTGGCGGACCGCGATGAGGGCGGCTTGGACGGCGCGAGGAGGGTGCGCGGCGATTCTTTCCGCCATCTTCCGAGCTTCTTCCCGCAAACGGGAGAGGGGGTACACCTGGTTGACTAGACCGATGTCCGCGGCTCGAGCGGCATCGATCGGCTGGGCGGTGAGCATCATCTCGAGCGCGATCGCGGGCGGCACGGCCCGTGGGAGCCGCTGGGTTCCGCCTTGACCCGGGATGATCGCCCATCGAACCTCGGGCAGGCCGAAGGTAGCGTTCGCGCTCGCGAGGCGGATGTCGCAGGCCAGGGCTAGCTCGAGTCCACCTCCGAGACAGATCCCGTTGATCGCAGCGATGACCGGCTTTCCCACCTCCAGGTTTCGGGTAATGCCACCAATCCCCGGCTCGCGATTCCACACCTCGACTCGCTGCTCGGCCGGTACGTTCTGATAGAATTCTCCCATCCGCTTGAGGTCGACTCCGGCGCAGAACGCCTTTCTACCGGCCCCGGTGAGCACCGCCACCCGAAGATCTTCCTCATCCCGAAAGCGCTCCCAGGCGCCGACCAGCGCGCCGTGCGACTCAGGATCGATGGCGTTCAGCGCCTCCGGACGATCCAGAGTGATCCAAGCGACGTGCCTCTCGGTCTCGACGCGGACAGGCATCAGCCTGACACTGCGCGCCGCTTCTTAGATTTAGTGGCCGGGCGCAAGCTTGCCTCGACAGTCGACCCCTAACCTGTACGGGACAAGCCGTATCCCGCACGGAATCCCTGCAGGACTCTGTCAGCGTACGATGACGAGACCCCGATCGAAGCAGGCTGCTCCCGCGACGGAACCCGATGTCCTCGATCCGGTGGCGCCGAAAGGGTCCGACTTCCGGGACCTCCTCTACGAGAAGCGGGATGGGGTTGCGCGGATTACGTTCAACCGTCCCCAGGTGTACAACGCCTACGCCACGGACACCCTACGGGAACTTTCGGATGCGGTCGAAGACGCAACGGTGGATGACGCAGTCGGTGTGATTGTCCTCACCGGCACAGGGACCGCCGCATTTTGCACCGGCGGCGATGTCCATGAGTACGCCGAGCGGTATACTCAGTGCCCGCGAGATTATTGGAAGTACATGGGACTCTTCGAGGGGGCCGTCGAAGCCCTCCTGCGGTGCGGGAAGCCGACCATTGCCCGGCTCAATGGCATCGCCGTGGGCGGTGGAAACGAGCTCCATCTCGCGTGCGACCTCTCGGTCGCCGCGTCGCACATGTATCTCGGACAGGTGGGCGTGGGAGTCGGCTCGGTGGCGTGCGGCGGTGCCACCCAGTGGCTCCCTCTCACGGTCGGGGACCGTCGGGCGCGCACGATGTTGTTTCTCAACGAACGGATCCCGGCCCGCAAAGCTCTGGATTGGGGCCTCGTCAGCGAGGTCGCCCCGTCGGTGCGCCACGGAACGGACTTCGTCGCTGAACCCACGACCAAGGAGGTTGACCTCGCCCACAAGGGCCTGAACGGCTACCGGATCGACCTCGGGCCACTTGACGCCGCAGTCGACAAACTCAGCCTCCGCCTCCTCGGAATGTTCCCGGAATGCCTTCGGTACACCAAACACCAGGCGAATTTCTGGAAGGAACTCTCCTGGTACAGTACGATCGGACACGGCCGCGAATGGCTTTCTCTCCACTTCGCCAATCGTGAACCCCACGAGGGAATGAACGCGTTCGTCGAGAAACGCCCGCCCGACGTAGCGGGTCTCCGACGCCGTCTCGCGGAAGGAAAGGGCAACGAGTTCCTCTTCGGTCGGCCGGCGCGACACTGCCCGAGCTGCGGGGCCAAGGGTCTTCCGGAGGACTTCGCGTTCTGCGGACGCTGCGGAACTCCCATCCCAACACCGAGCGCTTCCCCGGGGTGATTTTGTGTCGGAAGACGTTTCGGCCCCCGCGCCTCCTGGTGTTGTCTCGCCGACGTTCCTGCGCGATGCCCGTCGCCTCCAGCGCAAGCTCGTGGAGGAATACTACGGGGAATTGGCATCGGCCGAGAAGCCACGCCGACCCGTGGCCTACATGCTGGTCGGAGGCAACCTCACCGAGATCCTCCGCTCGTTCGGCTACGACGTCGTCTTCCCTGAGATCGTGGGGCTCAACTGTGCGATCAAGCACCAATCGCTCGATAACATCCTGCACGCCGAGTCCCTCGGGTACGGGTCGGATGTGTGTGGCTATGTCAAGAACGACCTCGGGCTCCAGGATCTGGGCGGGAAAACCTCGTTTGGCCAGATCCCGCGCCCCGACCTGCTGGTGTGCAGCTTCTCCGGCTGCTATATCTACGTGAAGTGGTGGGAGGCGCTCGCCGAGTCGTACGGCGCTCCGCTGTTCATGTACGACGTGCCGTACATGCGGGAGGAGACTCCCCGCAAGGAGGACATCGACTACCTGGTGAGCCAGCTCTGGGAACTCGTCCGCCTCCTCGAAAGGCGCACCGGCCGCGCGTTCGACCTGGACAAGCTCAAGCGGGTCCTCGCCGAATCCCGTCGCGCCGAGGATGGATGGGTCGATTTTCTTCGGGCCGGCCGGTTACGCCCATCCCCCATCGAGGCGTACTTCGAGTCGATTTTCTACATGTTCCCCATCAACGTGCTCCGCGGAACCGCGGCGGCCGCGGACTTCTACGGCATCGTGAACGAAGAGGTGCGAACGCGCGTACGGGATGGGAACTACCCCTTGCCCGAGGAGAAGTACCGCGTTCTGGTCGAAGGGGTCCCGCCGTACACCAACTATCGGACGTTCTGGAACTTCTTCCGGAAGTGGGGCGCGGTATCGGTCGTCGCGACCTACCCCAAGGTCGGCGGGCTCTTCGACCGCGGCTTTCGCCATGACCCGTCCCGGCCGTTCGAGAGCATCGCGGAGTACAGTCTCGGCGCCTACGTGAACCAGTCCTGGCCCTTGCGCCGGAAGATCATCGCCGACTACGTGAAGGAGTACCAAGCCGACGCGGCGATCATCCACGGGATTAAGTCGTGCCGTTCGTTCACCGCCGGCCAGGGCGACCTGAGGGACTGGTTGATCCACGACCAGAGAGTGCCAACCCTTTACATCGAGTCCGACCATCAGGACCCCCGTTACTTCGCGGCCGCCCAGATCAAGAACCGCATGGACGCCTTCTTCGAATCCCTCGAGCAACGCCGGGCGGTGGCAGCCGCCGCGGGGGCGGCTACCGCATGAGCGCGATTGTCGCGGGAGTGGACATCGGCTCGACGACCGCGAAGTCCGTGGTCCTCGGCGAGGACTCTCGGGTCCTCGGAAAGTCGCTGAGCCCCGTCGGCGTCGACATCGTCAAGGACGCGGAGCGCGCCCTCGAGTCTGCACTCGCCGATGCTCACCTCTCGCGGCCCGAAGTATCGTTCATCACCGGCACCGGCTACGGCCGATACAAGGTCTACTTTGGCCAGCTGGTCGTCACCGAGATCTCCTGTCACGCACGGGGGGCCAACTTCCTCTTCCCCGGAACACGACTTGTGGTCGACATCGGAGGCCAGGACACCAAGGCGATCCGGGTCAACGAGAAGGGAGAGGTCGTGGACTTCGCCATGAACGACAAGTGCGCGGCCGGAACGGGGCGATTCCTCGAGGTCTGTTCGAATGCTCTCGGGTACGATGTCGCCGAGATCGGTCTGCTTTCCCTTCAGGCCAAGCGCGCGGTGAAGCTCACGAGCACCTGTACGGTATTCGCGGAATCCGAAGTCACGTCCTACGTCTCGAGAGGCAAGGACCCGAAGGACATCCTCGCGGGGCTTCACGCCAGTATTGCGAACCGCACGCTCTCCCTGATGCAACGGGTCGGCGTGGAGCCCGAGATTACGTTCACGGGCGGCGTATCGCAGAATCAGGGCATGGTCCAGGCCCTCCACCGCCGACTCGGAACCCCTGTCAACGTGAGCCCGCTCTCCCCCTACCTCGGGGCCCTTGGAGCGGCGCTCCACGGCCGGGATCGGTTCTCGGGAGGTGTTTCGTGATCACCGGCGGCCTCGACCTCGGCACGGGGACCATCAAGGGCGTGCTGTTGGAAGACGGTCGGAGAATCCTCGCCACCGCCTCGGTCCCGTCCCGGGGGATTCCGACCCAGGCCGCCCGCCACGTCCTGGACGAATTGGCAGAGACGGCGAACATCGCACCCGGCGACGTCGACTACCTCTGCACCACCGGTTTCGGCCGGTATGCGATTCCCGAACGGAACCTGCAGGTCAGCGACTTCACCTCCTCCGCCCGCGGCGCCGTATTTCTCTTTCCCAAGACGCGGTTGGTTGTCGACGTGGGGACGCAGGCCTCCCGGACCATGACCATCTCCGAGAGCGGAAAGGTCCTCAAGTTCAAGATGAACGAGAAGTGCGCCGCAGGAGCCGGCCGCTTCGTCGAGCGCTGTTCGAAGTACCTCCAAGTCCCCCTTGATGAGATGGGCCCGCGATCGCTCGCGGCCGAGCACCCGAAACTTATCTCAAGTGTCTGCGCGGTCCTCGCGGAGACGGAAATTATCAACAATATCACGGAGGGGGTCCCGCTGTCCGACATCCTGATGGGGGTTTTCCTCTCGCTCTCCCAGCGCGCGTACGCCCTCATGCGGTACGTGGGGATCCAGCCGGAGGTCACCCTCGTCGGGGGCCTCGTCCACAACGTCGGAATGGTGAAGGCGCTCCACGACACGGTCGGGATGGACGTCAACGTTGCGCCCGACGGGTACTACGCCGCCGCCCTGGGGAGTGCGATCCTCGGGCATTCCCGGATTCTGAAGCTCAGCCGGGCTCCGCCGGAGGCGGGACGGTAGCGATGCCTGAACTCGTGCAGATCCGGCCCGAGGCCAGCGACCTTGCTGACGGTGAGGCGCTTCCCGGGATTGAGATCTCACCGGATTTCCGAGAGTTCGTCCAAGCGCGATCCGTCGACGAGATGGTGCGCCTCGCTCAGGAGGTCCTGGCCGATCCAACGTTCCCTACTGTGCGGGCTTGGCGGAAGGCGGGCGGCAAGGCCGTCGGCTGCTTTCCCGTCTACACGCCGCAGGAGCTCGTCCACTCCTTCGGCATGTTGCCGGTCGCGATGCAAGGGGGCGGGGAGAACCTGGAGATCAGCCGCGCGGACGCGGCGCTCGGTTCCTTTCTCTGCTCGATCTCGAAATCGACGCTCGAGATGGCCCTCACCGGTCTCCTCGACCCGTTCGATGCGTTCGTGTTTCCGTACATCTGCGATGTGAGTCGGAACCTCGACGGAATCTTCACTCGGGTCCTCCCGCAGAGTCCCTCGCACATGCTCCATCTCCCGCAGAATTTCACCTCCCAGGCCACGATCCCGTTCTTGGTGGCGGAATACCGCCGCCTGATCGAGAAGCTCGAACGCGTCGCCGGCCAACCTTTCTCCCAAGAGGACCTGCGGGCATCTCTCGAGGTCTTCAACGAGCAACGCGAGCTTGTCCGTCGCTTGGCCACGGTGAAGCGGGAAACGCCTTGGAAGGTCACGTTGATCGAGTACTACCTTCTGCTCCGGCTGGGCGGCCTCCTCCCTCGGGAGATTCACATTCCTCTGCTCCGGCGTGCGCTCACCGAGATCGAAGGACGAGAGCGGAAGAACAAGGACGCGATCCGGGTGCTCGTTGTCGGCCCGTTCTGCGAGCAGCCGACCCTCGAGCTCCTGCAGCTCGTCGAGGACGTCGGATGTTACGTCGTCGGAGAGGAGTTCCAGATGCTGCACCGCTGGTGTCCGCGCATCGAACCGGGAGCGGACCCGCTCAAGAGCCTCGCGGCCTCGTACGTCCGGACGCCCCTCGACATCGGGGTCCGGAGCACCCCCACCACCAAGGGGGCGGCCATCCTCTCGCGGGTCGACGCCTCAAAGGCGCAGGGTGTCCTCTTCCTCACTGCTAAGTTCTGCGAACCGGCCCTCGAGGACGTGGTGCTCTACCGGCGGGCGCTCGAAGGGCGGGGTCTTCCGTACCTGCACATGGAGTTCGAGGAGAAGTCGACCACGTACGAGCAAGCGCGTCTGCAGCTCGAGACGTTCGTCGAGTCCATCCTCTTCGAATGACGGAGGGAGACCATGAGCGCGAAAGCTCCCGGGACCGTATCGGTCGTGCGCGTCGACGGACGCGCGACGATCACTTGGGAGCGACCCCCAGCGAACGTGTTCGACATCGAACTTTTGGAGGAATTGACCCGCGTGCTAGAGCGCGGAGAGGTTGCCGGTGCGCATGTCGTCGTGCTGCGCGGTGGCGGAAAGTCCTGGAGCGGGGGCCTCAGTGTAGAGGATCACCTGAAGCCCCGAGTTTCCCATATGTTCGAAGCGTTCCACAAGACCCTCACGACACTGTGGAACCTGTCCCCTCCGACGATCGCCCAAGTCCACGGGAGGTGCCTGGGCGGCGGCTTGGAACTGCTGATGGCCTGCGACCTCGCGATCGCGTCCGAGGGGGCAACGTTCGGACAGCCCGAAATCCGCTTGGGGGTCTTCGCACCGTTCGGAGCGGCCACCTACCCTCATTTCCTGGACGCTCGGCACGCTGCAGAGCTCCTGTTCTTGGGAACACCCTTGGATGCACAGCGGGCGACGTCGGCGGGTATCGTGAACCGCGTGGTTCCCGAGGAGGAACTCGACGCGTCCGTAGCGTTGACCGCTCAGACGTTTTGTAGCTACCGACTAGAAACGCTGCGCCTGCTCAAGAAGGTCCTCCGACGGACGGAGGCGGATCCGTGGTCTTGTCTGGAGTACGCCGAGCGCGTCTACCTCGAAGAACTCATGATGCTGGAACAGCCGGAGGAAGGGCTTCGCGCCTTCCTGGAGAAGCGAACCCCTGTTTGGAAGGACGGGTGAGCGCTCGGTTCTATGCGCGCAGCCATCTTTCACGGCCCGGGGCGTCCCCTCGTAGTCCAGGAAGTCCCCCGCCCGGTTCCGGGACCGGGCGACGCGTTGGTGAAAGTGACAGCGTGCGGATTCTGCCACACGGACCTCCATTACCTCGACCATGCCGTCTCGACGGCGAAAGCCCCTCCCCTTGTTCTCGGGCATGAGATCTCGGGGGTCGTAGAGGAGCTGGGACCCGGGAGCTCCGCGCGGTCTGTGGGGGATCGGGTGCTCGTTCGCTCTGTCCTTCCCTGTGGGAACTGCGAGTATTGTCTATCCGGGAACGGAAACATCTGTCCGCGGCTCCAGATGCCCGGCAACCACATCGACGGAGGGTTCGCCGAGTACATCCGAATCCCGGCACGCGACCTCGTACCGTTGCCCACCGACCTCGACCTCGCACGCAGTGCCGTGATCGCCGATGCCCTCACGACGCCGTACCATGCGGTCGTCCACCGCGCCCGGGTGCAGACCGGGGACTGGGTCGTGGTCGTCGGATGCGGTGGAGTCGGGATCAACGCTGTCCAGTTCGCCCGCGCCGCGGGCGGGAACGTGATCGCGGTGGACCTTCGCGCCGAGAAGCGCGAAGCGGCTCGGCGATTGGGAGCGTGCGAGACCCTAGATCCCACGGAGTACCCCGACCTTGGTCGCGAGGTTCGGAATAGGTCGGGAGGAGGCGCAGACGTCGCGCTCGAGGTCGTCGGCACGCCCGAGACCGTGAGCTTGGCCCTCTCCACCCTTCGGCGGGGAGGCCGGCTCTGCGTCGTCGGGTACAGCGATTCGGTCGTCCCGATTCCGCTCAATCGTCTCATGTTCTTCGAGTACACGATCGTCGGCTCGCTCGGTTGTCGACCGGCGGACTACCCGCGGGTCATCGAGATCGTTCGGAAGGGGAAGGTGAGTCTCGATGCGGTGGTCACCGCCACCCTCCCCCTCGATCGGATTGGGGAGGCCGCCGAGGACCTGCGGAACGGGAAGGGGTTTCGGACCCTGGTCGTCCCGTGAGTCGGCTTTTGCTTCTTCTCCCGGACCTGGGGGAATCTGTGGGGCCAAGGACCTGGTCGTTCTAGGTGGGATCGGATCGAACGATGCCGACCTCGGCTTGGCGCCGAGAGGCGAGCTTCCGCATGCCCCGACGCAGGTTCTCCATCGCGGTCGCGCGGCTGATGCCGAGCGACTTCGCAACATCTTTGAGCTGGGCGCGACGCGGATAGTCGAAGTACCCCAGGGCGAAGGCGGTTCCGACGGCGGCCTCCTGACGAGACGTCAAGTCGCGTGACCCTCGGTACGAACCGATTCGAACCAGCGAGGGGGGTGAGCTGCCCGGCGTGGTGAACGAGGCGAGCAGGGGCTGGGCGTCCCGGACGCGATGGACCAGCACCCGCCACACCCCTTCCCGAGCCTCGTCGTCTTGCGCGCTCGCCGAAGGCAAGAAAGGGCAGCTCATGCAGATCGCCCCCATCTCAAAAACGCTGTGGCAGAGCGCCGGTAAGGCGCCGACGAGGCGAACGAGGAGACGGTGCGGTCCGAGCTGCGTGAGCGAGACCTCATCCCGGCCGGCCCGTTGACCGAGGAAGTCCTTGATCTCGGGAAGGCTCGCCGGGGTCGCGTTGATCTCTAGCAACTGAAGCAGGCGACGAGGCGAACCTTCGGTGTGTCGACAGACGTGAAGACGGACGCCCGCCCCCCAACGGGTACCGAGGTCCTGCATCCAATGAGGAACGGGGCCGCCACGGACCCGGAGCTCCACGAGAGCCGATGCTGGGCCGAAAGTCGGTCGGGACCCGCGATAGGTCGCGCTCTTCTTCGCAGCCGCAACGCCCCAGCAGGTGAGACGGATCGGGGAGGCGGGAGAGGCGAGGGAGTGGCGGCCCGTTGGCTTACGACGGCCACCCGGCAGAGGATCTCCTCCGCGCTGGTCGCCGTGAGACCGTCGGGGTTCGCCCGCCTCCCAACCCGCCGTCTTGGATCGCGGTCTTCCGACGGTAATCCGACCCTTCGCTGGTGGTCGCAGAGTTGCTGGGCGAGCTCGAGCCGCTCGGCGAGCGCCTCCACGAATTTGTGTACCACCTGCTGACGCCCTTCCCGAAGTCCCCAAGTCACTTCATCTCCACGTGGGACCGGGTGTCAAACGGTCATTCGACCCGATACCTGTTCCCGAGAAAAGGGTGTGGCCCCATTCCGGTAGAGGACGCCCTAGGAGTGCGTAGCTCAACTCGCGGACGGCAGTTCGAAGCGAGGTACTATGACCGGCCTCGACTATCGGTGATCATGCCCGCCGAGAAAGGTCCCGTTTTCCGTCGATACGACCCGCACCAGAATCTCCTCCTTCC
>DAHXNZ010000032.1 GCA_027365105.1 Thermoplasmata archaeon
GTGGTGGTGGCGGACGGGGAGCGGGCGCTGCAGATACGCATGGCCAAGGCCCTGCCGGGGGCCGAGATCGTGCTCGACCTCATCCACGCCTTGGAGAAGGTGTGGTCGGTCGCCTACCTCTTCCACCCCGAGGGCAGCCCCGAGGCGCAGGTGTTCGTCCGCGAGCGCGCGCTCCGCATCCTCCAGGGGGGCGTGGGGCAGGTCGTGAAGGGGCTACGCCAGATGGCTACCAAGCAGAGGCTACGCGGGGCGCGGAGAAAGACCCTGCTGGGCGCGGCGGCCTACCTCTACCAGAACCGGTCGCGGATGCGGTACCACGAGTATCTCGCGCGAGGGCTGCCGATCGGCAGCGGGAGCGTGGAGGGGGCGTGCAAGAACCTGATCAAGGACCGGATGGAGCGCTCGGGGATGCGGTGGAGCGAGGAGGGGGCGGAGGGGATGGTCAAGATGAGGGCGGTCTACCTGAGCAAGGACCTCGACGAGTACTGGAGCTACCACATGGCTCAGGAGCAGCGAAGGCTGTACCCGAAAGGGGTCTGGAGGGCCCTTCGGCCGTGTGCCAAGAAGTAGCCACACCCATTTCAATCCGGCCGTGACCCTCTCGATGGCGACCAGCGGCCGGATGAGCTGGACGGAGGTTCCCGGTTACCTCGTCGCCCAGGTGACGGGAGCGATCGTCGGGATGCTGGTGGTCGCCGGGATCGCGAGCGGCTGGCCCTCGATGTGGGCGGCCGCCCAGACCTCGGCCCTCTCGAGCCAGTGCTTCAGCGCCTCGTTCGCCCCGGCGGGCTGCGCCTTCTCCTGGGAGAGCGTGCTGCTCATCGAGGTCGCCCTCACCTTCGTCTTCGTCCTGATCATCCAGCTCTCGACCCGGGCGAGCCCGTCGACCCGACCCCTCGCGCCCGCGGCGATCGGCTTCGCCCTCCTCATCGCGAACCTGGTGGCGATCCCGATCGACGGCGCCTCGATCAACCCGGTCCGCAGCCTGGGCCCCGCGGTCGTGGCCCTCCTCTGGGGCTCGACCCACTGGGCGATCATCGAGGTCGGGCTGTTCCTTCTCACCCCGATCCTCGGGGGGCTGCTGGCCTCGCTGGTCGAGCGGGCCCTTCGGCCCGCCCCGGGGTAAGGGGCCCTCAGCGCGGCGAGAGCGCGCCGATCGTCACCCGCACGCAGAGCGCGATGACCGCGACGGCGAAGAGCGCCAGGATGCCGAGGTAGATCTCGGGCGCGTAGGTATAGTAGCCGACGTACGGGAAGAGGTTCTCCCGGAGGACATTGATCGAGAGGGTGATCGGGTTGCCGTTCGCGATGAACCGGAGCCAGCCCGGCATGATCGTGGCCGGCGCGAGCGCGGTCGACGAGAAGAGGAGCGGCAGGTTCACCAGGTTCACGAGGGCGAAGTACGCCTCGATCTGCTCGATCACGTAGCCCAGGGTGATGAACAGCGAGGTGAAGGCGGCGGCGAGCAGGGCCATCGCGAGGAAGATCTCGACGACCGAGATCGCCGAGATCGGAGCGGTGACCGTGAGGCCGCTGAGGCCCGGGATGTGCTGGAAGAGGAGCGCGATCCCGAAGACCAGGCCGCCGAAGATGAGGCATCGGAAGACGCCGGCGGCGACGCTCGCCCCGAGGATGACCGAGCGGCGGACGGGGGCGACCGTGAGCTTCTTGACGTAGCCGAGCCGCTTATCGAAGATCACGTTCGCACCGATGAAGAGGCTCGAGAAGAGCACGACGAAGATCACCATCCCCGCCGAGAAGTACGAGTAGTAGTCGGGAGCTCCCTGGAAGGCCGCGAGGACCGCGGGTTGGTTCCCGCTCGGCAGGAACTTCCCGAGGTTGAACGCCTCCCCGAAGAGGAGCAGGTAGAAGAACGGGGTCATCACCGAGGCGATGATCGCGGTCGGGGTCCGGATCCACCGCTTGAGTTCCCGGACGGTGAGCGCCCGGAAGGCCCGGAGCGTCATCGCTTCCGCCCCCGGAACTGGTTCATCCGGAGCGCCATGTCGGTCGCCGACGGGCCCTCCTCCTCCCGGTAGGCCCGGCCGGTGAACTCGAGGAAGACCTCGTCCAGGGAGGGGCGCTTCAGGGAGACGCTCGCGAGCGGCGCGTGGGCCGCGAAGCACGCCTGGACGATCGCCGGGGTGATCGCCTCGCCCTGGGGCGTCTTGATCCGGTACGCGCTCTCGTGCCGCTGGACCGAGAGGACCCCGGGGACGGTGCGGAGGACCGGCTCCAGATCGGCCCCGGGCGACTGCGGGGTCACGGTCAGCACGTCGCCCCCGATCCGGTCCTTGAGCTCGGACGGGGTGCCGAGGACCTTGATCTGGCCGTGGTCGATGATCGCGATCCGGTCGCAGAGCAGATCCGCCTCGTCGAGGTAGTGGGTGGTCAGGAAGACCGTCACTCCGAAGTCGTCCCGCATCTTCCGGACGACCTGGCCGATCCCGGCCCGGCCCTGCGGATCGAGGCCGAGGGTCGGTTCGTCGAGGAAGAGGACCTTCGGGGTGTGGATGACCCCGGCGGCGAGCTCCAGCCGGCGGCGCATCCCGCCCGAGTAGGTCTTGACCAGCCGGTCCTGGACCGACGTGAGGCTCATCGCCTCAAGGAGACGGGTCATCCGGACCCGGGCCTCCGAAGGGGGCACGTCGTAGAGGGCGGCCGCGAGTT
This sequence comes from Thermoplasmata archaeon, assembly GCA_027365105.1. Lineage (GTDB taxonomy): Archaea > Thermoplasmatota > Thermoplasmata > Lutacidiplasmatales > UBA184 > Lutacidiplasma. The sequence goes on from DAHXNZ010000032.1 coordinate 2,671, forward strand.
CGAGGTTCTCGCGGCCGGTGAGCTGATCGTCCGCGGTGGACTCCTGGAAGACGAGCCCGATGCTCCGGCGGATCCGGTCGGTCTCGGTGCGCAGATCGAGGCCGTCGACGTAGGCCCGGCCCCCGGTCGGTTTGAGCAGGGTCGTCAGCATCCCGACGGTGGTGCTCTTGCCCGCGCCGTTCGGTCCGAGGAAGCCGAAGATCTCCCCCGGGCGCACCTCGATGGAGACGCCGGCGACGGCCCGGGTCCCGCCAGGATAGACCTTCTCGAGCTCCTCGGTAACGATCGGGTTGGTCATGGCCTCAGGGTCCCGACGCAGGAACCGGCCTCTCTTTAAGGCGGTGTGCGGGCCGAGCGCCGGGCCCCGCCGGCCTACGTGAACTCCTCACGCTCAAAGAGGTAGAGGCCGGCCACGGCCGTCACGAGCAGATAGCCGATCATGATCACGATGCTCTCCGCGATGCCGGCGGTGTAGGTGGTGACCGTCACGGCCGCCCGTCCGATTCGGGTCGAGGTCGTGGTGATGGTCCCGAAGATCCCCCAGTTCACGGTCGGGTTGAAGATGTTCCCGATCGAGGAGTTGGCGTACGAGATGACCATCCAGGGCTCGATGTGGACGAGGTCGACGATCAGCGCCTGAAGGATCGAAAACCCGATGAGGAAGAGGATCGCGGTCAGCGCGAATCCGTAGGCGCTCGTCTTGAAGAGCGAACTGAAGAGGAAGGTCGTACCCAACACCGCGGCCAGGTAGACCAGGGCAATGATCAGCGAGACCGGGAGCTGCCAGGGCAGCGCGCCGCTGCCGAAGTAGAAGACGCCGTTGCCGAGAAGGATCAGCAGGTAGAAGCCGAGCACGACGACCGAGGCGAGGAAGGCCGCGAGGAACTTCCCGACGTAGATCGTGGCCCGGCGGATGGGCAGGCCCATCAGGAAGTAGCCGGTCTTGTTCTGGAACTCGCCGGCGATCGCATCCCCCCCGAAGATGACGGCGGACAGGACCACGAGGAACGACGCGCCGCCGCCCCAGAAGCTCCCATAGAAGGCGATGTTGCTCGACACCAGCCCGCCCCGGTAGTGCCCCACCAACGCCGTGAGGATCACCCCGATGATCGCGACGATCCCGAGCATCGCGACGAACCGACGGGAGCGGACGTACTCGTAGAGCTGGAACCGGGTGAGTTTCGTGATCTGCTGGAGGGAGTCGGGCGTCGCGACCGGCCGGATCGGGGCCTCGGTGACTTGAGCCGTCGCCATGGTCAGTCCCCCCGGGAGATCTGGCTCAGATAGATCTCCTCGAGCGCGCTCTCCGAAGCCGCGGCGCTCAGGAGGCCCAGGTGCATCTGGGCGACCGACTCGACCAGACGCTCTTGGGTCTCGACCCCGCCGGTATACTTGATCCTCAGCCGTCGGGGGTCCAGGAAGGTCACGTCGCCGATGCCCGGCAGGGCCCCGATCCGGCCCGGGATGGCGTCGGGCGGGATCGGGCGGGCGAACTGCAGGTCGAGCGAGCTCTTCCCGTCGGAGAACCGGGCGGTCACGTTGGGGAGGGTGTCGTAGAAGAGGAGCTTGCCCCGGTCGATCAGGGCGACGTCGTCGCAGACGTCGACGACCTCGCTCAGGATATGGCTGCTCATGAAGATCAGCCGCTGGCTCTTCTTGAGCCCCCGGATGATCGTCCGGACTTCGGCCATCCCCCGGGGATCGAGCCCGGTCGACGGTTCGTCCAGGATGACCACCGAAGGGTCGTGGACGAGAGCGGCCGCGATGTTGATCCGCTGCTTCATGCCCTTCGAGAACCGGCCGACCCGCTTGTCGGCCCAGTCGGTCATCTTGACCTCCTCGAGCGCCGAACGGATCCGGCCCGGGCGTTCGGGCACCGGGATCCCCCGCAGGTCGGCGACCATCTCCAGCGCCTGGTTAGGGGTCAACGACGGGTAGATCTCCGGGCTCTCGATGAGGACGCCCGCCTCGGCCAGCGCGCGCTTTCGATCCGTCTGGACCGAGAGGCCGTTGATGAAGCACTCCCCCTGGGTCGGGAAGATCATGTCGGTGAGCATCTTCAAGGTGGTGGTCTTGCCGGCGCCGTTGGGCCCGAGGAACCCCACGCACTTGCCGCCCTCCAGTTTGAGGTTGAGGGCGGTCAAGGCGGTGAAGGTCCCGTACTGCTTCGTCAGGTCCCGCATCTCGAGGCTGGGCGGCATGGAGGCCCTAGGCGAACGGGGAGGATATGAGGTTAACCCTCGAGTATCGACACCGATAGTCGGCACCCCGGGAGTGCCTATCCCCAGGCCCGCAGCGCGGGCTGCTGGCGGAACAGCTCGTCCCGGTCGGCCGCGGTGAGCCGGAGGTCCCGGCCCTCCTCCAGGAACGGGGTGTGGGGCCGATGGCCCGGGACCCCGATCCGGTCCGCCAAGGTGCGGTTCTCCCAGCGGTCGACGTGCTCGACCGGGCCGGAGGCCGGCGTCGGACGGCGCGCGCGGGCCGGGAGCGGGGGGGAGATCCACCGGTCCAGCACGACGCTGACCCCGAAGATCTTCCAGCGCTCTTCAATCTCCTGGATGTGGCCCCGGCCGACCCACCGGGGGGGGGTCCCGGTCTGGAGATAGAGAACCAACTGCCCGATCTCCTTGCCTTGTGTCCGGGCATCCTTCCAGTGGTACGGACGGCCGAGGCGGAGATCCCGCCGCAGTTCCTCGTCGTCGTACCCCACGAAGACCCAGCCGACGAACTGATCGGGCATTCGGGCTCCCGGCCGGTCAGGGAAACTCCGGTCCGAGCGGCGCCGGCCCGCCGAGCGCGGTCCAGAAGTCGTCCTGCCAGAAGTCGACCTGCTCGTGGACGACCCGCAGCGGGACCGGGTCGAGGCCGGCGGCCCGGGCCCGCTCGAGTTCGCCGTGGAGCGCCTCGACCGTGAGGGCGGAGAGCCGGTCGAGGATCCCCTTGAGGTCCTCCTTGATCCCGAGGTCGAGCCGACGCTCCGGGTGGGCGATGAGCAGCCGGTAGTGGTGGTGATGGGAGAGGTCCACGCGCAGGATCTGCCAGACCAGCCGCTCGTGCCGCGCGGCGGCGAGTTCGCGCCCGGCGAGGTTCCCGAGGGCCATCGCGACGAAATTGTCCTCGGCGAGGCCGGGCCGCAGGTAGAGTTCGGTTTCCACGCCCCGGTGCATGGGGCGACCAAGCCTCGGGGATTGATGCGGAGGAGGTTGGTGCGGCCCGCCGCTAGAGTTCGGTCAGGACCTCCGCGCCGGTCGCCGTCACCCGGACGGTGTGCTCGGCCTGCGCGACCCATCCGCCCCCCGATTCGACGAAGACCGGATAGGTCTGCAGCCACCGGCGGTGGTGGCGCAGCGCCGCCGCCAGGGCCGGGTCGTCGATCCAGCGGGCCGTGAACGGCAGGGTGCGGAACCTCGGGAAGAGCGGCGCCAGCTCACCCGTCGGCGGGGTCCGGAATCGGACGATGTGGCCAAACGGGCCGTTCTCGATCGATCCGGCGCCGTTCGTGGCGAAGGGCTCGATCGCCACGATCTCCCCCTCCTGGAGGGTCCGGGCCGGCCCGCCCCGGACGTTGGGGATCGAGGTCCCGGCGTGCAGGAGGTAGCGCTCGATGGTGTGCCCGGTCAGATTGGCCACCGGCTTCACTCCCCTCCGTTGGATCGCGTCCTCAATCGATGCGCTGATCTCCTCGACGGGGACGCCGGCATGGACCCGCGCGATGCCGGCCCGGACCGCTTCGTGGACCGCCCGGATGAGGTGATCGTAGCGATGGGTGCCGCCGACCTCGACGGTCGTTGCCGTGTCGGCGATCCGGCCGTCGAGATGGGCCCCCACATCCACCTTGACCAGATCCCCCTCGACGAACCGGACGTCGTCGTCCCGCGACGGCGTGTAGTGGGCGGCTTCCTGGTTCCGCGAGAGGTTCGCCGGAAACGCCGGGGCCGCCCCCCGGGAACGGATCCGCTCCTCGATCGCCTCGGCCACCGCGCGCCGCGAGGCGCCCGGCACGAGGAGCTCCGCGCCCAGCTCCCGGGCCTCGGCCGAGATCCGGGCCGCCCGCCGCCAGAGGTCGAGGTCCCCGTCGATCGGCATCGGTCAGCGTCTCCGGGGGAGGAGCTGGGGTTCTCCCCGGGTGAGATCGACCAGGATCGACGGGCGGCCGGTGGGAACCGGCGCCCCGTCGAGGTAGACGGCGACCCGGTCCCCGAGCGCCGACCGGGCCCCGGCGGCCGAGACGGCCGGCGGTTCCCCGTGCCGGTTCGCCGAGGTGGCGGTGATCGGGCCGATCCGTCGGGCCAGTTCCCGGGCCAGGGGGTGGTCCGGGATCCGCAGACCGAGGGTCGGCGCGGCCCGGACGATTGCGGGCGCCAGTTCGCGCCGGGCGCGTTCGGAGGGGGGGGCCAGCAGGGTGTAGGGGCCGGGCAGATGGCTCCGCGCAAACGCCCGGGCTGCCGTCGACCAGCGGACCCACGGCTCGATCTCCTCGACCGAGGCGACGGCGATCGAGATCGGTTGAGTCGACGCGCGGCCCTTCGCGGTCACGAGCCGTTCGACCGCGCGGCGGTGGCGGGCCGAGACGGCGAGGCCGTAGAGGGTATCGGTGGGGTAGCCGACGATCGCCCCGCGCCGGAGCGCCGCCTCGGCGGCGTCGAGGGCGGGGACCATGGGTTCAGGCGAACTCCTCGCCGACCCGGGCATAGGCCTGGTAGGCTTCGGGCGGGAAGTAGAGCCCGAGTTCCCGGGCCGCCGACTCCGGCCCGTCGCTCGCATGGATCAGGTTCGGAGTGATGGCGAGACCCAGGTCGCCCCGGATCGTGCCCGGCGCCGCCGTCTGCGGGTTGGTGGCCCCGACCAGCAGCCGGACGACCGAGATCGCGCTGCGTCCCTCGACCGCGAGGGCGACCACCGGCCCCGAGGTGATGTGCTGGACGAGACCGGGGTAGAACGGTTTGCCTTCGTGCTCCGCGTAGTGCCGACGCGCCGTCTCGGGAGTGACCGTCAGGAGCCGGGCGGCGACGATCTTGAGACCCTTGCGCTCGAGCCGGCCGGTGATCTCGCCGATGAGTCCGCGCTTCACGCCGTCCGGCTTCACCAACACGAGGGTCCGCTCCACGGTGCCTTCGGCCATGCCGGCGTCGAGCGGCTTCCCGTCTAAAGCTTTCGCCCGGGGCCGGCGTCCGAGGGAAATACGCGGCCCGTCTGCCGGCCGGCATGGCGGACGCACGCCCGCGGGTCCATCCGGCGGTCTGGGGCTTCGACCGGGCCGCCGCCCGCTACGAGCACGGCCGGCCCGACTATCCGATCGCGGCGATCCGCCGCCTCGGCCGGGCGCTCCGGATCGGACCCGGCACGACGACGGTCGAGCTCGGGGCCGGGACCGGAAAATTCACCCGCGCCTGGATGGGGCTCGGCAGCGCGATCCTCGCGATCGAACCGATCCCGGGCATGCGGCGCCAGTTCGCGCAGGCGGTACCGACGGTGCCGGTCCTTCCGGGGACCGCCGAGTCGATCCCCCTCCCGGACGGCTTCGCGGACGCGGTGGTGGCCGCCCAGGCGTTCCACTGGTTCCGGCCGGGCCCCGCCCTCGCCGAGATCCGAAGGGTCCTTCGGCCGGGCGGCGGCCTGGGGCTCGTCTGGAACCGGCCGGATCCCGACGCCGGCGCCTCCTGGCTCCGCGACCTTCGCCGGATCCTCCACCCGGTCTGGGACCGGGCGACGCCGTCCGACCGTCACTCCGCCTGGAAGGCGTACTTCGACTCGGGCCGGTCGGGCTTTGGGCCGCTCCACGAGGCCATCGTTCCCCACACCCAGCTCATGGCCCGCGACCAGCTCGCGGACCGGATCCTCTCGCTGAGCCGGGTCGCCCTCCTTCCACCCCGCCAGCAGGCCGGACTGGCCCGGCAGATCCGCGAGCTCGCCGACACCCATCCGGCCCTCCGGGGCCGCCCGGTGATCCGCTACCCGTACCGGACCCACGTCTACTGGAGCTACCGACGGGCGGTGCGGTCGAAACGGTCCGGGCAGATCGGCCGGTAGCGGCACCGGAAGCACCGGCCGGAGGAGGGGCTCGCCCGCCCGTCATACGGGGCCGCGACGGTGCTCCGGAGCCTCCAAAGCTCGGCCCGCTCCGCCGGGCCCCACGGGACCCCCCACTCCCGCCCGTCCCCGTACCGGATCACCCCGTAGGGCGGAGGGCGCCCGGTCGACTCTTCGAGCAGGGCGCAGTAGGCCCAGACCTGGACCTGGTGCGAAAACGACGGGCGATCGGCCGGCGACTCCCGACTCTTGAGTTCGATCGGGACGATCCGCCCGTCCGGGAGCCGGCGCAGGAGGTCCGGACGCCCCACCATCCGCCAGCGCTCCGACCGGAGGGTGAGGCTCGCTCCGCGGGTGTCGCTCCCGACGTACGCGCCGAACCGGCGGTCGCGGCGCCGCCGGGCGAGCGCCCGGATCGCGCCGATCAGCAGCGCGATGCCCCCGACGAGCAGGAGGATCGCCGGGATCCCATCCCTCAGAACCGGAAGATCCACCAGGCGCCTCCGATCAGGGCCGCGAGGCCGAGCAGGAGGAGCCCGAAGTACAGCGCACCCCGGGACTCCCGGCGCGCCTCCGCGCCCAGGTGGCGGGCGTGGTAGCGCTGCCCCGCCCGGGACCGGGCCGACGATCCCGGCGCGACCGGAGCCCCGATCGAGCGGTAATAGTAGGCCCGTTCGCAGTAGGCGTACTCGGCCAGATCGCTCGCCGAGACGTACGGCGCCTCCGGCTCCATGTCGGGGGCGCGACGCCCGAAGGTTTACCGATTTGCCTGCACGGGAATCCGGCGGGGACCGGTTACGGCTTGGCGGAGGATTTCGCCGCCGGCTTCTTCTGGGCCGGCCGGGTCGGCTTCGGGGCCGGGGCGGTCTCGGGCGGTGCCCGCGACGCCTCGCCGGCCGGCTCGGCGGGAGCCTTGGGAGCCGGGGGCTGGGCCGGGGCCGACTCGGAAGCGGGCGGGACGGAGGCGGGCCCGGCGGCCGCTGCGCGGGGCCGGGTCGCGACCGACGGGGTGGCCTTCGGCGCGGCCGAATGCCGGGCCGCGGCCGCCTTCTGGAGGGCGTAGGCCCGGGTCCACTTGAACCGCTGGCCGACGCGGTGGAGCTTGAGCTGCTGCTTGCGGCAGGAGGCCGAGCAGAAGTGGTAGACGGTCCCGTCGCGCTTCACGTACATCGTCCCCGTGCCGGGTTCGATCTCGTCGGCACAGAAGGAACACTGGCGTTTCGTGACCATCGTTGTCTCCCTACCGGACCGAGAGCTTCCGGGCTTCGCGTGCGGTCTCCCGGAGGATCAGTACGTCTCCGATCCGGATCGGCCCCGCGACGTTGCGGGTGATGATCTTCCCGCGGTCCCGACCGGCCAGGACGCGGACCTTGACCTGGGTGGCCTCGCCGGCCATCCCGGTCCGTCCGACCAGTTCCACGACTTCCGCAGGGGATCCCTTCTCTTCCGCCATCGTCCCTACCTCACGCGCACCGTCCGGGGTGTCGGGTCCTACGACTTCAAGGTGGCAAACGTCGCCGTGAGTTCCTCGAGCAGGCCCTTGGCCTCCCCGGCCTCGACGACGGCGACGCTCGCGGAGGACTTCGTGAGTCCGGCCGCCTGGCCCAACCGGGCCTTCTTGGGGACGTAAAGGTAGGGGATCCTCTTCTCCTCGCAGAGCATCGGAATGTGGACCAGGATCTCGACCGGGTCAACGTCCTCGGCCATCACCACGAGCTTCGCTTCGCCGCGCTCGCTCGACTTGGTGACCTCGTTGGTCCCGACCCGGACCTTACCGGTCTCGTTGGCCACCTGGATCAGCTGGAGGGCCTTGTCGGCGACGTCGCTCGGGGTCTCAAATCGTACGAAGATTGGTCGTGCCATCGGTACCTCGCGTCAGCGGGACCCCTTGCGGGGGCCCTCGGCTCACGGGTGAGGTCGGCGTACGAGAGGCGCTATTTAACGATACCTCCGAGCCGGTCCTGGGGTTGTGC
>DAHXNZ010000033.1 GCA_027365105.1 Thermoplasmata archaeon
AGTCCTCGTCGATAGCGGCCAGGACTGCGAGGACGATGTCCTGGGCGAGCTTCGGGGTGGTCGAGTCGAAGTCGAGGATCGGCTGCTCGACGAAGTGCCACCCGACGCCCGCGGACTCGAGCCGGTGGAGCGTGTAGAGCGCGGCCTCGACCCCTCCCCTGGTCATTCGGGACAGGGACGTGAGGACGACCAGGTCGAAGGTCCGACCGGGCCGGGAGGCGCGTTCGAGGAGCTCGTTCAAGCGGACCTGGTGGGCCGAGGTGCCGGTGGCGAGCTCGGTGAGGACGTTCCCTTCCGCGAGGACCAGGCCCCGCTCCTCGCAGTGGCGCCGCGCGTTCTCGAGCTGGTTCTCCAGGATCGGGCGTTCGTCGGGCCGGGAGATCCGGCAATACACCGCAGCCCGAACGCCGGGAGCGCCGGACGTGGGGAGCGCAATCATGCGGTCTCCCCCCCGTTTGAGTGCGCTTTGGCGGGGCTCAACGGGTCGGAAGGGGATTCGGACCCCTCCGGAGTCGATGGCCTTACCGGACGTGATAGACGGGCCTTTCTAATGGCCGCCATGCCCCTCTGGCGGCCGGCCGCGAGTCTGGCCCGCTGCTCTGCGGTCAGGGCCGCGAGTCGGCGCCTGGCTGCATTGCTCCGCTTCCACTCGACCTCGAGGAGGCCGCCGAATGGGAGCCGCGCCTGGGCACCGGTCGGGAGCTCGGCGAAGAGAGCGTGACGGACCCGCTTGGACAGCGGGCACTTCGTCTCGCGGTCGCCCGCGTTGAACGTGCGGGCTCCGATCTCTGGGTCGAGCGGGCAGCGATTCACGGAGCATGTGTCGAAGCGGGGGCAGGCACGGTAGGGCTCGGCGACGACCTGGGCGAGCCGATCTCGCTCCCGCTGCGTGAGTTGGTCCCCCGAGGCCGGGATGAACGGTCCGCCCGGGGCGAGCTGACCACAGGTTCGACACGGCCGAGCGCCCGCGAGGTGCGGGATCGCGAGTGACCAGTCGTGGGTCTCGCCGGGGTGGAGGCGGTAGCGCGAGGGAGCGATCACGTGCTGCCCTCCTTTGGCCGGGCGCGGTCCTTGGGTGGCACCGTCCAATTGCCCGACTCTTCCATGACCGGGCCGTCGATGGGTACGCCTTGGACCTCCGGCGCAACCGGCCCATCCGGCCCACTTCGGCCGGAACAGGGTTTCTCGTCACGGGAGCCGGTGCCGTCGAGCGTCTCTTGGGCTGGTTGGGCCGTTTGGGCGGGCTCCTGTAGGAACCGGAATGGGAGCAGCACGGACCGGTCGCGGTGGGGGCCGGTCTTCGCCCGAAGCCAGTCAATCTCGCGCTTGAACCCCAAGTCTCCCAGGAGCGACCCGAGCCCTTGCGGGGTGAGCGGTCTAAGATGCAGCCGCGTCCGCTTGGCGTTGACGTGCTCGAGCACGCGCTCCGTTGGGAGTTCGAACATCGCCTCGATCGCTTTCGCGTCCGGTTGTGCGAGTTCGCGGATGGTGTCGGCGATTTCCGCCTCGTCCGAGAGTTCGTCCAGGGTGCGCCGCCCGCGGATCGCCTTGCGAATCTCCTTGACCAAGTCCCAACCGAAGAGACGGCTCACGAGGAGCAGGTCGGCCCCGCAGACGTGATCACGCCCAACTTTCCCCCCGAGGCTCTCGACCTCGGCCCGGAACTCGGGCGAGTCCCAGAGCGCGTCGACCCTCTCGCGGGTCCACTCCCGCTTGGCGCGCTCCGCCTCGCGGATGAGGAATGCGCGGACGGGCGCGAGGTGCCGGGCCTTCTTTTCCGCGTCCATCGAGAGGTCGACCGAGTCGTCCGGCTCCATGCTGAGCACGAGGGACCGACCGAGGACGTGCGGGTCGAAGCTGACGTGGAAATCGAAGACCTTGAACCCGAAGAGGCTCCGGGTTTCCCGCTTCCACCCATTCTCCTCGGTCGGCACCATGAACCCGTACTCCGGGCCGCGCCGGTATCCGTCGCGCAGGATCTTCGCAACAATCGGGTCCTTGTGGAAGAGTGAGTCCGCCTCCGGGATGCCGATCGCCCTTCCCTCCTCGAGCGCCGCCGAGAGATCAGCGGGCGTCGTGACGGAGAGCACCTGGCCGCACCGGGTGAGGAGGATGGTCGCCTCGAGGGCGGTCCCTTTTCCTGCGCCGCTCCGCCCCTTGAGGCCGAGGAGGACCGTCGACTCGAGAAGGTCGAGCACATGGTCCTGGGCCGCAGTCACGAGGATGAGCAGCGGGCCGTGGGTATCCTTGGTCCTCACTACCCGGCGGATCCCTCGGACCGCGGCGTCGAGGTCCTTGCACGGCTCGACCACCGGAGCGCCGACGTTCGTCCCCGTCTCGGTGCCCCGGTCCTCGGGTGGCTGGTTCGCGCGGACCCCCACGACCTTGTGCGCGACCGCCCCCACGCCCCGTTCCTCGCAGATCGCGACAAGCGCCGCGCTTGCCGTCTCGACCGACAGCGAGGCCTTCTCTCGCGTGACCCGCTCCTCGATTGTTTTGCCGATCTCCTCGGGGTCGTGCTTGGTTTTTCGGCACACCTTGCGGATGAGCTCGACCACCTGGGCGGGGAGATCACTCACGGGACTCGCCTCCCTGGAGCTTCTCGATCAGCTTCGGGTCCACGATGGGCCGGGCGAGACGGCGAGAGTGACGACGGAACCGCTCGACCTCTGACCGCCGGACAACCGGGCGATGGGTCGGCTCGGGCGCGGCCTCGTCTGCGGCGCGGCCCTCCGGATATCGGAGGAGGGACGCGATGCCCGCTGGCGGTCGGCCGCACAGCCGCGCGACCGTACGATCGAGCGTCGGCCCCGGCGCCCACTCGGGGTGCGGACACGAAAGCACCGAACGAAGCTGATCGGTGGTCGCGCCCACCGCGGCCGCGTGACCCGCGATCACGAAGCAGAGCGAGTAGTCCCGGCGCTCTCCGACCGTGTGCTCGGCGATCCAGGCTGCGAGTTCGCCGCCGCGCCCCGACTCTCGCATACGGGCTAGGACCTCGGCCGCGTCGGCGGGGACGGGGCGGGGGTCCGCACGAACGGTCGCGCCAGGCCCTTCTCGAGCGACGCCGCGAGCCTTCGCCCGCCAAGCGTCCTTCAGCCAAGGCGAGGCCGCGTCCAGCGCGAGGGATACGGAGTCGAACTCCGGGATCCCGGCCTCGAGGCCGGTGATGATTCGATACTCGCCGCGACCCACGTTGGCCGTCGGGGCGACGTACATCAGTCCGCCGACCAACACGTCGATGAACCCGCCGAGCCCGGTCACGCGGCTCGGGATGTCGGGCGGGAGCGAGATCCTGTAGCGGAAGAGGTCGTGCGTTCCGTTGCTGCGTGTCGACTCGCGGTACCCTCCGAGGGGCTTTGGCCGCGGAAGATCGCCGGGGTCGTGCTTCCCCGAGTCGTCGTCAATACAGCCGAGACGCGGACCGCCCCATGCGGAGTTGTCGAGGGTGATCGCGAGTCCGGCATCAGGGTGCGCCCCGAAAAACTCACGGATCCGGCGCTCGCCGAGAAGAGGACCGTGCTCCTCCCATCGGATCATCGGGATGAGCTGGCCCGGGCCCACGTCGCGAAGAGGAACGTTGCCGATGGCGCGTCGGCCCCACTCGAGCCCGTGCTCGAGGCAGCGCGGTTCGTTCATCGTTCACGCTCCTCGAGTCGCTCGACGTGCAGCTTGACCCGGAGTCGAGTCTCGAGCCAGACGAGTCGACTCTCGTGGTCTTCGAGCCCAGCGGCGGCCCGGCCGGCCCCGATCTCGAGCGTCCGCATGCGGGCCTCGAAGAGGGCGAGTCGCTGCTCCGGCTCGGGAGACGGGTCGGTCACGGCCGACCTCTCGGTTTGTAGGCGGGGACGTAGACCAGCCCAATCTTCTCCTCGACTATCTCACCGACACACCGCACGCAGAAGTCCGCGCCGAGCCGCCGGTCTCGGTAGACCGAGTGGTCCGGGGAGAACCAGCGGCTGGAGCGGGCGCAGCGCTTACCCGGTGGAGGGGGCAGCTCGACACCCACTATAGTTCTCCCGGCCCGGGTTCGACACCGGGCTCAATCTCTCTTCGCGAAGTCCAGTCATGTCCGCATCCTTACCTTGAGGACGCGGACGAGGGACGGGAACAGAGCGTCGAACTCGCGTTCGGAGAGATGGTCGGGAAGGCTGAGAAGGAGTTCCCGGCCCGGGTGCCCCGCTGGAAAGTCAGAAGTGACGGACGCCTTGGCGAGCAAGAGGTCAACGGTCATTCATCGGCCCCAAGAGCTTCGAGAAATTGGTCAATCTCGCTGTCCCTCCCCGGCGGTGCGACCAACAGAAGACTGCCGAATCCGAACGCGACGAGGACCTCGGAGCCGTCGACGACCCCGACCGAGTTCGCCCAGGACATCGGGACCCTGATCACGAACGAGTGCCCGCCGGTGCCGACCCGGTTCACTTTCCGGTGCTCTCGTACGAGCATGGCCTTCTCACGCCCCGGTCGGGCGCTCCCTGTGGAATGTAGGAGCGGACCTCAATAACTATATGCCGAAAATGATACAGTATGAAATATGGCAGATGACGTGCGTCTCCCCCGTGCGGAACGTGGCCGACCGCCGGCGAGTCTGAACGGAGGGCGTACGCTCAAAGAGCGGTATGCCGAGGAAGTCTACGAGATCATCCGGTCCCTAGCGGGCCAGGAGAAACGCCCCGTGCGGTTTCGGGAGGTCTGGCCGAAGGTGGTACCGAAGGAACGGCACATCAACGAAGTGAACTGGAAGAGGCTCACGACTGAGCGAGCGCTCAAGCTCCTAGTCCAAGCCGAATGGATTGAAAGAACGGTCGACGGGTACCGAGATCTTGACCCACAACTCTACGCCTTCCATGCCGCTCGGGTTGAGCTAGAGCAGCTTCTGGAAGCCGGCCGGCGAGTCTTTGATGAAGATCCGGGAGGATCCGGTGCGGAATCGTACGCTTGGCTCAACAGGGCAGCAAGCCTAAGTCTTGACCTCGCCGCGACGATAGGGTACTGGCTTCGCGCTTTCGACCGGCGCTTCGCAAGTCGCGCGAAGGAGCTCGGCTACCAGTTCCCACAGCCCGGGGCGTTCGGGCTCGAGACGGTCGACGACCTCGGATCGGGCTTCGGCCCCGGCTTCCGTGCGGGCATGATGGCGGCGGAGATCGCGGACGGTTACCTAACTCCCGACCGTGAGAAAGCGATGGGCAAGCCCGGCTTGCACGAAGCGAGAGCGGAAGGCGCCCTCTCATACCACAGATTAGTTGTGCGATTGGGAGCGAGGGCGCTCGGTCCACTTGCCCTGAGCGGAGGCCCACGACCCCTCCTACCAACAGCTGAGTGGGAAGCGGAGGCCCGAGCCGAACTCCTCAGGTCGCGGAAGGCTGCGCGGGTACTCGCGCCCGAGAGAAGAGAAGCCCTGCGGGTGCAACGCGTGGCTTGGCAGAATGAGATTCACGTCGGCTACGCGAGAGAATACGATCGAGACTGGCGGCAGCTCAAGTCCGATTGTGCTCGTGAGCAGGACCTGGTCCGACGGTTGAAATCGCAAATCAGGAAGGGGCTTCCACGTCCGAAAGAATAGCGCGCCGCAATCAACTATTGCGGCGAGCAGATCGACCTCTAAGTTGGTATTTGAACTCTGGGAGAGTTCGGATACATGCCCCGCTATCGGGGGTTGTGTCGGCCGGGAACCGACGGCCGTCCCCGAAGGCCCGTCGCCCCACGGAGAGCAGCCGATGGAAAGTACCGCAGCAGCTCCGGGCGACACGCAATCCCCTTGTAGCCCGGGTCCATGGTCCGGCCGATGAGTCCCGAGCCGGTGCGGCGAATTGCGGTGGCGGTCGACGGATCCCCCTGCGCGGCCCAGGCCCTGGAGGTCGCAATCGACCTCGCCCAGCGCTACGAGGCTTCGCTGGCGATCCTGTCGGTCGCCCCGATCCATTCGATGTACGTTTCGCCGACGGAACCCTGGGTGGCCACGCAGGTCCTCGAGTCAGAATCCGGGCGCTACAAGCAGATCGTGGCCGACGCGGTGGCGCGGGCCGAGGCCCAGGGGCTTTCTTCGGTCACCGGGGTCTGCCTCGAAGGCGTCGTGGTGGACGAACTCCTGATGCATCTCGAACGGCATCCGACCGATCTACTGGTCCTCGGTTCCCGGGGGCTCTCGACCGCCCGCCGGATCCTCCTCGGCAGCGTTTCCGAGTCGGTACTCCACCACGTAAGCTGCCCGGTGCTGATCGTCCGGGAGCGACCTACGCCGCCGAAGCCGTCCGGATCACCACACGCGTAGGGACCGGGAGCTTGTGGGAGGCCTTGCGAAGCGCCTCTTTGGCGTCCTCGATGTGGGCCGCGGTCGTATAGATCGTCAGGATCTCGGCCCCGATCTCCGCCCGGACCGCATGGCCGACCGGCTTTCCGAAGGCGCGCCGCATGCCGTCGGAGATACGGTCGGCGCCGGCGCCCATCGCCATCTTGTGCTCCCGCAGCACCTGGTGCGGGTAGCGTCGGACCTTGAGCCGGTAGCCGTTGGGAGCGGCCTTTTCCAAGACACGGACCGCGCTCACACGGGCGGACTCGAGGGCGATGTCCCGGACCTGGCCGGCCTCCTCCATCCCGAGCGAGAGGGAGACCGGGAAGTCGGCCCGGGGGTTGCCGGTGTCGAACTGGGTGATCCGGCAGTTCGGGATGCCGCCCATGTACTCCTGGCGGGTATAGATCTGGCCTTCCACCTTGCGGTACATCCGGGCCGGTTTGCGCGTCATCGGTAGCGCTCCACCTCTCCCCTGTTAAAATGGTTGCGCCTCCGAAGTGCGGCGCCCCAATCCCAGGCGGGGGGCCGGCCCGCCCCAGGCGATCCCGGACTCCGGAGCCCCGGACGGGCCGGGGCGCCCCCGCTAGCCGCGGGCGGAGCCCCCCGCAACCTTGGCGAGCGCCGGCTGGACGGAAACCAGGTGGCGGTCGAGCCCGAGTTCCTCGGGGGTCGCCCCCAGGGCCAGCCCCACCAGTTGGGGGAGGTGGAAGACCGGCATGTCGAGTGGCTGGCCGACCGTCTTCGCGGCCTGGTGCTGGAAGCCGTCCAGGGAGATGTGGCAGAGCGGGCACGGAGTGGCCATCGCCTCGGCCCCGTGGTTGCGGGCGTCCAGGATCTGTCGGCCCCCGATCCGGCTGGCCGTCTCGGGCTTCACGAACTGGATCGGGAAACCGCAACACATCACTCGGCCGCGGTAGAAGACCGGCGAGGCCCCGAGCGCGCTCAGGAGGTCCTCGAACGCGTGCGGCTCTTCCGCACTTTCGCTTCCGAGTTCGTCCTGGGGGCGGAGCAGGTGGCAACCGTAGAAGGCCCCCACCTTGAGGCCCGAGAGCGGGCGGCGGACGAGCCCGCGCAACCGGTCCGCGCCCACGTCCTTGACCAGGACGTCCAACAGGTGGCGGACCTTCGTGGATCCACGATACTGGATGCCGAGGGGGGACAGGACCCCATCAATCCGGGCCTTCATGGCCGGTTCCTCGAGCCTCCGGTTCGCGAGGGTGAGCATGCCCTGGCAGGTCGAGCAGACGGTGAGCAGGTCCAGGCCCGCCTTCTCCGCGATCGCGAGGTTGCGAGCGTTGAGGGCGATGTTGAGGGTCTGGTTCGCTTCGTCGACGAAGGCCGATCCGCAGCAGGTGAAGGCCGGGAACTCGACCAGTTCGAGACCGATCGCCCGGGCGACCCAGCGAACCGCCATGTCCAGCTCCTTGCCGGACCCCTGGGCGACGCAGCCCGGATAGTAGGCCATCTTCATGGGGGGTCCTCCCGGGTCTCCTCCAGCGCCTGATAGATCTTTTCGACGTCCTCCCAACCGGCCACCTTCTTGGGCTTGTGCATCATTTCGGGCTTCTTCCTCCACATTCGGATGCCCTGGCCCACCTGACCGAGCATCTCCCCCGGGGAGTAGGTCTGGCGGACGAGCTTGAATTCGTTGAGGGTCCCGGTCTCGCGGATGTTCCGGAGGAATCCGACCGCGTGCTTCGATCCATGCTCGGTCGCGCCCTGGGCGTGGATCGCCATCTCCTTGAGGTCCCGGATCCGTTCCGACGGGCGGACGTCCTTCGGGCAGGCCTCGGTGCACAGGTGGCAGCGCAGGCAGAGCCAGAGGCCCCCGGTCTGGATGGAGACCAGCCGATCCTGGGTGCGGCCGTCCCGGGGATCGACCACGAACCGGTAGAGCTTCGCGAGGGCCATCGGGCCGGGGAAGGTCGGGTCGGCTTCGACCGCCGGGCAGGCGGAGTAGCAGGCGCCGCAGGCGATGCACCTCGGGGTCTCCTTGAACCGCTCGACCTGCTCGGGCGTCATGGGGTTCTCCCGGCCCTCGGGCATCGGATGGGCCGGGTCGGGGATGAGATGGGGCTGAATCCGTTCGTACTGGGTCCAGAACGGCTGCTGGTCGACGACCAGATCCCGAAGGACCGGCTGGTTGCGCATCGGCTCGATGACGATCCGTCCGTGCCGTTCGATCTCGGGGCCGACCGGCGTCTCGCAGGCCAGCCGGCTCTTGTTGTTGATCTGCATCGCGCAGGAGCCGCAGATCGCGCTCCGGCACGAGTAGCGCAGGGTCAGGCCCGGATCCTGCTCCTGGCGGACCTTGAGGAGCGCCGTCAGGACCGGGGTATGGGGGGGGAGGTCCAGGGTCACCCGCTGGTAGCGCGGCGCCGAGTCGGTCTTGGGATCAAACCGGTAGATTTCGAGCGGGACCGAGATGGTGGGATCGGACATCAGTACACCCGCTCCTTCGGCTCCCACCGCGTGTAGCTGACCGGGGCGTACGAGAGGGCCGGCCCCTGGGGGGTCCGGGTCGCGATGGTGTGCCGCATCCACTGGGCATCGTCCCGCTTCGGATAGTCGACCCGGGAGTGGGCGCCCCGGCTCTCCGTCCGCGCGAAGGCCCCCACGATGATCACCTCGGCCAGTTCGAGCATATGTCCGGTCTCCAGCGCATCGGTCATGTTGAGGTTGTAGATCCGGGACTGGTCGACGATCCGGACGTTCTCGAAGCGGGCCTTGAGCGCCCGGATCCGTCGCAGGCCCTCCAGCAGGTCGGCTTCGTTCCGGTAGATGCCGACGTACCGGTCCATCGTCGCCTGCATCTCGGTCCGGAGGGCCTGAGGGTCCTCGCCCTCGGTCCGCCTCGACCAGGCGCGGATCGGGGCCTGGGCCGCCTCGATCTCCGCGTCGGTGAGCTCGGAGGCCGGCGCCTTCTCGGCGTGGGCGGCCGCCCACTGGCCGGCCTGCTTGCCGAAGACCAGGGTCTCCAGCAGCGAGTTGCCCCCCAGCCGGTTGGCTCCGTGGATCGAGACGCAGGCCGCCTCGCCCGCGGCATAGAGGCCCGGGAGGTTGGTCTCGCCGCGGGAGTTCGTCCCGATGCCGCCCATCATGTAGTGCTGAGCCGGAAGGACCGGGATGGGTTCGACGACCGGATCGATCCCGGCGAATCGGCGGCAGTAGTCGCAGATCTCCTGGAGACGGCTCTCGATCTTCTCCCGCCCGAGGTGCATGAGCTCGAGGTGAACGTAGCCGCCGGGGAACCCCCGGCCCTCTTGGACCTCCGTCCAGATCGCCCGGGAGACGACGTCGCGGGACGCCAGGTCGAGGACATGCGGGGCGTACTTCGACATGAACCGCTCCCCGGCAGCGTTCTTGAGGATCCCTCCCTCGCCCCGGGCGCCCTCGGTGATCAGGATCCCCGACTCCAGGAGGGCGGTCGGGTGGAACTGGACGAACTCCATATCCTTGAGCTGGGCTCCGGCCTCGTAGGCGAGGGCGACCCCGTCTCCGGTGCAGCTGTGGGCATTGGTGGTCCGGCCGTAGATCCGTCCGGCCGGTCCGGTCGCGATGACCACGCTCTTCGCCCGGATCCCTTCAAAGTTCCCGGTCTTCCGGTCGAACGCCACGAGGCCCTGGACCCGTCCACCGCTCACGACGATGCGGGCCAGGTCCCACTCCTGGTAGAGGGTGAAGCGGGACGTCCCCAGGCGTTCCCAGAGCGCCTGGAGCAGGGCCAGGCCCGTCCGGTCGGCGGCGTAAATGGTCCGGGGAAACCCGGCCCCCCCGAAGGGGCGGCGGGCCAGCGATCCGTCCGGCGACCGGCTGAAGATCGTGCCGAAATGCTCCATCTCGACGACCGTCGGGCCCGCCTCCCGGCAGAAGAATTCGATCGCGTCCTGATCTCCGAGGTAATCGGAGCCTTTCACGGTGTCGTAGATGTGGGTGTCGACGCTGTCCTCCTTCCCGACCGCCGCGTTGATCCCGCCCTGGGCGGCTCCCGAATGGGAGCGCAAGGGATGGAGTTTCGAGACGATCGCCACCTCCCGGCCGGCCTCGGCCGCCGCCAGAGCCGCGCGCTGTCCGGCAAGACCGGCCCCGACCACAACCACTTCGTGAGTTCGCATGAGATTCGGGACCCCCGATGCCTCCGGGAGCTTAATTCCTCTGGGCGCCGAGACCTTGGGACAAAACTAGGGGAGCCGTCTCCGTAGCTCTCGGGCGTCTTGGGGGTCAAGAGTGATTGGCCACGATTTTACTTCGGCCTTCCATCGCTCCAGCTCGCGGACTACTGTCGGGCCGTCC
>DAHXNZ010000034.1 GCA_027365105.1 Thermoplasmata archaeon
AGCGAATGATCTTAGAGACTCTCTCGGGGAAAACGTCCCACCCGATTCCGATCGCGCGCCCAGAGGCCCTTTGGGCACTCAAGCTTCAGTCTGGCCGCGATCTCGATCTGACGGACTTGTTTGCCATCTCTGATCAGCCGGCGGACCTGGCTCAGGTTCGTCTGCTCTTCGAGCAGTTGGCAACCGACTCCCTTTCCCAGAAGCTTCGGAGTGTCCTCACCAAACTCGCAGAGCGCCGGCTTTTTGAAGACTCGTTGAGCCGGCGGGGCCTCGGCAGTCCGAATAGTCCCCAAAATGTGAAGCGGTGGGAACGCTTCACTTCACGAGTTAGGTCGATTATCCCCCCGGCGGTCCACGAGGGAACTTACGAAAGCGGGTAGATACGGCCCTGGATTCCGTGAAGCTTACACCACAGGAAGGTAGCGTGTCGCCCCGAGGGCAGTGAGGATCTCCTCCTGCCTGCCCGATAGGCGGGGCACTCCTTCCCGGACCGATTTCCCCGTGCTGGACCTTACCCACGGCACCTTCTCGAGGAGCCTCAGCGCCTCGGCGAGGCTCATCTTCGGGAGTTTCCGCTTCAGGGTCCGCTCCGTCCAACTCCAGAGCAGCCATGCCGTGTAGAGGACCGTGGCGCTCGCGTACATCCGGTCCAACCGTTGCTTTCGGATGGGCTCCAAGTGGAGCTCCCCCTTGCCCGTTCGGAAGACCTTCTCGATCCCGTCCCGCGCGAAGTAGGTCTCGTACATCTCCCGGCCGCTCAGGGAGAGGTCCGTGCTGAACACTAGGAACCTCCCGTCCCGCGCCCGGTCCCGCTGGACCGCCTCGGGGTCCACCTCCGCCCCGCGTCGCCCGGCGCTCTTGATCAGGAGCCCCGGGGCGTACCGCTTCTTCGCCCTCAGCTTCGGGTTCTGCACCCGAAGCTCCCGCTTGAGTTCCTCGATGCGCCCCTTCGAGAGGACTCCCTTCTCCCACTCCAACAGCGCCAGGTCCCTCGCCTCCCGGGCCTCCATCTTCCGTCGCGGATTCACCACCACGGCGACCCTCACCTTCGGGAGACCGAAGAGGGGGACCGTCATCGCCCGGGTATACACCGACCCCCGGGAGGTCTCCACTGCGTTCTCGTGCCGCTCCATCTCCTCCTCCGTCCGACCCTTCCTCGTCCGTCCACGGATCGAGAGGCGCACCTCCCGATGCCCCTGCTCGCTCCGCCAGTTCGTCCGCTCGATCGTCCGCACCTCCCCCCGAAGGTCCCGAACCTCCACGAACAGGTTCCCCTTCCGCTTCTCCCACGCCTCCCGCATCTGCCGAACCCCCTGCCGAACCTCCTCGTCGTCCAACCCCTCCGCCACCCCCTCCCACCGCGCCAGGATCCCCTCCACCTGGTGGCGTCCCTCCTCCGCAGCCACCGATGCCGCGTCCCCGTCCGACCCCGTCACGTCCCGACCTACTCCCAGCGCCTCCCGATACTCGTCGAACGCCTCCGTCAGCGTCTTCGCCCGGTGCGCGAGCCGGGTGAACTTCCCATCCTTCGCGAGCTTCCTCAGCAGGCCGTCCGCCTTCGTCAGCGAGCCGAGCGCCACGTTCCGTCCCACGTTCCACATCGCCAGTTCGTGCGCCAGCGGCGCCGCCGACCCTGCGTGCTGCGCGATGCTCCCATACGTCAGCTCGAACGGGAACCGACTCGCCCTCTCCCTCGGCCCCAGCACATGGTCCTGCAGGATCCTCACCCACCTCGGCTCCGCCTCCTCCAGCACCGCCTCCAACTCTGTCGCGCACTTCCGACCCGATCCCTCCCAGTCCCCCGCCTTCCCCGGAGTGAGCTCGTTCAGCCGCGCCAGCACCCGGGTCCCGAGCAGATGGCGTCGCACCTCCGCCTCGAGCTGCTCGAACACATCCTTCCCCACGTCCCGAACGTAGTGGAAGTGGCACAGCTGGAGCGGGAGGCCCGGCCAGATCCGCTCCACCGCCGCGAGGATTCCCGTCCCCAGGTCCGAGACAAGACCTTGGGGGCGGCCGAGGGCCGCCTCCAGGTCCCGGAAGAAGGCGCCAATCTCCTCGGCGTTCTCGGTGGCGAGAACTCGGGTGTCGAGGACGAGGCCGCTCCACTCGTCCCAGGCGACGAAGACGACGGGACTGCCCGCCGTCTCGGTGCCGTCGACGTGGAGGAGGTACCCCCTTGGGCCTCCAGGGTCTTCCGCAAGGCGGGGAATCCCCGGCGGTGAAGCACGTAGGCGCGGAGGAGGAACTCCTCCCGTCGTAGCGAGGCGGTCCCGGAGCGCGGCCCGCCCTCCTCGAGAGTGGCGTGCCGGCGGCTGCGCGCCTGGGTCTCCTCGAGGAAGAGGCTCGCGAGGCCGAGGAGTAGGGCGACCTTGAGGTCGTAGGTGCGTCGGGGCGGGGCGACCTGGGCGAGGAGAGGAGGGACCCAGAAGAACGGCTGCTCGGGATGGCGTCGGCAGACGAGGAGGGGACCGCGGTAGGTCAGGGTTGAACCGACCGTACGGATCCGACGTCGGAGCGTCTTCGGGGTCTCGAGGTTCCCGCGGCAGGTGGGGCAGGACGACGGGGGGGCCGCGAGGTCCGTCGGTAGTAGAGGGAGATGGAGCGCCGAGTTTTTTTTTCGCTCTCGACCCGGAGACCCAAGGCGACGAGTTCGTCGGGGCGGAGCGGGAGGCCGATGCGGGAGACCAGCGCCGCCAGGTCGTGGCTGGTGAGGTCGTCCTGACGCAGGGCCTCGGTGAGGGTGGCGAAGTCGACACTCCGGAGCGGGAAAGGGCCCTCCGCGACGAGGTCGGGGGGAGGAAGGTAGCTCGGGACGGGGTGCCCGAACTCCGCGAGCTTGGCGTAGAACGCGTGCAGGACCTTGGGATTGTGGAGAGCGGCCACCTTCTGCTCGAGATCTCGCCGCCGTTCCTGGGAGAGGTCCTCCAGGGATCCCAGCGTGAGGAGGTTTCTCTGGCGAATGCGGTCGGCACTACGTCGCCCCTCGACGACACTATAGTAGACGTGTCCCCGTCTCTCGCGGAACCGCAGATACACGCGGGGAGGTATGTCGGCACAACTAAATCAATGTGTCGATGGGGATGTCGGCATAACATGACCTTCCTGAGGTGGGTCGTTGGAACAATCCTCGAGAGGGCCGCTCAACCGGGTGGGGGAGAACGGGGGATCACGGCAACCCGTCGATTGAAGCTATAGCCCAAAAGTTACCACCGTGTCAACACTTATTAATGAGTGTGATATCACTACCCACGGTGAGTTGTCATGGGATCCGGACCTGCGGAGCTACCTGCCTTCCGCGTGCGGGGGGGGGGGGAAGGAGCGAGTAGACGAAGGGAAAGTTGCGCTGGCCTCCTCGGGAGCCAATGCGCGCGTCCAGACCGTCAGGAAACTGTCGAGGCGCAGCCGGTTTAGGGGAGGCCGCATTCGGTGGGCCGTCTGGGCGGTGGGTGTTATTGTGGCCATATCGCTGATTGGGTCAATTGCCGTCGCGCCCACTGCTTCGGCATTAAACGGAGGTCCCATCTTTCGGCCTCCATTCGGAGCGTCGAGTGAGTCGGTTTCCCACCAATTCAATGGAGGTCCCCAATGTGGGATGACGCCCCCGTCCTGCGGTGCCTCGTTCCAACCCATCAGCGAGCCAGTGGCAAGTGGAGTAGGCGACATTCCCAACAGCGGGACGGGATTCCTTTACGATACCCAGAATGCGACCGTTGGAGAATGGGTGTATTCGCAGAACGGGAATGGAGTTGGGCCGTACAAGGCCGTAGGAGTGGTCCGAGAGACAATCAACATTACCAACCAACCATATGCGTTCGCCGGGGGGAACTACTACTTTATCGAAAACTGGTCGTTTTCCGGGGACGCCGGACTGACCATCTGGGGCATCAGCAACGCGGGGGGAGTGCTTACTGCATCCTATGTCATGACCCTAGGGCTAATCATCCAGCCAGCCACCGGACCGAATTCGACTTTTACAGTACCCTACTCAACTGGCCAGATCCAGTGTACCGCACCGTGCAGTCTGGCGAAGGCCTCCTCACTGTCCGGTTCCTCACAGGTATCGTTCACTGTTACGAACCTGCCCGCCGGCTCCTACACTTTTTCCGCCTTCATCCAATGGGGCACAAATGCCACCGAGACTGGGACTGGCGATGCCGCTGCGACGTCGTGCCTGAACATGGGCAGTGGCCCATGGTGTAACCTTGGACAAGGCTCTCTCGCTGCTGGCTGGGCTCAACTTACAATGCTGGGCATCATATGATGGGCCAGAATACTTCATGGCCCACGCCGAAGTATGCGTTCTGGAACGGGTGGTTGGAGCCCGATTTGTAGGAAGATGGCCCCACGAAGCCAGCCTGCCGCTTGTCTCGGCTTCGCCGTGGCGGCGGGCCTGTTGCTGCTTTGCTCGACCATCCTACCAGGGGGCGCTGCCTCCCAAGGTGATGTATCCCGACCGACCGATTTAGCGGGCTTTGGAACCCCAGGTATGCTTGTCGGACCCCACGGCCGGGATCGAGCGGGCCATCCGACCGCTAACCCAGAACCTACTGCGATCACTTGGACGAACATCACCAGCTTCATGACCGAGCCCGCACGGGGCCCGACCTTCACTCCGTTTGCTGCCTACTACCCGCCCATGAAAGCTGTCATCATGTTCTCGCAGAATTATTCCGGGGAACTTTCTTCGTTCCCGCCTTATTCGAATGGCCAGTGGACTGGCCCGGACTCACTCTGGAGTTTTCAAAACGACAGCTGGACCAACATCACCTCGTTAGTGCATGGAAGCTGGCCCGCTTGGAGCAGCAACGCTGCCCTTACGTATGATCCAGCCACCCAGTCCCTAATCCTCGTCAACAACGTTGCTGACTATAGAAACACCTCCAATGGTACTTACATTTGGTCGTTTCGAAACTATACTTGGACGGCCGTGCCCACATCGGGCCCTGATCCATTCGGATTAGAGAGCGCGGTTGGATTATTGCAAGTCCTCGGCATTACTTACGACCCCCAGTACGGGGGCCTGGTTGCCCTCCGCCCTTCGCAAAGCCTGGGGAACACGGGATACCCGATCGGCAACTCAACGACGTGGCTGCTCATCAACGGTACTTGGGAGAACCTGACCGGGCAGATCGGCGGATCTCCACCCCCTCCCGGCGCGTACTTTCTGAACCAACTGAGCTACGACCCGGCCTCCAGCTGTCTATTGGGGCTCTTCAACATAAAGATGAATTTTAACGGAACCACCCCCGCCGCGCGAACGTGGAAGCTCTGTGATGGTAACTGGACCATGGTCGGAAATGACTCATCGTCATCGGACCCGATGGGCTACAACATTCCGAGTCAACCTCTGAGCTACGATCCCCAGCTCGAAGGTGAGCTCTACTGGGGCGGCCCAGACGACAGCTGGGTCTACATCAACGGCTCTTGGACCGACCTTCATTGGAACGGAACCGTTCCTCCTTGGACAATGAATCCGCGGACGCCCGAAATATTTCCTGCACCCTTGACAGTCGTCTACGATCCGGCCGAGTCCTATCTGCTTCTCCTTGGCGGAAGCTACTACGGCGCCTCCCCATGGTCGGCTCACTTGGCCTGGGGACTCGGCCAACTCCCGCCATTCCTCAACCTCACCGCCAACCCGAACCCCATCGAGGCCAACGCTCCGCTGACCCTAACTGCCGGGCTGGCGGGGGGGGCGCCCCCGGTCTCCTTCCTCTTCTCGGGCCTCCCGCCCGGCTGCCGGGCAGCCGACTCGGCCCTGCTCCAGTGCCGACCTACCCGGGTAGGCAATTACACCATCCATCTACTAGCCACCGATGGACTGGGGCGAACCGCGACCGGCTCGACCCTGCTTCGAGTCGGCCCCTCGGCCTCCCTCGTGTTGATTGCCTCTCCCACCGCCACGGATGTCGAGGCCCCGATTCAGCTCCATCTCTCGGTGACCGGGGGGATTCCGCCCTTCTCGTATGGATTTTCAGACCTGCCCCCCGGATGTGCCTCCAACAACACGCCCAGCCTGACTTGCACCCCCACCTTCCCCGGAACCTACACGATCCTTGGGGCGGCGGAAGACGCGCAAGGGTCCATCTCGACCGCCCAGACCAACCTGACGGTGAATCCTGCCCCCACCATTCCCTCCGTGGTGCTCTCACGAAAGTCGCTCGACGTCGGTCAGTCGATCACCCTCTCTGCCACTAGCGCGGGCGGGACCGGCCCGGGATCCTGGAGCTTCTTGGGGCTCCCGCCCAGCTGTCCGTCGGTCAACGCCTCGAAGCTCTCCTGCGCTCCCGCCGCTCCGGGAGTTGATACCGTTACGGTCCGATACACCGATACCCTCGGCGAGACCGCCGAGCGAACGGTCACTTGGTCGGTCTGGCCAAGGCTGACGGTGGCTCTGACCGACTCGACCGATGGGAACCGAGTGCTGGTGGGGAAGTCGAATGAGGTAACCGCGGTGGTGAGCGGGGGCCTGCCGCCCGTTCGGGTCGTCTTCGTGGGGCTGTCAGGGGCGGTCGTCAACGGAACCCACCTTACTTGGACTCCCGAGGCTCCGGCTCAGTATACCATCGTCTGCTCGGTGATGGATGGAAACGGCGAGTCAGCTTCGGTCCAGATGAATCTCACTGCGTCGGCTCCGGCTTCCGATTCGGTCCTCCCGAGCGTGGCGTGGGCCGGAGTTGGAGTGGGAGCCGGCTCGGCTGCCATCGCGGTGGCGGTGATCGTTTGGCGGCGTCGAGTCCGATCGAAGAGGGACCCACCCGGGAATTTCGGGGACGTTCGGGTCGGGCCATAGGCTCACACAGCGAGGCAGGACAGGTCCGTGTGGAAATTGAGGGTTTGACATTTCGGATCTCCCGGCTTGGCCAGGGGTAGGTTGAGGTAGCAGCTCTGCGTCCGCTACTGCGGTTGGATTGAGAGGGTAATCCCTCGCCGAGTCTATCGGCGCCCGTGGCTCACCGAAGGAAACCTCAGGGGCGTCGCCTCGCTCTCGCCGAAGACCCGCGCTCCGGGTATCGGCCCAAGAAGAACGTTGCCGCCTCGACTGCCGGTGGCCCTGCCGGGCGGTCCCCAAAGGCGAGATTGCTCGACGTTTGGGCGTAACCTACAATGCGGCCAAGACTTGGAAGATTCGCCGGCGCATCCAGGGTCCCCGCTCTTGGAGGGAGGCGCAGCACCCGGGCTGCCCTCGGAAGATCGACGAGAAGCCACGGAAGCGGTTTCGGGGAATCCTACTCAATTGGGCCCAGGCGCACGGCTAGGCCATCGGTCTCTGGACCCTCCAGCGTGGGGCGGAGGTCATCGCGAAAGTGGTTGGACAGGAATACGCCGAGTCGGGTGTGTGGCATGTCCTTCGGAACCTAGGAGTGTGTAGCTCAACTCGCTGACGGCAGTTCGAAGCGAGGTACTATAACCGGCCTCACCGGGCATAAGATAAGCGGCGCTCACGTCGACCACACCTCCCGGAATCTCCGCCGATGAACGTGGGGATCGAGCGACTCTTGGACGAGGTAGAGGTTCATTCCCCATCGACACTCCTCGGAGGCCTTCCGGTACCCGAGGTAGGCGAGAAGACAGGCGAGGATGTCGCGCGCCCCTCGACGGAAGTGGATCGAGAAGCGCAGCTGCGTGTACCGCGCTCTCAGCTCGGACGGCGCGCGGAGTCGGATCAGCGTGTGGAGACGACGCGCCGCGGTGAGGGTGAGCAGGGCCGACCAGATCAGCGGCTCCACCACGTCGGGGTTCTCCGTCCGGAACTTGTCGAGCGCGTAGCTCGCCTTGAGTTCGCGGAAACAGAGTTCCACTTCCCATCTCATCGAGTAGAGGCTCGCCACCTCTTCGGCGGTCAGCACCTCGGGACCAATGTTCGTGAGGTAGAGGTGGTAGCGTCGTGCCTCCTCGTTCCAGACCGCCACGAGACGGCAGCGGAACGTGTCGGAGGAGCGGCGGCCGTCGTAGACCCGCCGCTTGAAGGAGAGCTCGACCTCGGCATCCAGGAGCTCGCGCCGGAGGCGGGGCAGCACCTCGGAGAGACGCTTCCCTTCGAGGTCGATCGCCTGACCGCGGTGGACCTTGAGGGAGCGGACGAAGAGCGGGTCGGCGCTCTCCTTCAGCCGCGAGGTGAAGAACCCGCCCCACTCGCCGATCTTGGCGAAGAGGCGGTGCGAGTAGTAGCCGAGATCGAAGAGGAGGATGCGGTTCTTCACCCACGCCCCGACCTTCAGCGTCTTCACGTCGGCGGTCCGCTCGCCGACGAGCGCGAGGCTCTTCGGACCGTTCGCCCGCACGCTCACCAGCGTGTCGACCTTCACGCCAGCGGCAACCTTGCGGGAACGGGTCGCCGGCCACTTGGCGGCGAGGCTCGCGTGGAGCCGGACGACCGAGGAGTCCTTGATGACGATGTCCTCGAAGGCGGCGAGCTTGGGATCGAGCGCGCGCCCGGGCTCGTGAGCGAGTTCGCCCAAGGCGTACTCGAGACACCGCTTGAGGAACTTCGAGAGCTCGGGGGTGAAGCGGAGATAGAAACCGGGGTAACTGAGGGTCAGGCGGGTCCGATGGGCATACCGTTCCTTGAGCTCCTGGAGATGGCGGTGGAGTTCGACACCGAAGTCGAGGACGAGGACCCAGAGGAAGGCAACGGGCCGGATCTTGCGTTCGCGTTCGACGAACCCGGTCTCGCGCGCGAACTCGAGGATCTTCTCGGAGGGGAGGAGGCGGACGAGCGCCTCCTCGACCTCCCCTTCTCGGAGCGGGGTGGGACGCACTGGGGTCGTGGGATGACGCGACATCCCATAGAGGTGGTCGAGGGCAGATGAACCGCATCGGTTCCACGAGAAGGGGTCAACCGGCCGTCGGCGAGGGGGCCGTTAACTTATGCCCGGTGGGTGAACTTCCCATCCTTCGCGAGCTTCCTCAGCAGGCCGTCCGCCTTCGTCAGCGAGCCGAGCGCCACGTTCCGTCCCACGTTCCACATCGCCAGTTCGTGCGCCAGCGGCGCTGTAGAGCGTCATGAAATGTACGCCACTTCTAGTCACGAAAAGGGAGCCACCCCCTAGTCACGAAAAGTAGGCCACTTTTCGTCGCGAAAAGTACGCCACCCCCCGTTTCTTCCCCCTGTCATCAGGGGGTTGGAGACCTTGCTGAACATGGAAGATTGGGCGTACGTCCGACATCTACGAGACCAGGGTCTCTCTGCGCGAGCGATCGCACGGCAGCCGGAGTGTACTGGTACTTTCGCGAAGAGGTGTCAGCAGACTTTTGCGAACCGACAGCTGTTCAGGTCTTCATTCAGTCGCACATGCCATTCGTAAGGACTCAGCTCCACGGCCCGGCTGAACGCGCGTGCGCGCGCGTTCACTTCGACCGACAGTACTAAATCTAGGGAGCCGTTCAGCCATCGCCCGAGAGCGATGGCCCCTCGGGATATTCGACTG
>DAHXNZ010000035.1 GCA_027365105.1 Thermoplasmata archaeon
GATCGTTCTAAAGCAGAATGGGAAAAAAGAGATCATGGAACTTATTGCATCTTATGGAGAGGGATAAACATCCAGCAGACATAAATTTCCTGCATTCATATTCACAGCACATTTTGCCCCACCTCCTCCCGATCGCGCGGCCCACCGGCCCCATCGGTCGCCTGGGGCGCTCAGCCCAACGGAGAGGGGCCACGTCGAGCGGCCCGCCGAGGCCAACCCGAGCACCGGAGGGACAGCTCCAGGCCGCAGAAGGACGCACCCACCGGATGCCCGAGCTCGGTTCGGTCTCCGCCGGTCGGGGCTCCATCGGGCCCGGTGGAGTCGAACGAGACCGTTCGGAACCGCTTGCCCGCAGCGTGCGGGTCCTGGACTCGAAGATCGGGCCGCTCCGCAACCCCACGATGGGGGCGGGAGCCTCCGTCCCGCCGTCCCATCTTCGAGGCCCCCAACCGGGGAGATCTCCGAGCCCTCAGAGGTACGAAGCGAAGGCGTGGATCACGGCCCGTTCCGCGGTCGCCCACGCCTCGGGAATCTGGTTCCAGCCCGACCGCAGATCGCCGGCGACGTACAGCCCCGGGATCGGGGCCCCTCCCTCCGCCGAGAGGGCCCGACCGTCCTCGTCGGTCACCACGTAGCCCTCCGCATCGAACCGGCACCCCAGGGCTTTCGGGATCTCGGGGTGCTGGGTGTACCAGCCGAGGGCGCTGAACCCCCGGTCGTAGGTCCGTTCGCCATCGCCCTCGAACCTCAGCTCGAGCCGCTTCTCCCGGATCCCCCCCGCCGCCGTGATCGCCGGGGTGATCCACTCGACGCCGTGCCGGGCCAGCTCGTTCCGCAGGAGGTCGGCCTCGGCCGGAGGCACCCCCTCCAATGGTCGCCGACCGTTGGTCAGGAGATCGACATGGGTGACGCCGAACTCGAAGAGGTCGAGCGCGGTACGGGCGGCAAACGCATCGTACCCGAAGACCCCGACCGACTTTCCGGTGAGCTCGTGGCCGTCGCACAGAAGGCAGAAGTCGATGATTCCCTGGTTGGCCCAGGGGAAGAGCGGGTCGATGGCGCCCCGGATCTCCGGCATCCGATCCACGACGCCGAGGGCGAGGAGCACGGCCCGGGCCTCGACCCGGTGCGACCGCTTGAGCCAGTGGAAGTCGACGGTGAATCCCCCGTCCGGGCGGGCGGCGACCGACTCGACCAGCGCCGGCGTGATGTAGCCCACCGCCTCCTCGTGGGCGCGGACCTGGGCGATCTGCCGGTCGAGAAGGGCGTGGCCCGAGATGCCCTCGGGAACCCCGGGGATGTTGGCCATCCGAGGGGCATAGTACGACCGGCTGTACTTCGGCCCCCGGTCGAGAATGACGGCGGTCCTACGGAGGAGCGCCGCCTTGAGGCCGGCCTGAAGCCCGGCGTGGCCCCCACCGAGGATGGCGAGGTCGTACGACTCCCGTAACCGGGGAAAGCCGGGCATCGATCCGGGAACGGGGCCGTCGGATTTGATGGCTCCGGGCCGCCCTGGTCCGCGTCGATCCTTCTCGCGCGACGCGAAACGGTTAAGGCTCCCACCCCTTCAAGCGGGCCGGGTTCTTGCGCTGTGGCGCCGTCCGAGGCTCAAGGCGAGCTCGGGGGGAGCCTATTTTTGGAGGGGGGCCTCAGGTTCGACGGGTTCGGTTTCGGGGCCCGGACGCGCCGCGCCGGTGAGGTGGTCTTCACCACCGGCATGGTCGGCTACCCGGAGTCGCTGACCGACCCCTCGTTCCGGGGTCAGATCCTCACCTTCACCTACCCGCTGCTCGGCAACTACGGGGTCCCGCCCTCGGGCCGGCTCGACCCGGACGGGCTCCCCGACGGCTTGGAGAGCGGGGAAATCCAGGTCCGGGGCATGATCGCCCGCGGGCTCACCGCCCCCCACCACTGGCGCAGCGGGCAGTCCCTGCCCGAGTGGCTGGAGCGGGAAGGGGTGCCGGGGATCTGGGGGATCGACACCCGCCGGCTGACCGAGCACCTCCGGACCCTCGGGGTAGTCCGGGGGATCCTGGACGTCCATCCCCGGGACGACCGACCGACCGACGAGGAACTCGCCCGGAGCCTGGCCGCCGCCCGGCGCTACGAGGAGGAGCGGTTCATGCCCGAAGTTTCGCCGAGAACCCCGGTGCTCATCGACCGACCGGGCGGCCCGCTCGTCGCCGTGCTCGACTGCGGCATCAAGGCGAGCATCCTCCGGGCGCTCCTGGACCGGGGCGCGGCCGTCGTGCGGCTCCCGTACGACGCGACCGTTCCGGACCGCTGGGAGGGCCGGCGGATCGACGGGCTCCTGGTCGGCAACGGGCCGGGCGACCCCGCGCTCCTCGAGCCGACCATCGAAGAGCTGCGCCGTCCCTCGACCCGGGCGCTCCCGACGCTCGGGATCTGCCTCGGCCACCAGCTGCTGGCCCTCTCCCGGGGTGGCCGCACCTTCAAGCTCAAGTTCGGGCACCGGGGCCAGAACAAGACGGCGCTCTTCCCCGACGGTCGGGCCCTCATCGTGAGCGAGAACCACGGCTACGCGGTCGATCCGGCCTCCCTGGGCCGGGCCGGGCTGCGGGCGTGGGCGACCAACCCCGACGACGGCACGGTCGAGGGGCTGCGGGACCGCTCCGGGCAGGTCCTCGCCCTCCAGGGCCACCCGGAGGGCCATCCCGGCCCCCAGGAAGCCGGCTTCGTCTTCGACCTCTTTCTCGGCAAGGTCCGGAGGCGGGCATGACCCCGACGCGATACTCCAAGGTACTGCTGCTCGGATCGGGGGCCCTCAAGATCGGCGAGGCCGGCGAGTTCGACTACTCCGGGAGCCAGTGCCTGAAGGCGCTCGAAGAGGAGGGCATCTACACGGTCGTCGTCAACCCGAACATCGCGACCCTCCAGACCGACCCCCCGAAGCGCGGCCGGGTCTACTTCTCGCCGCTCGTCCCCAATTTCATCGAGCCGATCCTCGAGGCCGAAAAGCCCGAAGGCATCCTGCTGAGCTTCGGCGGCCAGACCGCCCTCAACTGCGGGATCGGACTGGCCGACCGCGGTCTGCTCAGCCGACGGAAGATCCAGATCCTCGGCACCCCCCTGCGCGGCATCCGGGCGACCGAGGATCGCGCGAAGTTTGTCGAGCTGATGCGGCAGGCCCGGGTCCCGACCCTCCCGAGCCGGGCGGCCTACTCCCTGGAAGAGGCCCAGGAGGCGGTCCGGGAGTTCGGCTACCCGGTGATGATCCGGGTCGCCTTCACCCTCGGCGGGAAAGGGGGCGGGATCGCCCGGTCCCCCGAGGAACTCGCCGAGGTGGTCGGCCGGGGACTCCGGGCGAGCCCGGTCGGCCAGATCCTCCTCGAGCGGTACGTCGGGAGCTTCAAGCAGCTCGAATACGAGGTCGTCCGGGACCGAAAGGGGAACATTCTCACCGTCTGCAACATGGAGAACGTCCTCTCCATGCGGGTCCACACCGGAGACAACATCGTCATCGCCCCGAGCCAGACGCTCAACGACGACGAGTACCAGATGCTCCGGCAGGCGGCGCTCCGCGCCGTCACGGCGACCGGCGTGATCGGGGAGTGCAACATCCAGTTCTGCCTCGATCCGGCGAGCCGGGAGTACTACGCGATCGAGATCAACGCCCGGCTGAGCCGCTCGAGCGCGCTGGCGAGCAAGGCGACCGGCTACCCGCTCGCCTACGTCGCCGCGAAGCTCGCCCTCGGCTACACGCTGCCGGAACTCCCCAACCGGGTGACCGGCGTCACGACCGCCTGCTTCGAGCCGGCGCTCGACTACGTGGTGGTGAAGCTGCCCCGCTGGGACCTCGACAAGTTCGAGCGGGCCGACCGGAGGCTCGGCCCGTCGATGAAGAGCGTCGGCGAAGTCATGGGTGTCGGCGCCTCGTTTCCCGAGGCCCTCCTCAAGGCGTACCGGATGAGCGACCCCCGGGCCGAGCTCCTGCCGCCGGCCGAGGACCGGCCTCGGGAGGAGATCCTCGCCGACCTCGCTCACCCGACGCCCGACATCCTCTACCGGGTCCTCGAGGGGCTCCGGGCCGGGATCGATCCGGAGGAGATTGCCCGGGTCACCTACATCGATCGCTGGTTCGTCGACGAGTTGCACCGCGTCGAGCGGATGCAGCGGACCCTCTCCGACGGGCCCTCCGCGCTGACTCCCGAACGGTTCCGGGCGGCAAAGGAGCTGGGATTTTCCGATCGGGGCATCGCCCGGGCGATCCGGCTCGACGAGGAGGAGGTCCGGCGCCGCCGGCTCGCTCTCGGACTGCGGCCGCGCATCCGGATGATCGACACGCTCGCCGGCGAATGGCCGTCCCAGACCAACTACCTCTACCTCACGTACCGCGCCGACGCCGACGATGTGCGCCCGGTCGCTCCCGGGTCGGTCCTCGTGCTCGGGGCCGGTCCGTACCGGATCGGGTCGAGCGTCGAGTTCGACTGGTCGACGATGAACCTGGTCGATAGCCTCCGGGCGGAGGGGGTCCCGCGGGTCGCGGTCCTCAACTCCAACCCGGAGACGGTCTCGACCGACTACGACCGGTCCGACCGGCTCTACTTCGAGGAGATTACCCTGGAGCGGGTCCGGGACATCTTCGAGTTCGAGCAGTTTGCGGGCGTGGTCACCGGGGTCGGAAGCCAGGTCGCCCAGAACCTGACCCCGTTGTTGAACGCCTGCCACATCCCGATCCTGGGCACCGCCTCCGCATCGATCGACGCCGCCGAGGACCGGGCCCAGTTCGCCCGGCTCCTCGAGGAACTGGCGATCCCTCAACCGGCCTGGCGGGCCTTCACGACCGTCGAGCAGGCGAGCGAGTTCGCCGAGCTGGTCGGCTATCCGGTCCTCGTCCGCCCGTCGTACGTGCTGAGCGGTCAGGCGATGCGGGTCATCTCGGCCCGCTCCGACCTCGCGCGGTTCCTGAGCGAAGCCGCCCGGGTCTCGCCCCAGCACCCGGTCGTGATCACGAAGTTCGTCGAGGGGGCCGACGAGGTCGAGCTCGACGCCATCTCCGACGGGGAGCGCGTCCTGGTCGGGGGGATCCTCGAGCACGTCGAGCGGGCCGGGGTCCACTCGGGCGACGCGATCTTCTGCCTTCCGCCCCGGCACACGCCGCCCGAGGTCCAGGCGAAGCTGGTCGACGCCGCCGAGCGGATCGCCCGGCGGCTCGCGATCCGGGGCCCGTTCAACGTCCAGTTTCTGGTCCGCGACGGCGAGTACCAGATCATCGAGGTCAACCTCCGGGCGAGCCGGTCGCTGCCGTTCCTCACCAAGGCGACCCAGGTGCCGCTGCTCCGGGAGGCCGCCCGGGCGATGCTTGGCCGGCCGCTCACCCGGGAGGGCCTCGTCCCGCTCCCGCCCCACCGCTGGGGGGTCAAGGTGCCGCAGTTCTCCTTCCTTCAGCTCGCCGGCTCCGACCCTCTGCTCGGGGTCGAGATGCAGTCCACGGGGGAGGTCGCCTGCTTCGGCCCGACCTTCAGCGACGCGCTCGTGAAGGCGCTCGTGGCGACCGGGGTCCCGATCGCTCCTCGGCACGGGACCGCATTCGTGAGCGTCGGCGGAGTCCGACTCAAGGAGGAACTGCTCCCCGTCGTCCGTCGGATCCGGGAGTACGGCATGCGGCTCACCGCGACCGAAGACACCGCTGCCTACCTGAAGGAGCACGGGATCCGGCATGTCCGGGTCCTCCACAAGGTGAGCGAACCGGACCGCCAGCCGAACGTTCTCGCCTCGCTCGACCAGGGTCAGGTCGACCTGCTCCTCAACGTCCCCTCCAGCCTGACCCAGTCGAAGTTCGAGCGGATGCTCGAAGACGAGTACATCCTGCGGCGCCGGTGCGTCGAACTCGGCATCCCGCTCTTCACCTCCCTCGAGGCCTTCGCGGCGTACGTGGACGGGATCCGGTGGCTCGACAGCCACCCGGTCACGGTCGAAGCGCTCTACGGGAGCGCGGAGGCCGGGGGGACCCTTCCCTCGCCCCGCAGCATCCCTATGAGCCGGCGCCGTCGGCCCTCCCGGCGCCGGCGGCATCGGGGTCGCCCCGATTCCGCGGCGACCGCGGCCCCGACGGCCTGAGCCCGGGGCGCCCGGCCGCGCCGGCCTTCGGATCAGTGGGGAGGACGGTCCCGACGATCAGTTGCGGTGGCCCCGCTCCGACTCGAGAAGCGGGAACTTCGTGATCGAGTACTCGGGGACGATCGTCGAGGTGTCGACGACCTCGGGGATCTTGCGGATCGTGTCGGTGACGAAGTCGAGCACCCCTCGCTTGCCGGCGGTCGGGTGGTAGAACTCGAGCACCAGGAAGACATCCCAGTCGCCGGTCAGGAAGTGCATCTCCTTGACCGGTTCGAGCGCCTGCAAGGTCGCCTGGATCTTGCCAAAGTCGCCTCCACGAAGCTTGAGGTAGGTGAAGGCCCGGACCACGTCGCGCAGCTCGGTCGGCATGATCGCGGCGAGCCGTTCGTCATTGAACGCCGCGACCCCCTCGAGCCGTTGGCCGTTCGGGCCGACCAGCACCGGGAAGTTCTGGACGCCGCGCAGGTGCTCGCTGAGCAACCGTTCGAGCCGACCGGTCCGTTCGACGTCGACGACCTTGAGCTCGTAGCCCCGACGCTGGGCGAACTCCTCGACGACCGCGACGCACCGCGCCTGGTCGTCGCTGAGGAAGTAGACCGGGCTGTCGCCGAGCGCCTCGCCGGGGTCGGCGCTGCGGGTCTCCCCGGTGCCGGTGCTCAGGACGCCGGTGCCGCCCGAGGGCGCCGCCGAGACCGGCGGGCGGTAGAAGGTCGTGACGGCTTTCTTGGATTGGACGTACAGGGTGAGCTGGCGGGGCTCCGTCGGCATGCCGGCGAGAGGGAGGCGGGGCTATTTAATCCACGACGGGCGACCGCCCAAGTCCTCGGCACGTCACCGGGCGAAAAAGAGAGGCGGAAAGGGTTGGTCTGACATCCGGCCTACGCCGGAATCAGTAGCGCTTGTAGCCGCCGGAGCGTTCCTGGCCGCCGGAGGAGCTGCCGCCGCCCCCGTACCGGGAGCCGCCGCCGCCACCGCCGCCGCCACGGTAGCCACCACCGCCGCCGCCGCGGTAACCGCCACCACCACCGCCGCCCCCGAAGGACCGGCGCTCACTCTCGAACTCCTGCTGGCTCATGTCGAGGGACTGGTTGACCTCGGCAATGGGTTCGGTCGACTTGGTCATGTTCCCGTACCGCCCGACGTTGAGCCGCATGTGGCCCCGCACCAGGCTGACGTAGCCGTTGTCCACCAGGATGACATCGTCCTTGGCGATCTGGCCGATCTGCTCGTTCCAGAGGGACAGGATGATCGTCGCGGTGTCGTCGCCGATCACCGCTTCGGCCACCTTGCGCGCATCGCCGTACTTGCCCATGACTTCCTTGGCCTCGCCGACATTCACGACCTTCGCGAGCACGTTCACTTGCTTCGAGCTCGGGGTCAATTCTCGCACCTTCGTTATGGTCTTCTCCATCGGTCGTTCTTCTCCTTCGCGTTTCGCGTCTTTCTTTGGGTCGAGGAACGGGCGTCCCCCTCTCGTTTCTCGCAGTTCAACTCGTCGCAAAATTAGGACGGGCGGGCCGCTTGACTCGGGCGAGGTCTTCGGGTTCCTTCATTCCGCTAAGAAGACCGACCCTATTTAAGACCGGGCTCTTCGAGCTAGTCCCTCACACACGAGGCCCCCGGGCCCAATCAGACCGACCGGGGCGGCCCGGTGATGATCCGGGACTCGGCCCAGTCGCGGACCGACTCCCGGGCGGCCCGTTGGCGCTCGTAGAACGCCTCGATCTTGGGGAGGAGGGCCGACTTGCAGTCGCCGCAGAGCAGCGCCCCCGAACGGCAGTTCTCGGTGAGGGTGCGGAACTCGGCGTCGGTGTCGGCAAACCGGGTCCTCCAGAGGGCCCAGATCGAGCAGACCTCGGGGACCGCTCCCTCCCGGCGCTGTTCCTCGACCGTCGACCGGCCGCCGGTGAAGGCGTGGCGGATCTTCCGCCGCACCACCGGGATCGGGTCGTTCAGGAAGAGGACGTTGTCGTCCCGATGGCCGGTCGTGGACATCGCCCCCTCGCCGAGCAGGCCGGGCACCATCCGGCTGTGCAACAGCGCCGGCTTCGGGAAGCCCAGCCCTTCGGCGATGTCCCGGGTGACCCGAAAGTGGGGGTCCTGATCGATCCCGCAGGGAATGAGGCAGGGGATGCTCCGCCCTTCGGCCCAGGACGGGTAGAAGCTCGGGGCGCTCTGGAGGGCGGTATAGAAGACCAGCCCGATGTTGGTGCTCGGCGGGAAGCCGAAGACCGCCTTGACGGTCGAATACGGGATCTTCTGGGCGATACGGATCGCGAGCGGGTAGAGCGCGGCAATCGACCGGGAATCGAAGAACACGTGGGTCCGCTCGGGATCGAACCCGACGGCGAGGATGTCGTAGAGGTTCTCGAGCCCCCAGTGGATCGTCTCCTCCCGGCTCAGCCCCCGGGCCCAGAACTTCTCGTCGTCGGTGATCTGGATGTACATCGGCACGTGGAACTTCTCCTGGATCCAGCGACAGAGCTCGAAAGAGACCAGGTGAGAGACATGGAGGGGACCGCTCGGCCCCCGGCCCGAGTAGAGGAAGAAGGGGGTCCCCTTCTCATAGAGGTCGAGAAGCTGCCCTAGGTCCCGGTGCGAGTAGTAGATCCCCCGGGAGAGTCCGGGCGGGAGGTCGCTGCCCGCGATCGACCGGATGCGCGCGAGGAGTTCGGAGGTCAGTTCCTGGGTCCCGAACTGGATCCGCAGCCGTTCGTAGTCGATCCGCCCCCGTACCTCGTACGGAGTGACGACAAACTCCTCCTTGGGGTCGCCCACGCATCCTCCTGCTCGCCGAGCTTCCGGGTAGCCCCGGCCCGCTAAAAGGCCACGGTGGACCGAGGCTTGGAGTCGAAACGATTGGTCAGGGCTCGACGGGTCGGAGCCCCGCCCCATCCGGGACCGGGGCCCATCCGTTGACCGACATCCCGTAGCCAAGCCAACGAAAGTTGTACACCACCGGGACCCGAGTTCAGGGTCGCTACTGATGGATGGACTCCCTTCCCCCCTCGGCACGTTCTTTGACCCGATCACCGGACTCCGGCTCATCACCGCGCCGGACGCCGATGCCCTGGCGATCCTGGACCCGGCCAAGAACTACACCCAACTGCCCGCCGTTCGGGTCGGGGCCTCGCCCTGGGGTCTCGCCCTCGACACCGCCTCCGGCACCATCTATGTCGGCAACCAAGCGGCCGGGAGCC
>DAHXNZ010000036.1 GCA_027365105.1 Thermoplasmata archaeon
AGGTACGCTCGGAGCGGCTCGTGGCGATCGTGATGACCCACTGCAGAGGCGAGGCGTCCCAGATAGTCGTCAAACCGGCGTTCCTCGAGGGCCATGGTAGAGGGCATGGCCCACCGGAGGGGACCGGGGGTTATCCACTTTATGACACAGTAGAACTAGGACGAGGGGGGAGCGACGCCGTACCAGGCGCTCCGGGCCCGGTCGAAGGTCGTGCCGCACTGGTAGCAGAAGAAGATCCGGACCGGGGGCTGCCGGGGTTCCCCCTCCATCTTGGCCCCGCACAGGGGGCAGTACAGCTCCTCGCCGACCTCGGGGAGGCCGTACCAGAGCTGGCGCTTGCGGTCGTAGACGACGCCGTCGATCGGGCAGGCGAAGATCGGGAACGGCACCGTCGGCCGGCCCGGCCCGGCCATCTCCCGGCTGCAGATCGGGCAGTACACGGGGCCCGGAGCGGCCGCCGGGCCTTGAGCCTATCCGTCGGCCCGTTCGAGCGTCACGACCGACTCCCGCAGCGCGAAGCTGCGACGTTGGCCGGAGCGCCGGACCCGGGCGACCTCGACGGAGACGATCCGGAACCCCCGGCTCCGCGCCAGGCGGGCGAGGAGGAGATCGCCGGGGACGTAGGTCCCCGCGAGCAGCGAGTCGCCGACCACGACGACCCACCGGGCCCGGGGGCGCAGCGACCGCCGGACATTTTCGAGGACCGGTACGAGGTCGGCGAAGTACCGCTGGACCACCTGGTCCATGTCGCCCCGGCGGTACGATCCCTTCCGATGGACGCGGCGCCGGATCTCCCGGAGGATCGGCGGCAACCAGGGATCGAGGTCGGTCCGGCTCGCCCCGTGGAGGCCCGGGTCGGAGCGGGGAAGGTTGTCGCAGGCGACCTGCCGGCGCCTAAGGTCGGCCAGGTCCGCGTAGCTCGTCGCGAAGCCGAGCCAGGCCAGATCGAGCTTGTAATTCATCACGTAGTCCATGCCGTTCACGTACGGCGGGCTGGTGACCGCGAGGTCGATCCGGCCCTTCGGCAGGACCGCACTCCGGGCGTCCCCCTCCCGGACCGTGGCCGGCGGGCCCCATCGGGTCCGGTCCGGGCCGATCGCCGCGAGATCCTCCGTCATCGCCCCGACCGCGGCCTCGATCCGCTCGAACGGGTCGGGTCCGTCGACCGGGTGGCGCCGATAGCCGAGGCAGGGGGAGCGGTGGAGCCGACTCGCCGGGATCAGCGTCGCGCCGAAGAGGAGCCGGAGCGCCTCGGCTTCGGGCCGGTCGGGCGGCGGCAGGGCGTCCCGCAGCCGGATGAGGGCGTCGAGCGTCGGGGCGGAGAAGTGCCGGCGGGTCTCCCGCAGGAACGGCAGACGGCCGGGCCCCCGGCGACGGGCCCGGGCGATCCAGCGCCGGTAGGCGTCGGTGAGCCGGCGGGGAGAGAGCTCGAATCGGGTCTTGACCCGGGCGGCGAGAACGGCCGGAGGCAGGAGCTCGACCCCGAGGGCCCGGTGCCCGAGGAGTCGGGCTTCGACCAGGGTCGTCCCGCTGCCCGCGAACGGGTCGAGCACGCCGGCGCCCGCCGGCAGATCCGCCGATTCGAGGACGGCCCGTACGAACTCGGCCGAAAAGCCCTGGACGTACGGCCACCACCGATGGATCGGCCGGCGGTGGTTGGCGGCGAAGGTGATCGGCCTCCGGTAGGTGCCGAGCGGGACCCCCTCGACACGTTCGAACTCTTCCGCGACCGCGTCCGGCGTCGGGCCGCTGTCGGGGCCGAGGAGCTCCTCGAACTCCCGGAGGACCCAGAGGCCCCGGCCCATGCGGACGATCTCCGACCGGCCGGCCAGCCGCTCGAGGGCGACCGCGATCCGGGCGGGGTCCGAGCGGAGCCGGTGGGCAAGCTGGCGGACCGTCGAACCGAGCGGGCCCGCTTCCCCGAGCGCCGAACGGAGCGCTGCGTCGGGGAGATCCGCGCTCGCGGCCGGCACGGTGGACGGCAGGACCCCGAAGCTATCTGCCTATCGCCCCGGGGCGGCCGCCGCCCGGACCGTCTCGACGATGTCCATGAGGATCGCGCTTCGGGGCGGATCTTCGGTGTTCCCGCGGCAGAGCGCATCGACGCTGATCACGGTGGTGGAGGCGGTCGCCTGGTTCACGAGGACCCGAACCTTCTCGGGGTCGACGACCCAGTCGTTCCGCTGGACCGCGGCCCGGACGAGCGGCAGCAGGCGGCGAAGGTCGGTCCCGGCCGCCACCTCGTACTTCGTGCGGACCCACCGCGACGGGAGCTCGTGGCTCATGATCATCGCCTGGAGAAGGATCCCGTTGGGGATCTGCAAGGTGGGTCCGTCGTCCGTCAGCACCTCGGAGTAGACGATCCCGATCGTCTGGAGGACCCCGGTGTAGCCCGGATAGACGAAGTCTTGGGAATAGAACTTTGGGGGATAGGCGGGGACCGTGACCCCGAACTGCCAGGTGACGATCGTCACCCGGTCCCCGGGGCGGAACGGCCGGCTCGCCAGAAGGACAAGTCCCGAGATGACGTTCGCGAGCGCGGTCTGGGAGGCGAGTCCGAGGACCAGGCCGGCGAAGGTCCCGCCCGCGAGCAGCGCGAGGCTGCTCACCCCGAGCGCGGCGAGGATCGCGAGGGAGAGGATCGCGTAGGCGACGTAGCGGAAGACCGAGAGGATCATCCCGCGGTTGCGGATCCCCGGCCGGCCCGCGAGCACGCCCCGGAGGAGCCGCTCCAGCACCGCCAGGGCGGTGAGGCCGATCGCGAGGGTCAGCGCGGCCCGAAGCCAGTAGAGGTTCGTGGGGTTGAAGATGTGGTAGGTGCTCGCGACGTAGACGAGGAGCGCCCCGACGGTGACGAACGAGACGACGATCGCCACCGCCGACGCCACGGCAGTCTCGGCCGAGATCTTCATCCCTCCCTCCACGGCAGGATGCGGTAAATCGCTTCGGGGGTTTCGCTCGGCGCGGCGGCCCGCCTACGCCGGCCCGGGGGGCGCGGCGTCCCCCACCGGACCGATCCGGGGCCGCATCACCACGATCAGGATTGCCGCGGCTCCGGCGGCGAGGAGCGCGTAGAGGTACGGGTAGGCCGGGTTCACGACGAAGAGGAGCCCGAGGACGAGGTTGGCGGCGAAAAGTCCGACCGATCGGAAGGCGGTGAGCCGACCGAACTCGCGCGACCGCCGGACCTCCGGGACCACCCGGGCAATCAGGGTCGGCTCAAAGGTCTCCACCACGCCGAGCGCCGCGCCCAGCAGCCCGGCGCCGCCGAGGAAGACCGGGAGCCCCCCGAGGCCGGCCGAGCCGATCGCGAGCAGCGCCGAGCCGGCCGCGGCGACTCCGTACCCCCCGAGGGCGAGCCAACGGACCCGACCGACCCTGATCCCCCCGACCGCCAGGCCGACCAGGGCCGAGACGCCCAGGAAGGCGACGAAGACCAGGATCCCGAACCCGGGGACGCCGGTCGCCCGCGCGGTCGAAAGGACCGGGAAGCCGATGCTGTAGGCGGCGAAGCCGTAGAGCAGGGTGGCCGCCAGGATCGACCCGACCAGCCGGCGGGCAGCTCCGGCCGGCTCGGGGGCGGCCGGCGGGTGCGGGGGCGGGGCCGCGGGGGGCGAGCGGCCCGCCCGGACGCGCCAGAGCACCGCGGTCGAGACGACCAGCGGGAGGGCGGTCCCGAGCAGGATGTCGCCGTACGGGACCCCGCCTTCGACCAGCAGGAACGCGTAGATGGCGGCCAGCATCCCGCCCCCGACATCGAGGGCGTGGAGGAATCCGAAGGCGGAACCGTGGTCGGCGGCCGGCACCGCTTCGGTCACCAGCGCCCGCCGGGGCGGGCTGCGCAGGTTGCGGGCCCACCAGCCGACGGCAAGCAGCAGGACGGCCAGCCAAGGTACCCCGACGAGCCCGATCAGGGCCAGGAGGGGAAGACCGGCGTTCCCGAGGAGCGCGATCTTCCGGCGCCCATACCGATCGCCGAGCCGGCCGCCCCAGTAGGCGAAGAGGGCGCCCGGCCCGTAGGCCAGCGCCTGGGAGAGCCCGAAGACCCAGACCGGCGCGCCGAGGTGGAGGACGAGGTAGAGCGGGAAGAGCGCGAGGACCGCCTGGTAGCCGAGATCGGCGAAGAAC
Organism: Thermoplasmata archaeon; assembly: GCA_027365105.1. Lineage (GTDB taxonomy): Archaea > Thermoplasmatota > Thermoplasmata > Lutacidiplasmatales > UBA184 > Lutacidiplasma. The sequence goes on from DAHXNZ010000036.1 coordinate 4,129, forward strand.
GCCGAAAGCGAGATCCGCCAAAGGTCCGGGGTGCGCCAGCGGCGGGCCGATTCGGAGCCGACGGCCATCGGCCGGTCCACCCGCCGACCCCCATAAACCGCCGTCGGTCCCCCCGGGGAAACTGATTTTGGGGATCGAGGGCATATTTCGGTGGAGATGGGGGAAGGGAGGACCCGAACTCGGATGCCGGACCTCGGGAGGACACGGTGACCGATCCGCCGCGCGCGGCCCCGGGCAGGACCTGCTATCTCAGTCGGTCCCGCGGCTGGCTCACCGAGCGCAGCACGAAGGCGGTCCCGAGCGACGGCAACCTGTTGGCGGCCGCCCTCGGCCACCCTGTCTGGACCGCCGGTACCGCCTGGGAGTCGCTCTTCCACCGGCCGATGCCCCGGGGCCTCAGTTCGGCCTTCCTGAAGTCGATGGTGAGGGCCCGGCTCGACGAGAGCGACGTCGCCCATCTCACGGCGGCCGCCCGTTCGCTCGGGGTCCGGATCGAGTGGCGGCCCTGAGCCGACCGGGGCCCGCCCTACGGATCCTGCTCGCGGCCGTGGAGCGAGTAGCCACCGTCGATCGGGATCGCGGCGCCGGTGATCCATCGGCTTTCGTCGCCCAGGAGGAAGCCGATCGTCCGGGCGACCTCCCAGGCCCCGACGCCGACCGCGTTGCGGAGCTTGAGCGGCCCATCGGGCGTGGGAGGGTCGAACGAGGGCAGTTCGTGTTCCATCGTTCCCGGTAGGACCGCGTTGACCCGGATCCCGTCCGGGCGGTAGTCGCGGGCGAGCTTGCGGGTCAGGTCGATGAGACCTCCCTTCGCCGTGTCGTAGCTCGCATTGCCCGAGAGTCGGACCCGCTCGGTGGCGGAGACCAGCACCAGCGCGCCGTGGCCCTGGGCCTGGAACCGCGGCAGGACGGCCCGGGCGGTCCGGAAGACCGCCTCGAGATTGGACCGGATCCCGTCGGTCCATTCGGCGTCGGTGGTCCGGTGCAGCAGCGTGTCCCCCGCGATCCACCGGCCGGTCTGCAGCGAGGCGCCGTCGAGCCGGCCGCCCTGGCGATTGAGCGTCTCGACCAGCTGCTCGGCGACGCCCGGGGCGGCCAAGTCGCCCTGGAAGGTCGTCAACTTCCAGCCCCGGCGTTGGGCATGGGCCCCGAGCTTCTCGAGTTGCTCCTTCGAGCGCGCGGCCGCGACGACCTCCGCGCCCCGGCTCGCCAGCTGGCCCACGACGGCGCTCCCGAGACCACTCCCGACCCCCGTGACCAGATAGACCTTCGGCTCCATGCCCATCCCGCAGCTCAGCAGGGCCCGACGCCTTGTAAGCTCCCGGCCCGGTCGGCTCCGGCGTCGACCGGACCGACCCGGCCACGCTCGAGGTGCCGGAGGCGGCGCGGGGGTTCCGACACTCCGCACGCCCGAGGGCGGCTGCGCGGCCTCCCGCTTCGGGCGGACCGGAACCGGCGTCGGAGTCGGTCCCCGGTCGGCCGAGATGCGCTCGGTCCGGACGGAGTGCGGACGGGAACCTCTAAGGCCCGCCGGAGGGTGCGGCGTCGCGTCAATGCCCGTCCCCGCGGCCGTGGTCGTCTTCGGGATCCTCGGCGTGGGCGTCGCCCTCTTTGCGTGGCAGAAACTGCGCTACGATCTCGTCGCCGTGCTGATGCTCCTTGCCCTCGGCCTGTCGGGCGTGATCCCCTTCACCGGCCTCTTCCTCGGGTTCGCGAGCTCGGCGGTGATCACCATCGTGAGCTCGCTGGTCCTCGCCCGGGCGCTGGTCAACTCGGGCGTTCTCTTCGGCATCGCCCGGGGACTCCATCGGCTGCGCTATGGGCCGACCCTCTCCTTCGCGCTCCTCGTCGCCATCACCGCGGGACTCTCAGGGTTCGTGAGCGATGTCGCGACCTTCACGATCCTCCTTCCGGTCGGCCTGACCCTCGGGAAGAAGTACGGCCTCCCGCCGTCGAAGTTCCTGATCCCGATGGCCGCGGGGGCGATCGCCGGCGGCTCGTTGACCCTCATCGGGACCTCGTCGAACATCGTCCTCGGCTCCCTCGTCCAGTCGAGCACCGGCCTCTCCCTCAACATCTTCGCCTTCACCCCGATCGGCGCGGTGATCGTCCTCGCGGTCATCCTGCTGTTCGTCGCAGTCGGCCTCCGTCTCCTGCCGTCCCGGACGGGCCCGGTGGGGTCGGGCGACCGCGAACTTCTCCCGACCTACACCCTCGAATTGGTCGTCAGCGAGGGGTCCCGATGGGCCGGTCGGCCGGTGGGGGAGTTCGAGGGGGTGTACGGGGACGAGGTGACGGTCGAGCGGATCGTCCGGGGTCCCGTCGAGTGGGCGGCGCCCCGGTCCGGCACCCTCCTCCAGTCCGGGGACCGGCTCATCCTCCGCTCCCGTGCCGAGAACCTGGGCGAGCTGCTCCAGGGATCGGGCCTCGACCGGGCCCCCACCCCCGCGGAGGGCGCGGGCGCGCCGAGCCGGTCGCTGGCGGAACCCCTGGGGCCGGTGACTACCGCCGAAGTGGTGGTCACCTCGTCCTCCCCGCTGGTGGGCAGCACCGCCCGGGAGCTCGCGCTCCGGGACCGCTACCACGCCCAGCTGATCGGGATCGCCCGCCAGGGGGCGTTTTTGACCCGGCGGGTGGCCGAGACCCCGGTCCGTTCGGGGGACGTGCTGCTGCTCCAGCTGCCCGAACCGCGCGCCGAAGAGGTGTACCGGACGCTCCGGGTCCTCCCGACCGGGGTCACTCCGGCCGCGGTCGAGGGGGGACGACCGCTCCTCGTCGTCGGGATCTGGGTGGTCGCCATCGCCGTCGCCGCGGTGGGGCTACTCCCCGTCGATATCGCGCTCGCGCTGGGGGCGGTCGCCACGTTGCTGTCGGGGTCGCTGTCGCCCAAGGAAGCCTACAGTGCGGTCCACTGGCCGGTCGTGATCCTGACGGGCTGCCTGATCCCCTTCGGCACCGCGGTGACCCAGAGCGGGGCCGCGGGCCAGATCGCCTCGGTCTTCCTCTCGACCGGACTCCGGTCACCGTGGACCGTCCTGGCCGTCCTCCTGGTGGTGACCCTGCTCATGGCCAACATCATTCCGAACGTGGCCGCGGTCGTGGTGATGGCCCCGGTCGGACTCGCGTTTGCCTCGATCCTCTCGATCCATCCGCTCCCGCTCCTGATGGCGATCGGCTACGGGGCGACCCTGCCGTACCTGACTCCGGTGGGCCACCCGGTCAACCTCCTCTCCCTCGATATCGCGGGGTACCGATTCCAGGACTTCCTCCGGTTCGGAATCCCGCTCACGATCCTGTCGGTGGTCACCATGATCGTCCTGATCCCGGTGGTCTTCCCGTTCTGAGGGCCACGGGCCCACCGTGGGCCCAGTCGGGGCCTCGGTTCGAGGAGGGGTCGAACGGTCCGGGGTCCGGCAGTTCCCGAACGCCCCCGGCGAGGCCGGCCCGCGGAGGCTCCGGCCGATGTCGGAGTACACGGAGGCCCGGGGCTCGGGCCGATCCGTGGAGGTCCCCGCGAACGGAGTTCGCTCGCCGCAGGCCCGGGGGGCACCGGGGAGTCGACGCCCTGGACGACCGGGCCTCCACCGCAACGAAGGGGACGGCGACTCCGGTCGAGGACGCCGGCATCGCCTCTCGCGTCGGCGGTGATGCGATGGGGCGGGCCACCCGCTCCGGTGGCCCGACGGGAGAGGATGCCACGAGCCGCTGCCGGTCGACCGGAATCCCGGGGCGGCCCGACTCCGACCGATCGGGCCCGGCGTGGGGCGTCCAACGTTCGATGGCTTCGGCGCAAACCGGTACGGGGGCCGGGAGGGTGTTCGTGGGGCGGGTTCCCGAGGGGGGTGGGTGAAGCGGGCCCGTGCCGGTGCGGAGAAATGCGGGCACCGGGATTTGAACCCGAGTTATAGGCTTGGCAAGCCTATGTGATGCCAGACTACACTATGCCCGCAGCCACGGCGGCAGAAGGCCCCTCCTATTTTACCTGCGTGCGCCGCGCCCGGCCGGGGCCGGTTCGGCTCGAGGCGAACTGAGGTCCGCGCGGGTTCGCGGCCTTTGACGTTCGGGGCCGAACAGGCGACCTTGGGACAAAACTAGGGGAGCCGTCTCCGTAGCTCTCGGGCGTCTTGGGGGTCAAGAGTGATTGGCCACGATTTTACTTCGGCCTTCCATCGCTCCAGCTCGCGGACTACTGTCGGGCCGTCC
>DAHXNZ010000037.1 GCA_027365105.1 Thermoplasmata archaeon
AGATTTGGCTCGGGGAAATCGGTCCGGGAATGGTGCACCCGGCTCACCAAGGAGCAGAAGGACCTCCTCACCGCCCTCGGAGCGGCCTGCTGCCTACCTGCTGCCTAAGTCAGCGGGAGGGCAGGACGGAGCGCCAGCACCTGAACGAACTCGCGGGCCCGCACCCGCCGCTCCCGATAGTGCCGGACCGGCTCCATCTCCTCGTCCGTCTTCATCGCCCGGAACCCCTTCTCGATGAAGCCCTTCTCCAGGTAGGCGTCCACCACCTCCTTCACCGACAGCTTCGGGTCGGTCACCAAGAGCGCGTACTTCCCGTCCCGCCTCTCCGCCGCTCTCAGCGCGTGCTGGTGGTAGCTCCACGTCACCCTCGGGCCCTTCCCTTCCCCCTTCCGGCTCACGCGCACCTCGAGGTAGGGAGCCCACCGCCCCACGACCTCCCGAATGGCCTTGTGCAGCTTCGCCTCCGACCACGCGGCCCCCTTGTCCGAGAGCTTCCCCAGGGCCGCCGTGATCGCACCAGCGCCCCGTTCCTCTGGTCGGCCTCCCGCAGCCCCCGGGCCCCGTTGTGATACACCACCACCCGCCGCTCCTTCCCGTAGAGCTTCGTCCGGGTCTCCACCGCGTAGATCGTGGCGATGTCGGTCCGTCGTACCAGCGTCTCCGGCCGCCTCAGAACCTCCGTGGCGTCCAAGAACTCCCGGACCGCGTTCAGCGTCTTCGGCAGTCCGCAGGTGAGCTGCCAGCCCATCTCCTCGACCGCCGTGATGTGGTCGAACGACACCATCTCCCGGTCCCAGATCAGGGTCCCGCGGGAGCCCTCCTCTCCCAGGGCGAGAGGGCGGCGAGAGAGCCGCGCGAGCATGTGGCGCACCGTGGCCACCCCGTGGCGGCTCCCCTCGAAGAGGGTATGGCTGACCGGCATGGTGTCGATGCGGTTCACGAGGAGGCCCAAGTTCACCTGGAGCTGGTCCTCCACGTCCTTCGCGTTGTAGCCGAGTTCGGCGAGGGGGCAGGTCACGCCGAAGAAGAGGACGCTCGTCAGGTCGTAGGCCAAGGTCTCGCGCTCCCCGGGGGGAAGGGGGTGCGTCGCCCGCCAGTGGCGATAGAGTTCCTCCTCGAGAACATCCGTACGGTCCACGAGGCGGGCGGTGGCGGGGTCCTCGCCACAGACCTTGTCGAGCGAGAAGAGGAACGCATCCTTGGTGAACTTCTCCGGGGCGATTCCGGTGAGGCAGGGGAGGTCGGTGGTGGTCGTCCAGCGCTCGAGCTGGGTGGCACTCTCCGGGTGGACCACGCGGTGGATGGCCCAGAGGGTGAGGAGAATGCCGGGGCTTGGGCTCCCGGGGGAAGAACGGTGGGGGCAGATTCGGTCGATGGTCTGGGGAATCCGAAGATCCTGAGCGATGGCCCAGAGAAGGTCCACATCCCCGGCTCGAGAGGAACCCGAGGGCCGGACACGGTCGAGGAGGTGCTGGGGCTCACCTTCTGCTCGCCCTCGACACCCAGATAGCGGACGAAGCGGCTCCTCACCTTGCCCTTCACCCGACAGGACTCACGCTCCTCGAGGTAGACCCGCCCGTGGAGCTTGCGACGATAGGTGTAGGTCATGTAGCCAGAATAGATACGGGCTACAGACATAGAACGACGCGGGTAGCTGGAACGCAGCCGCAATCTCTTCCTCGAGATAAATCGAGCCCCGACAGAGGGGTTGACTTCAGGGCGTCGCGTGTAGCACGTATCCGGGTGCGCTACTCAGGCCGTGGAGATAGCCGACTACAGCCCCAGGTACACCCGCACACCCGGCTCGATCTCCCTTATGGTGCACGCGGGATGTGTGAGAATCGCCCGGGCTTGGTCTCGGGTAACGAAGTTGTGCCTCCGCCTGGGTCTCCCCCTGGTCACGATAGAACGGAAGAAGTAAACGCCCCTGCGCCTCTCGGCCTCGACCTGGGGAGAGTGGCTCATCCTCAGCTCGCTCCAACTGGCGAACTCGGTGTGCAGCAGGTAGCCAAAAGCCACGCCTCGATTGCTGATCAGGACTTTTCGGATCCCTTGCAAATTTTCCCCCAAAAGGAAATATACTAACAGAATCCCTGTCAAGAAAAGGTACGCAACCACGAGAGAGACGTGGAAGCTGGTGATGATATACAACGCGAAAATGCTGTAATAAAATGCCGCCATCAAAAGCGTCACGCCAATGTACATCCGATCGTACCAGCTAAGGCCGGTCGTTCGAATGACAACGAGACCCGCCAAGGGAGCGGGCGGCGCGGAACTGTTCCGAGGGTTGAGGTAGGTCATTCAGGTGGCTAGCCTCCTTGGGACAGTGCCGCGAGGTCAATGGCTCCGGCGGCCTCCGCCGTAAGTCCCGCGCCAATGCCGACCCAACCGAGGATCTCAGCAGGTGCGGGGACCGGTACGTCTTCACCGCCGCTCTCAGCCACGACTCCGAATAAAATCGAAACAAACCCTAGGCTAAGGGCTCCAACATCGAGCGCCCCTTCCGCTACCGTTGTCGCGAGACCGGATGGCGCCGATATCGACAGCAAATACTCCGAGAGGACCAAGATAACCGCTAGGAATGCGAGACCCGTAGCAGCCTCGAATAGGTTCAAGCGCATGAAGAAATTCCCCTCGCCTGCCGCACGCAAGAGCGGAATGGAGACTTGGCTTGCGATGGCCCCGATCGTGCCCGGGAGAAACGCAATGAAAGTCCAGTGATCCCCCGGGACATCGGGCGCAAGGAACGAGGTTACCGCGGAAGAGTTGAGGGATGGATGCGTCAAGTTCCAAATCCACTCCGATGCTGACTCAAGCCAAGCGAACGTCGATCCAATCCCCCCACTGAGGAACTGTCCCACCATCCCGAGTAGACTCTCTCCGCCACCCAGGCTCAGAGTCGCTCCGAGGGCGCTCACGATTATCGGCACAAGGAAGCTGACCAGGGTTCCTGGACCAATCTCGAATGGCAAGGCCACGTAGATAACGATGCTGACGGCGACCGTGATGGCAACCTCCAGCGACAACGGACCGAGTAGGGCTGCCTGAAGTTCCGATTGAGCACGCGAAAAGGCCCCAGCCGTCCCGTTCATGCCTGCGATTGTCTCGTTCGCGGCCGCCAGGTTTTCGGAAACCCACGTCGCCTTCGCCGCTTTGAACGCGCTCGTCAGGCCTGTGATTGCGCTCTCGAAGAAATTTGCCATCTCTTGCCAGAGCCAGTTCAGGAGCGCCTTCATCGCGCTGGCGATGACCTGCCCGACCTCGACCAGCGCCTCGGCAGTGCGGGCGACAATCTCGGCGCCGATCGCCGCCGCCTCCTCCGCGAGGTGGTTCAGATACGTGAACGCCGCGCTCGCCGCGCTCCACACCGTCCCGACCAGCGACAGCACCGTCCCGAGCGGGTCCTTCTCCACCGCGCTCACCGCGTTCCAAAACTCGCCCCACGCCCCTCCTGACTCCGGCGGGGCTTCGTTGTACCCCGGGGCACCGTAGAGCCCTTCGCTCGTCACCGCTGCGTTGGCGAGGGCCGCCAGCACCGAGGGCGCCAGCCCCAGGAACCCGACCTCGCCAGTCACCGATTCGAACGTCCCGTTCACTGCATTGGACCCGCCAGTGGTGGTGTCGATCATCCCGGCCAGCAGCAGGTCGAGGGTCGCCGTCGAGGTGATGTTCAACGTCAGGATCGACTGGAGCGCCGACGGGGTCCCCACCGTCGAGTAGAGGGCCGGGTCCGACGGGAGGCCCCCGGTGTTGTCGCCGGTTGCCGTCGTGGCCGCCATCACCTGGACCTCCATCGGGTTCCCTGCCAGAGTCCCCTTCTCCGTCGAACCCGTGAGGTTGCCCGGCCCGGTCGCAATCGACCGGTTCTGCCAGTAGGCGCCCAGATCGACCATCAGGTTCGCACCGTCAAACCCGGTCAGGTATCCCTCCTCGGCGCTCCCGATGAGAGCCGGTGCCCCCGCCGAGGCATTGTAGCTGGTGTTCCGGCCCAGGAAGATCGCTTGGCCGAGCGGAGAGTCGAGGAACTGCTCCCTCGGGATCAGGAAGTCGTTGAGCCCGGGCGCGAGGGTGATGGTGCCGTTGGTTCCCCCCCACGGCATCGGCAACTGGTCGGAGGTGATGGAACCCGAGGCGTTCACCACCACCAGGTCGAACGACGGCTCGCCGGTGTAGCGCTGCAGCCCCACCGGGAGCGCATTCTCCGTGGAGTTGTCGCTCGGGATCCAGAGCCATGTCGGCGCCTTGCCCCCGACCGGGATCCCCTGGAGGGTCATGGAGAGCGACCCGTTCGGGGTCGAGTTGACCGAGCCGAAGGTCTCGGAGAGGGCGGTCGCCGAGACCATGTCATAGGTCACGTTGGCCACCGTGGCCCCGGTGTCGAAGGCCACAGGGGTCAGGGTCGAGGATCCGCTCTCGTTGACCAAAATCTCGAGCTGAAGCGTCTGGAACGCAGAGGTCTGGCTCACCGGCAGCACAACCCGGTAGTCGGTCAGTCGGGCGGTCCCTCCCGAGAGCCCGACCGGGGCGGAGTAGTTCGACAGTACCGGGGTCCCGGCCGGTGTCGGGCCGTCAAAGAGCCGGAAGAGGGCCGCATAGCCCTGGCCCGACTGGAGGCCCTTCACATACAGGTTCGAGACGTTCACCGAGAGACTCTCGGTCTGGAGGGGGTTGATCCGGCTTCCGTCCGGGATCGAGTCGTCGGGAGTCGAAGCCGCAAGCGGGTTGGCCCCCCAGGAGAGCTTCCCCCAGACGGTCAGGGTAGGCGTCCCGTTCCACGTGCCTTCCACCGCCCTCAGCCAACTCGCGTTCTTCACCCCCGGTAGGGCCACAAACGTCTCCAGGGCCGTGTAACTCCACAAGACCCGGGCCGCATACGCTGCGCCGTCCCCGCTCGTTCGGATCGGAGCGCTCGAGCTGATGTTCGTGAGACCCTGCTGGACCGGGCTCCCGTCCTCCCAGACCCCGGGCGAGTACGCGACCGACGGGGCGAACGGATCGTAACTGGCGTTCTCATACCAGACCTTGAAGTTCGACCCGAGGGGCAGCGCTCCCCCGGTCGGGCCGAGGCTGAACGTGAGGTTCCAGGTATCGAGCATGTGGCTCCCGGCCGTGTCGACCGTCCGGGGGTTCAGCCCATACTCCTTCTCGATGAAGTCGTTCACCAGCCCGTTCGTGGCATACGCGTTGGGATCGGCCGTGACATGCTGAGTTGAATACGTCCCATTGAGGGTCTGGGTCGTCACATCCCATCCCTGCACCTTCTCCGAATCGGTGAGGCCGTCTCCGGTCGTGTCTTTGAGATACCAGAATGAGAATGTACTGTTCTGTGCCGTCAGATGGGCCGAGCCGATGGTGTAGTCGAAGTCGACCGTGAGATCGTAGACGCGGTTCGGGGTCAACATGGAGAGGTTGAAGGCTACCGTGGTCGCCGTTAGCGAGAACTCCCCCGACGTGAGGTTGAGGTCGGTCACGTTCCCGGGAGCCGTGGTGGTGTGGTCGGCGACCGCGAGGGAGAAGTTGGACCCGGAGTCCAGCACGTTCCCGGGAAGCGGGAAGTCCACGACCGCGCCTCCGCCTTCTTGGGTGATTGAATCGAACGGAAGGTCGTATTCCGCCAGCTGGGGAACCGCGGCGGTGCTGAAGTTGACCGGGTCGGAGGGTTCGAAGGAGGCGCAGTTCGATATCTCGGTCGTTACGCCCACTTCGGCTTCGTAGAAGCCCCAAGGTGTAAGGCCGCTCAGCTGCACTCGGAAATCATCCTGCCCCCCGGAGTGGGCGGTCTCGACGGCGGTCTGCTCCATCCAGGGGCCGAAGGCTTCGCGATACCGGATCCAGCCGACCGCCGCCGAGGCGCTGGTGTTCGCCGACCAGACCAGGGTGACGGAGGTCGCGGTCGTATTGCTCTGGAATCCCTCGGGGACTTGGACACTCGCCGGCGCGGCTCCGGAGAGGTCGACAGCACACGTCGATAGTACGGTACTGGTCTGGGCCGCCTGAAGTTCGGATCCCGCAGCGAGGATCGGGGTCCAGCTGTGGTTGTAGCCTCCCCCAAGATCGGTGACATTCGCATAGACGGTGTAGGTCCCCGCGGTCACCGGAACGCTCATCTGGACCGACTCCGCAAGTGCCGGAGGCCCCAGGCTCCGGTGCACGACCGCCCCGTTCGACGTGACCGTGACCGTGCCGGTGGCGTAGAGCGTGGTGTTCCACGCTGAGGAAATCGAGTAGGTTGAACTGCTGCCGTTCCGCTGGACGGCGAACTCCAGCGGAGAGGGAACGAGGCCGAAGAAGGTCGACCAGGTGCCTCGGGCCGACAGGGTGATCGACGTCGGGCCGAGGGTTACGGGGTTGACCGGGGTAGTGCCGGTCGGCTTGTTGCACGTGATGTGGATATCCGACTCCAGAAAGCTGACGTAAGGACTCAGCTTGCTGGCCCGGCTGACGGAGGACCTGCCCCGGCCTGAGGGAGCGCGCCGAGTCTGTCCGCCATCACTTCCCAGAACCTTCGCTCTCGCTTCGCGCACGTCCGCCACACTGT
>DAHXNZ010000038.1 GCA_027365105.1 Thermoplasmata archaeon
AGTCGAAGATCCCGAGGGGCCATCGCTCTCGGGCGATGGCTGAACGGCTCCCTAGATTTAGAACTGTCGGCCGAAGTGAACGCGCGTGCGCGCGCGTTCAGCCGGGCCGTGGAGCTGAGTCCTTACAAGGCAGGGCATGACAACCGTCTACTTGCTGCTCCAATTCCACGCAGACGCACGCAATCGCAGATCCGGATACCACGGCCGGCTTTGAGGGCATTGAGCACAATCACAGGCCTCTATGCGATTCATGTGCCGGAAGTTGTGAACCCCATCGTCCCATGGGGAACATGAGACACAGGTGCAGGACCGACAATCGTGAGTCATGGTGGGGTCTCCTATCTCTGGGTAGCGCGATGTGAACGTTAGCGACCGCATCTAGAGGCTTCGATAACGCGCACCGAGTTCCAGAAAACGTAGACCAACGACCCTTGGATGGGGCGAGGGAGCTGTCGTGCCGTCTGGGATACGGGGGTCGTCTTGAATTCCTCGAACTTCTGGTCTAGCTCTCGGTGGTCGCTCGGCTACCGAAGGGATTGAGGCTCTCCAGCATCGTTCATCGGTTCTTCCATCGGTCCCGAATGACCCGGATCTTCTCGCTGGTCAGGCCCGGCAAGGGATTCAGTCCCGGAAAGAGGACCGGTATCGTACCGGCGCCCCACACGATAACCACCCCAAGAAGGAGGGCACCGGAGAGCGAGAGGAACCAGCCGGTTCCGAACCAGTCCTGGATTCCGCCCATGATGGCAACGAGTACCCCACCGATCCAGATGCCGGAGAGGGTCCAGAGCATCCACCGTGTCCAAGCATGGGAGATTCGCAGGAACGGGGCAACCATACTGAACCACATGAACAGGATTGTAAGGCCGACGAACCCTAGAACGCCGGCAAGTGCATGCGCAACGACCGGGGTGTAGTTCCCTTCAAAGACCATCCAGAGGCCAATCGACCCCCCGATCAGGAAGAAGGTCAGGCTTGTCAGGTGCAGGCTGGCCTCTGCGCGGGGAGTCCGAGCCCGACTCACAAGGACGACTAGTACGGATACGAAGAGGATTGCGAAAGCCGCCTCGGGCGCGGCGAAGATGGTGAGTCTGGCGGCTGAAAACGGAGATGTCTCGAGCATCCCCACGGGAACGAGTATGGCGCCCGTGGTGGCTAGGCTGGCGAGGAGGTAGACGGCAGTGCGGGATACGTCAGCGTTGAGCGAGCGGGGCACGAGGCGGAGGCTGACCGCTGTGATCAGAAGAACGACGTGCCCAAGGACAAAGAGGTGTACCGCGGCGAACCACCAACCGAACCCGGGCCCTTGGGCGAGTCCAGAGAGGACGAACAGCCCTCCCGCGCCCACGGCCGAGACCCACGACGCGAGAAAGAGAGGAAACGTCGCGGCATCACCCGGGCGGGCTTCCGGACCGGGAGTCTTCAGTCGGGGCTGAATGAGCTGGTGAGCGAAGAGACCTGCAGCGGCGCCCTCACCCCCCAGGAAAAGCAGGGCTCCGAGGGAAAAGACCCATCCGGGCAAAGGAGGCGAAGTAGCCTGAGAAAGGCCAACCGCCCCGAGGACAAGCCCTCCCTCCGCGAGGAGGAAGGCCATCTGCGCAGTCCATAACGGTGGCTGAGGGCGCCGGAGTATCGTCGGAAAGAGGTGGAAGGCGAACCCGGTGGTGGTGAACCCGACAAAGCCGATGAGAAGAATCCAGACAAGGAAGTCCGAGCGCAGGGTGAGAGCCCCTACGCTCGAGCCCAGCAGCAGCACGACGCTTGCGGCTACAAGATGGGCCAGCGCTGCGGTGAGAAACTGGCGGGAAACGGAAGAGAACGGCACACCATGGCGACAGCTGCGAGGCCTATAGTCTCCGCGTTGCCCGTTTCATATATTTGTTCTCCCGGCTTTGTCGGGGGCAGCTTGAGGTCGCCCCGGTGCGTCCCCTGCGGGGGAAGCCGATGCTGGAGGACATCGACCTCTGCCGCTACGTCCCGAGTATCGTAGAGCCGTGGACGGTCGATCGCGTGGAGATGAGTATTGCCGATCGCCGCGTCGACGTTTGGGTGGCCCATCCGGACGGAACGCACCGGCCCTGTCCGGAATGTGGCCAGAGTCGATTCCTCTTCGACCATGAGGAGGGACGACTCTGGCGTCACCTCGATAGCTGCCACTTTCAGACCTGCCTTCATGCCCGTGTGCCCCGGGTGGAGTGCCCTCAACACAGGGAGATCCATGTCCGGGTCCCGTGGGCGGAAGCGAACCCTCGGTTCACGACGTTGTTCGAACGATGGTCAATCCAGGTGATGCAGGAGACGGACACGGCCGCCGCCGCCGAGCTCCTCGGGATCAGCTGGGATGAGGCGTGGGGGATTCAAGAGCGGGCGGTGGCCCGAGGCTTGGCGGCCAAGCCTCCGCTCGCCCTGCGCCAGCTGGGCGTGGACGAGAAGGCGGTCGTCTCCGACGAGATCGTCGATATCTTCTCGGCGGCGGGCCTGAAGGAGCCCGAGCTGTCCATCTTCTTGGACGAGTTCTTGGACGAGATCCGACGGCTGCCCTATCGCAGTCTCGCTCTCGAAGTTTTGCGGGAGCTTCTCAACGATGAGACGAGGGAGTGGTCCGGGCGGAACCTCGTCCTTGGCCGTCAGTTCCCGGAGATGCTCGAAGTGATGACTCGCAAATACCAGAACCGTTCCATCGATGCGGCTCAGGTCTTTGCATCATCCCTCGACCTCGTAGAGTCCATGAAGGACGCCCGAAACCGAGAAGCCTTGATCGGGCTGACGCAGGAGGAGGCGGCGTTCTACTGGGGTCTCAGGTATGGCGATATGACTGCTCGCGATATATTGGGCGATCCCGCCCTTCGAGAGATCGCGAAGCAGCTTGTCGACCTGAACAGCGGGAAGATGTCCCACCTACATCCCTGATTCCGGGATAGTGGGCGGATCCGATCACTTGTTTGTCGGCGAGGATTCTCCCGCCGACCGGCCCGTCTCATGGACCGGCGTCGTTATATGCGTGGGGTGTATGTCCCACCCACTTGGCGATCAAGCGACGGCGACGAGGCACCCGCGTCTACCTCGAGGAGTGGCGCTCCCACCGAGAGGGAAAGAGGGTCGTCAGCAAGTTCGTTCGTTATCTCGGCCCCGAGGGAGGTCCCCAGCAGAAAGGGCCGGGATCCATCCTGGATCGGGTGCAACACCACGATTCTCGCCGGGCCGGGGCGGTCCGGCTGCTCTGGACCCTGGCCGAGGATCTCGAGTTTCGCGAGACGATCAACCGAATTGGGAGCCGAAGTTCGGTCCCGGACTCCCCCTCTCCGGGCACCCATCTCACCGTCTGGGCGATCAACCGAGTCCTCGACCCGGAGAGTGCGACCCAGCTCGGCCCCTGGGTCGCCACCACCGACCTTCCCCTCCTCACCGGGTTCCCGGACGAGGCGTTCACCAAGGACGACTTCCTGAACGCTCTCGACACCGTGTGCCACGACGAACCCGCTCTGGCTCAGGTCATCGATCACACCCGGGACCTCGACATCGCGCTGTCGGCCCGATGGCGGGAGCTCCACCCGCTCCCCCAGGGCGAGAAGGAGGTCGTGGCCTACGACCTCACGAATGTGCTGTTCTTCGGAGTGACCTGTCCGATCGCCGAGGTCGGTCACAATCCGGACCATCAGGCCCGACCCCAGGTGAATGTCGGGGTGGTGGTGAGTCGCCACGATCGGACGCCCCTCTTCCACTTCGCCTACCGGGGGAACCGCAACGGCGGCGGAACGGTGCGGAACCTCCTGGTGCAGCTGCAGTCGGCGAAGGTCCCCCCGGGATTGCTCATCGTGGATCGCGGGATCATGGGGAAGCGGTTCGTGGAAGAGGCCCGAGGAATGGGCTGGCATCTCTTGGGAGGATTGTCGAAGGCCTCGAAGGAGGTGCGGGCGATCCTCGACACCACAGAAGTGCCCGAGACCCCGACGAGCTTCGTGAAGCGGTCGAAGACGGGAGGGATCCACGCGGTGAAGGTCCGGGCGCGGTTGTGGGACGCTCCCCGCGAGGTGGTGATCTACACGAACGCCGACAAGGCGGTGGCGGACCGGGTGGAGCGGAACGAGGCGCTCTCGCGGATCGGGGAGGCGCTGACGACCCTCGCGGCGAAGGGGGCGGAGTGGTCGGAGGCGAAACTGCACGCGGCGATCTCTGAGGTCGTGGGGGACTGGAAGGAGTTCGTGCAGGTGCGGGTGAAGAGGGGCGGGGCGACCCCGAGGGTGGCGTGGGAGTATCGGGATCGGGAGGTGAAGCGGGCGGCGCGTCAGGACGGGAAGTATGCGCTGGTGTGCACGGACGAGCGGCCGTCGGCGGCGGAAGTGGTTCGGTCCTACCTGGGGAAGGACTTCGTGGAGAAGTGTTTCCGGACGGCGAAGACGTTCGTGGAACTCGAGCCGGTACGACACCGACGGGAGCGACGGGTGCGGGCGTATCTGTTCGTCTGCATGCTGGCGCTGCGATTGCAGACGGCGCTTCGGTGGCGACTGATGGAGGGTGGGGTCGAGGAGGAGAAGGTCGCGGAGTATCAGGAGCGGCTGCTGGAGGATCTCGGAAGAGTGGAGCGAACCGAAGTGCAACTCGGAGGCCAGGCTCGGACCTGGTATCTGAACGTCACGAGCCGGGTGAAGGAGGGCCTGAAACGACTGAAGCTCCCCGAGCTCCTCAAGGAAACGCCGGTGACCCCGGCGTCACCGCCGGTGTAGGGAGTAGGTGGCCCCGCTGTTCAGGTTGTCGAGATGGTGCGAAAGAATGTCTCTATCGATTGGACGGCCAAGGAGACGGCGAGGGCGAAAATGTGGCTCTACGTCAAGAGGACTCTGAAGGAACGGGGATATCCTCCGAGCAGACTGGACGCGGCGACGCAAACGGTGCTTCAGCAGGCGGAGTTGCTCTGTGCGGGGTGGACGTGATTCGGGCTCATGGTTGACTGGGTCTCGTTCTCAGTCGCTGTCGTTGCAGTGGCAATCGCCCTGCTCGGTTGGTGGGAGTCTCGAAGGCACAGTCAACTCTT
>DAHXNZ010000039.1 GCA_027365105.1 Thermoplasmata archaeon
ACCTGGCTCGGGTCGCGTAGGGTCGAAGAACGGGGGGAAGGAGAGGGAGGGGAGGGTCACCCCTCCCCTTGAAAGGCGACGCCTGACCTACCTCCGCCCAATTCGAGTTGGGCTACACGCTCCTAGGGCACTCTAAGAGGCGGCGGTCAGGCGACGCGAGTCGAGTGGCCTGACCCCCTTGAGGTGAGTCGGCCTCGCTTTCCAAGAGCTCAAGTCCCTAGCGGAAACGTGGAACCCCACCTCGACCTGCCCGAGCCACCTATCGACCACGCGCCCCGCCCCGGCGGCTAGGGCGGCATGGTGCCGCGGCTGGGGCAGGAGGAGGAAAAGGACGTGTGAGGTCCGGAACGAGATGGCGTTTCGCGCTCTGAGCGCCGGCCCCAAGTCGCTGAGAAGGCGCTGGATGTACTCGGCCCTGCCCACCCTGGGGAAGTGCTGGTAAATCAGGACCGACACGCCCGAGCTGTAGAGTCGAGACACCTCGTCAGCGTAGACGTACTTCGAGGAGTTCCTTCTACCCTTCGGGACGGACTTGACCCCGAAGCCGTTGTCGGGATCGAGGAACACCAAGTCGGCGCCCTCGGCAAACTTGCCGAGCCTCTCAAAGTACGCCGAGCGGGACTCGGCGCGGTCGCTCAAGAACTCAGAGAAATAGCGGCAGCGGGGGATGATCCCCGCGCCCTCGATGGCAGAGACCTCTCGGCGGCCTGCGGCCACCACCTGGTCTCGGAGGCAATCGAACACCACCGGGTCGTGCCTGCGCCATTTCGCCGGGTCCTCGAGATATTGGATCCGGCTCCCGTCGGTCCGCCCGTCCCCCTCTGTCCGGGCCCAGCAAACGACAGTGTCCATTTGGCCTGGGCCGGCGAGCTGCCGAAGCAGGCTGTACTTGCGGTAGTCGTTGATGTCTCCGAAGTACTGGTCCTTCACGCGTCACCTCCCTCTCGCGGAGGATCGGGCCGATCCGCTGCGGGTTTTACGCATACGAGAACGCGCCCTCGTGCCCTGCCCCGCCCCCAGCGCGTCCTCCGCCCGGTGGAGGAACTCTCGAGCGGACCCCCCAGGGTGAGGCGGCACCTTAGAAAGTCATTGGAGTCGTCCTTCACGAAAGCCCCGCACTTCTCGAGAGCGGTGAGGAGGCTTGTCGCGATGGACGTGACCCCGTTCGCCGCGTGCTTTTGAACATCCATGAACCGTGCTCCGCCCGCTTTACGTTCGAGGTAGTCCATGACGTGGATCGCTCGCCGGCGCCCGAGGGTCCCTAAGACGGAGTCGCGCACACCGAGATGCGGTTGCACTATGATTTAAGAGTGTAGTTCCAAACGGTCGACTTTCGCACATCTTGATCCCGTCCTGACCCTCTCGTGACCCGTCCGCTGGGGGCCGGGGGATTGCCACTGGAACCCCCCCGCCTTGAGGATAACCCCGAGACGCGTTGGTGTGAAGCAGCACGCCATCGGGGGCAGTCTTACGACTGCATCCCCTCCGGGAGCACGCCACACCAAGAACACTTCGGTCGATTCGGCCTCTTCCTCGGTCGCCCTCTGGGCCGTCCTCCTCGACCTCTTCGCCGCCCTCTTCACGGCGCCCTCCGCCGAACTCTTCCGCGACCTCGCCACCGCCTGGGTCCTCTGCCCGGCCCGACGCACCATCACCGGCATGATCCGGGGCGGCGACCTCCTCCACCGTCGGCCCCACGACGCCTACCACCGTCTCGTTCGAGCCGCCGCTTGGTCCCTCGACGAACTCTGGGACGCCACCGCCGACTTCCTGATCGGCCTCTTCGCTCCCGAGGGGCGCGTCGACCTCCTCCTCGACGACACCCTCTTCCACCGTCGGGGACGGAAGATCCACGGCGCCGGGACCTTCCGCGACGCCGTCCGGTCCTCCGCGAACTCGGTCATGTACGACCGAGGACTCAACCTCCTCGTCCTCGCCCTGAGGGTGCGGCCTCCATGGGGCGGCGAGCCTCTCGCGCTTCCTCTCGCCGTCCACCTCCATCCCAAGGGCGGGACCACCCTCCCCGAGCTCGGCGCCCGCTCGGTCCAACGACTCGCCGAGCGCCATCCGGACCGGGCGTTCCACCTCATCGCCGATGGAGCGTATGCTCCCCTGGCCGGACGGATGCTCCCTCGCACCGAGGTCACCTCCCGGATCCGCCGGGACGCCGCCCTCTACGACTTCCCTGCGCCCCGTCGACCCGGGCAGAACGGGCGCCCCCGCAAGAAGGGCGACCGGCTCCCCTCCCTCACGTCTTGGGCCACCCGGACCCTGGAGGGCTGGGAGAACGTGGCCGTCGACCGCCGAGGACGACTCGATCGTCGGCTCCTGCTCTCCCGCATCGTCTTGTGGTATGGAACGTGCGGGACCCGACCGATCCGAGTGGTGGTCTCCCGGGATTCCCTGGGCCACGAGAAGGACGACTACTTCTTCACCACCGACCTCACGATGAGTCCCGGGGCGATCGTGAGCCATTACTTCGGAAGGTGGCCCATCGAGGAGACCCTGAGGTCCAGCAAGCAGAGCCTCGGCGGAGAAGAGCCGCAGACCTGGAAAGGGAAGGGGCCCGAGCGGGCGGCCTCGCTCGCCTTCTGGCTCTACTCGGCGGTGTGGACATGGTACTTGCAGACGCAGGGGTCGAACCCCAAGTTGGTGAAGCTCCCCTGGTATCCGAAGAAGGCGCGTCCCTCGTTCCTCGATGCGATGGCGGCGCTACGCGGCGAGTTGTGGCGGGAGGAGGTTTCGTCGAGGTTCGAGGGGGAACCTCGACTTCACGAAATCATCCAACCCTTGGTGGAGGCGCTGGCGCTGTCACGGTAGCGGGCGGTCCCTCACCGGGAATCCGGGAGGGATCGAGATTGTGCGAAAGTCGACAAACGCGAAGAGTCTCGAACGGCAACCGAAGGTGGCGTTGTTTCTCACCGGAGGAGCGGATTGAACGACAGCCGCTCCGACCCATATTCAATTGGGTGTGGCTACTTTTTGGCACGCCGAGAAAGCCCGTCCGGAGCCCGACTAAAACGGGAGATATCACGCGGTCCGGGGCATATCCCCCGTTTTAGCGGGGGCGACGGAGGGCCTTGGGGGCTTTCCTGGCCTGGACCCTCTTGGCCTCTTTCGAGCGAACAGCGTCGGCGGCCTCCCGCGAGATGGAGAGCATCCGTTCCACGATCCGGTCAAGGGTGTGGGCATTCGCCAGCCACTCGCGGTAGAGGGGAACCAGGGTAGGGGACAGGAAACGGGACTTCGTCCTCCCTCCCTCGGCCCAGGTGATCTGGTAGTAGGGGCCGT
This sequence comes from Thermoplasmata archaeon, assembly GCA_027365105.1. Taxonomy (GTDB): domain Archaea; phylum Thermoplasmatota; class Thermoplasmata; order Lutacidiplasmatales; family UBA184; genus Lutacidiplasma. Next base: position 3,292 of record DAHXNZ010000039.1, read on the forward strand.
GCCCCTTGCCGGACCTCCGACAGCGGCAGGTAGGCTTGCCACAGGGGACACGACGCAACCCGATGCTCCCGCGCAGGACCAGCCCTACCCCTTCCACCCGGGCCCTCGTCCGGGAGTACTCCTTTCGGTAGGGGCGAAGCCAATCCTCGAACGGTTCCTGCTTCGGGTCCGAGGACGGCATATCCTACGGTGTTATATGCCGTAGGATATATCTACCTTTCACCACGAACCTCAATCCTGCCCACCGTCAGTTCCGGAGCCTGGAGGAATGGCTCCTCTCCAGGGAGGTGTCGGGCGCAGGACTGGACCGCGTGGAACTCGGGGTGGAGGTGCAGGGCAGGGAGCTCCTGCGGTTGTTGCTTCAGGCGCATGCGCAGGAACGCGGGTCGGGGGACGTGGGCCCGGCCATCGAGCATGGGTCGCCGGAGGGAGGCCCACGACGGGTCCTACGCCGTCGGAAGGGCCTCCAATCCCTACGCCTCCTGACCCTCTTCGGAGGCATCCGAGTGGAACGGCTCCG